>DASUVX010000076.1:0-6209 GCA_036378735.1 Pseudonocardiaceae bacterium | reverse complement strand
GTGCCGCACTATCGGATGGCCGAGGTTGCTGAGCTGTTTGGCGTAAGCGATGACACCGTTCGGCGGTGGGCGGATTCCGGGCAGTTGACCGCGATCCGCGACGCCGGTGGCCGCAAGGCGGTGGACGGGGTGGAACTGGCGGCATTCGCCAAGTCGCAGGCGCACGCCACACCCGACCCGTCGATGGTGGACCGCTCGGCCCGCAATCGCTTCGTCGGGCTGGTCACCGAGGTGATCACCGACCAGGTGATGGCACAGGTGGAAATCCAATGCGGGCCACACCGGGTGGTCTCGCTGATGAGCAGCGAAGCAGTAAGAGAACTGGGGCTCGTGCCGGGGGTGCTCGCGGTGGCTGTCGTGAAGTCGACCCAGGTGATGGTCGAGACCCCAGGAGGACGTGCATGAAGCGGTTGGTGACGGTCGTGCTGGCGGCCGGGCTCGCGCTCGCAGGCTGCGGTGGTAGTCAACCGGCCGGCCAGCAGCGAGTACCGGTCACGGTGCTCGCTGCGGCCTCTCTCACGGACGTGTTCACCAAGTTGAAACCGCAGTTCGAGGCCGCCAATCCGGGCGCGGATCTGCGGTTCAGCTTCGGCGGTTCATCCGATCTGGCCCAGCAGATCGTCAACGGCGCGCCCGCGGACGTGTTCGCCTCGGCCAATGAGGCGCAGATGAAGGTCGTCGAAGGTAAGGGCAGAGTCGCCGGCACGCCGAGGCCGTTCGTCACCAACGTGCTCACCATCGTGGTGCCCCCGGGCAATCCGAAGAACATCCACTCCTTCGCCGACCTGGCCAAGCCCGGCGTCACCGAGGTCGTGTGCGCCCCGCAGGTGCCCTGTGGGGCCGCCACCACAAAGATTGAGAAGGCCACCAACGTCAAACTCAGCCCGGCCAGCGAGGAGCAGGATGTGCTGTCGGTGCTGTCGAAGGTCGAGACCGGCGTCGCCGACGCCGGGCTGGTCTACGTCACCGACGCCCGCACTGCCGGCGGGAAGGTCCAGGAGATCAACTTCCCGGAGGCGAGGCAGGCCGTCAACATCTACCCGATCGCCGCGATCAAGAATGCTCCGCACGCCCAGCTCGCGGAGGCCTTCGTGACCTTCATCCATAGCCCCGCGGCGCAGCAACAATTCGCCACCGCCGGCTTCGGCGCTGCTTGACCTGCGCCGGGCCCACCCGCAACCCCGCGTGACCCAGACCAGAAATCCGCACACCGTGCACACCTGGCCGAAGACCCGCTTGCGGGGTCGAGCATCGGCGCCGAAGACCCGCTTGCGGGGTCGAGCATCGGCATTGCCCGGGGTGTTGTGGCTGCCTGCAGTGGCGGCTCTCGGGCTGATCGTGCTGCCGGTGATCGGGCTGGTCGTGCGCGCGCCGTGGACCCGGTTCGGCGCGCTGATCACCAGCCAATCCGCGCTGGCCGCGCTGGAACTCTCGCTGCGCACCGCGGCGGTGTCCACACTGCTGTGTGTCGTGCTCGGTGGGCCACTGGCGGTCGTGCTGGCGCGGGGAACAGTTCCGGGGCTTCGACTGCTGCGCTCGGTGGTCCTGCTTCCCCTCGTGCTGCCACCGGTTGTCGGCGGCCTGGCGTTGCTGTACCTGCTGGGCGTCAGCGGGTTCGCCGGATACGTCCTGGACCTGGCCTTCGGCGTGCGCATCCCGTTCACCACCACCGCGGTGGTCCTGGCGCAGACCTTTGTCGCGATGCCGTTTCTGGTGGTGAGCCTGGAAGGTGCGCTGCGTACCGGGACAGACCGCTACGAGTCGATCGCGGCGACCCTCGGCGCGAGACCATGGACGGTGTTCCGGCGGATCACCGTCCCGCTGGCGTTACCCGGTCTCGGGTCCGGCACCGTGCTTAGTTTCGCTCGCTGCCTGGGAGAGTTCGGGGCCACCATCGCCTTCGCCGGCAGCCTGCAAGGCGTGACCAGAACGCTGCCTCTGGAGGTCTACCTGCAACGCGAAGTGGACGCCGACGGGGCGATCGCGCTCTCGCTGCTGCTCGTCGTGGTAGCCATCGTGGTGATCGTGGTGGGCCGGCCGCGCTCGGTGGAAGGGTTGCGGTGAGCTGCCGTGCTGCACGCCGAGGTGGTGGTTCGACGTGGCGAGTTCACCCTGGACGTGGCGGTGCACGTGGCGCCCGGCGAGGTGGTCGCCGTCCTGGGACGCAATGGTTCGGGCAAATCCACCCTGCTCTCCGCGGTCGCCGGACTGCTACGTCCGGACCGCGGGCGCGTTGCCCTCGGTGGCCGAGTCCTCACCGATACCGCAGCAGGGGTAATACTGCCGCCACACCGGCGGCGCATCGGCTTGCTGGCCCAGCAGCCGCTGCTGTTCCCGCACCTGTCGGTGCTGGACAATGTCGCGTTCGGTCCACTGGCTACCGGCGCCGGCCGGCGAGACGCTCGGCAGGCGGCACTGCGGCACCTCACCGAGGTCGATGCGACGCAGTTCGCCAACCGGCGCCCCGGGAGGCTGTCCGGCGGGCAGGCGCAGCGCGTCGCGCTGGCCCGAGCGCTGGCCTCCGAGCCCGAGCTGCTGCTGCTGGATGAGCCGCTGTCCGCGGTGGATGTGGAGTTCGCTCCTGCGTTGCGGTCGCTGCTGCAAACGGTGCTAGCCGACCGGGTCGCCCTCATCGTGACCCACCAGGTGATCGACGCGTTGATGCTCGCCGACCGGGTGCTGGTGCTCGACGGTGGCCGCGTGGTGGAGGAAGGCCCGACGCGGGAAGTGCTCACCCGGCCGCGGAGCACCTTCGCCGCACGGTTGGCCGGGTTGAACCTGGTCACCGGCACCGCGACGGCGTCCGGATTGCTGGCGCACGACGGTACCGAGCTATCCGGCTTGAAGGGATCGCCGGGCGTGGGTACCGCGGCAGTCGCGGTGTTCACGCCCGCCGCGGTGGCGGTATACGTCGATCCCCCGAAGGGCAGTCCCCGCAATGTGATCCAAGACCGGGTCGAAGTCATCGAGCCCAACGGCACCCTGGTCCGAGTGCGCGGCACCGGGGGCCTCGCCGCGGACATCACTCCCGCCGCTGCCGTCGAACTCGGCCTGCACGCCGGCGCCGGAGTCTGGTTCGTCGTCAAAGCCGCCGAGATCGCCGTCTACTCCAGGCACGCCTGACCTCGTGTGCCCACCCTTTCGCAGTCTGGATGCAGACCGCTGTTTCCGCGCCCTGAAAACAGCAGTCTGCATCCAGACTGCGCGATCCTGGGTCGCGGCCGTGAAGGGGTAGGAAGGTGGCTTTGCATTCGAGAGACTGTGCACTGGCGGGGAGAAAGGTGCACACACATCCATGAGATCGCTGGCGTCCTATGTGTCGGGAGTGTCGAGCGTGTCTTTGCTGGGGGACACGATCGGGGACAACTTCGATCGGGCAGCCACGCGATGGCCCGACCGAGACGCACTGATCGACTGCGCGAGCCGGCGCCGCTGGACGTATGCGCAGCTGCGAGCGGAAATCGACGCGCTGGCGCACGGGCTGCTGGCTGCCGGGATCGGCAAGCGGGACCGGGTCGGTATCTGGGCGCCAAACTGCGCGGAGTGGCTGTTCACCCAGTACGCCACCGCGAAGATCGGTGCAATCCTGGTCAACATCAACCCGGCGTACCGGACCAGTGAACTGGAGTATGTGCTCAACCAAGCCGGGATCCGGCTGCTGATCGCAGCGACGTCGTTCAAGACCGCCGACTTCGCCGCGATGATCGAGCAAGTGCGCCCCGGCTGCCCCGAGCTGCACCGCGTGGTGCTGATCAGTTCCCCCGAGTGGGATGCCCTACCGGTGCACGACGCTGACCCAGCGGCGCTGGCCGATCAACAGGCGACACTATCTTCGGACGACCCGATCAACATCCAATACACCTCGGGCACCACCGGGTTCCCCAAGGGCGCCACCCTGTCGCACCACAACATCCTCAACAACGGTTACTTCGTCGGTGAGCTGTGCGGCTACACCGAGGCGGATCGGATCTGCGTGCCGGTGCCGCTGTACCACTGTTTCGGCATGGTGATGGGCAACCTGGCGGCCACCTCACACGGGGCGGCACTGGTCTATCCGGCGCCGTCGTTTGACCCTGCGGCAACCCTGTCCGCGGTCGCCCAGCAGCGGTGCACCTCGCTGTACGGGGTGCCCACCATGTTCATCGCGATGCTCGCCACCGCCGACTTCGACGCCTACGATCTGTCCTCGCTGCGCACCGGGATCATGGCGGGTTCGCCTTGCCCGGTGGAGGTGATGAAGCAGGTCGTGGACCGGATGGGAATGACCGAGGTGACCATCTGCTACGGCATGACCGAGACCTCGCCGGTGTCCACCCAGACCCGGGCGGACGACACGCTGGAGCGGCGAGTGTCCACGGTCGGCCGGGTGCACCCGCACCTCGAAGTGAAGATCATCGATCCGGACACCGGACTGACCGTGCCGCGGGGAACTCCCGGCGAGCTGTGCACCCGCGGGTACTCGGTCATGCTCGGCTACTGGGAGCAGCCCGAGCAGACCGCCGAGGTGATCGACCAGGCCCGCTGGATGCACACCGGCGACCTCGCGGTGATGGACGCCGAGGGCTACCTCAACATCACCGGGCGGATCAAGGACCTGGTCATCCGCGGCGGGGAGAACGTCTACCCGCGGGAAATCGAGGAGTTCCTCTACACCCACCCGGATATCCTGGATGCGCAGGTGATCGGGGTGCCCGACGAACGATACGGCGAAGAACTGTGCGCCTGGGTGCGGTTGCGGCCGGGTGCGCCGGAACTCACCGCCGAGGCACTGCGGAACTTCGCCGCTGGCAAGCTCGCGCACTACAAGATCCCGCGGTACGTGCACCTGGTGGAGGAGTTTCCGATGACCGTCACCGGCAAGGTTCGGAAGGTAGAGATGCGGGAACGCTCAGTGCAGCTACTCGGGCTGGCCCACCTCGCCGGCCGGAAGTACGCCTAAGGCGGATCTATGTGGCGGGAACAGCCCGAAAATCGGTCGGAAGTCGTAAGCTGGGATGCACGCGTCCCGGGTGCGTTCGGGGCGCGTTCGTCTTGCTGGTCGTGCACCCCGGCAGGCGGTACTCCATGAGGGAACGGTGAGGTCAGTGCCGACCGGCAAGGTCAAGTGGTACGACGCGGGCAAGGGCTTCGGATTCGTCACCCAGGATGGGGGTGCCGACGTCTATGTGCGATCTACCGCGCTCCCGTCTGGAGTGACCGATCTCAAGTCCGGTCAGCGGGTCGAGTTCGGCGTTGCCGACGGGCGGCGCGGCCCGCAGGCGCTGTCGGTGCGACTGCTGGAGTCACCACCGTCGGTGGCCGAGGCCCGGCGCCGGCCCGCCGAGGAGCTGCACGGCATGATCGACGACATGATCAGGCTGCTGGAGTCGCGGGTCCAACCCGATCTGCGCCGTGGCCGCTACCCCGACCGCCGCACCACCAAACGCATCGGCGAAGTCGTCCGCGCGGTAGCGCACGAGCTCGACCCCTGACCGGCACGTTGGTAGCTCTTCAAGGACCACCAACCCCCGCTCGAAACGTCTAAAACGACGGCGTTGAGGTTGGCGTCCAGTTGTGCCCATGATCGGGTTACTCCGTCGTCCAACTCCAGCGTGTGGTGCAGCTCGCCGTGCTCGTGCCAGTTGATAATCAGGCAGCACGAGGCCAGTCGCGCACCGATGCCGAACAGGCCCTTGTCCGGGTTGAGCATCCGGTCCAGATCACGACCGCGGCAGTCGGTGGTTCTCATTTGGGCATGCGCGATGTCATCGGATGCGGGGGACCAGCCGTAGAGCGAGCGGCGCTGGCTGCGGATCCGCATGAAAGCAAGGTCGCCGGAGAACCTGCCGCAAGCGATGCCGTTGGGGTCCAGGTCGACGGTCAGCATGACCCCGTTGGACCAATCCGTTCCCCAGGGGGTCACCAGGTGGCCTCCTGGCCCGAGCTGATTGAGCCATGCGGATGGCACGACCTCGCGGATCGCCGCGGTGGAAATCACCCGGTCGTACGGTGCACCCGGTGGATACCCGTCCAGGCCATCTCCGGTGATCACGAGTGGGTGGAACCCGGCCGTGGTGAGCGCGTGCTGGGCGGCTTGCGCCAGTGCTGGATCGGCCTCGATCGTGACCACCTCGCCGTGCTCGCCGGCTAGGTATGACAGCAGCGCGGCGTGCCAACCGGTTCCGGTGCCGATCTCCAGCACGCACTGGCCAGGACGCACATCGAGTGCG
>DASUVX010000075.1:0-95756 GCA_036378735.1 Pseudonocardiaceae bacterium | reverse complement strand
CATTCCCTCCGCGCTGCGCGCGGTACTCGGGTCCCGGTTCGCCCTCCGGGTGATGGACTGGCGGGATAGTAACATTATCCTAGGAGAGCAAATGAATACCCGAGGATGGGACAGTAGCCGCCTGCTCCCCTCGCATAAAGGGGTTGGAATTCTGCGCCCCGATGGCGATACTGCGGCCGGTGCCGATGTGTTGGCCATGATGGTGCGCACCGACTATATGCCCAACGATGATTGGACCACGCTGTGCGAGCGCGGCCGGGCGCTGCGCGCGACGGCGGGCACGCTGAGCGGCCACGCCATCGGCGCCGCGTCAACCCCCGCGCTCGATCCGGCCATGGTGGCCGACGTCATCGGCCTTCCCGTCCAGATCACCAGTACCGACGACGAGGAAACACCAACGCTGCCCATGCTGGATCTGCCCGAACCGCTCGCCGCGGTGGTCGAGTACCTGGGCGCCGATCTGGACGGGGATGCTCGGGAGTTCGTTCCTACGGCTGAACTGATCGACGCCTTGGACGTCGAACCCACCGCATTCGGACGGCAAATGGGTGAGCTGGGGTGCCGGCCCCGCCCCGGCCGGGTCACCGTCAACGACGGCACGAGCCGCCAAGCACGCGGCTACCTGATCGCCGACATCCGGGCCGCCGTCGCCGCTCTGCAAGACGGCGCTGAGTCCGGCGACGACCCGATCTAAACCCGTCACAGCCTCCGCCCGAACCCGTCACAAACCAGGTGAACCCGTCACAGTGAGTGTGACGGGTTCACTTATGCCTTGAGCTGGTAAGACCGCTTGTGTGACGGGTGTGACGGGTTGCTGCAAACCCGTCACACCCGTCACAAATGACGCCGGAAACGGCCTTATCGGGAGGCGCGCTCAGCCGTGACGGGTTCGGTCCCGCAACCGCTGCCACACTGTGGGACGGGCGTGGCGCGCGCGACGCCGCCGATCGGCCTGCCGCTGCGCGGGCAGCTCAGAACGCAGGCAATGCGGGCACCGCCGCTGCGGTGGCGCGCACAGCGCGGCCGACAGCAAGTGAACACCGCATACGGCCACGGGTCGCTGTCCCGTGGCCATCGCCGCTTCCATCGCCTCCGACACGACCACATGATCCAGACGGTCCGTCACAGAGGTGATCCAAATACTCCGCAGGGCCGTCATCACGGGGCCCAGTCGCTCACCACGGTATGTAGTACCGTCAGCGCGTCCCCGCTGACGCGGGCGACCACCGGCAGGCCGCCGGGCACGATCAGGCTGTATTTACGGGCCCGAGTCGCTGAGCAGCCCTCACCGAAACCAGCGAGATAGCAGACGTCCCTATACTCGATAGTTTCTCGCACCCCGAGCAGTGGCCCATCCGGGCCCGGCGCGATGCGCTGGAAGGTGAATCCCTGCTCTTTCGCGGCGTAAAGCAGCCGCTTCGCGGCCACCAATTCCGGGCTCTCAGCGACCGGCATAGCCGATCCCGATCAGCTCCCGCAGCTCGTTGAGCTGGGCAATAATGTGCTCGGTGCTCAGCGGTGGCGGATCGGCCCGCAGCGCGGCGCACACACTCTCGTGCTCCAGCGCCATCTCCGCGACCTGCGCCCACCGGCTAGGGAAGACGGCGCTGTCTCCGGCCAGTCGCACCACCTCCGCCAACAAGTCCGCCAGCGCCGCAACCTCGGCGGCGAGATTCGCATCCGGTGGTGCCGACCAGCCGCCGGGAGCGTTTGACGGGCGCCGCTCGACCAGCGGCCGGTCGGAAATCGGCGCGCTTACTGGGCGTGTGGCCTTCTCTTCCACGGCTCCCACCTCGTATCGATCACTTGGGGTGTCACGGCCGGGAACGCAGCGGGTGTCGTACCCGGCCGTGACACGGGGAGTCCCGGTGGGCTTAGGGCGGCGCGGCGCCGGGACTCCCCGCTCGTTCACCTCGGTGAAGAGCTGAAATAATCGTGAACTAGAAGTGGTATCGGCGAAACGACACCAACCCGCCACCCGCACGCCACAAACAGGCCCGCCGGAGGAGGTGAACCGGACCCTTGGCAGATCGGCCACCACGCACCCTGCTCGAACATCGCATCCGGCAGCGACGCATGACCTTCGAGGAATTCGTGCGACACGCTGAAGCCTTCGCCCGCGACCATCACGAACCCGGCACCCTGAGCTTGCGCCACCTTCAGCGACTCGCCAGCGGCCAGCCGACCGGCGCGCTACGGCCAGCCACCGCACGGCTACTTGAACACCTTCTCGGCGAGCCGATTACCGCACTTCTCGCGTCACCAAAACATACAGTCACGACCGAGACCGAAGATTCCAACACCGAGCTACGCCAATTACTCGACGCCGCTCGCCGCGTGGATCGGTCAACTATCGAACTGCTGCACCAGCAACTCGACGCTATCCGCCGGCTCGATCGCCAACTCGGCGCCGTTGTCGTCCGCGACGAACTCAAGGTTAAAATCCGCCAAGTGGAGCGCCTGACCGCGCACAGTCTCGCTCCGGATGCTCGCGAACCACTCGCCGCGCTACTCTCCGAAATGTACACCCTGGCCGGATGGCAAGCGCTCGACCTCGGTGACATCACCGATTCCTGGCAATATTACGAACGATCCCGGTCCGCTGCCGGACAATCTGGTTCCGTAGCATATGAAAGCCATGCCGCCGCCGAGCAAGCATTCGTCCTCATCGACACCGGAGCAACCCGCGATGCCATCGGCCTCCTGCGCACCGCCCGGCACCGCGCCGACGCGACCGCACCCCGCATCCTCCGGGCATGGCTTGCCGCCGCGCACGGGGAAGCCCTCGCCGCCCACGGCGACCGGACCGCAAGCCTGCACGCCTTCGACCAAGCGGCCGAGCTGCTGCCAGACTGCCCAACCGACGAGCGGCCTTACGTCGCACTTGACCCCGTGCACCTTGCCCGCTGGCGGGGCACGCGCTAGCTCGCTTCGGCGATCCCGAAGCCACTGCCGTCCTCACCAACGCACTCGACCGGCTTGACCCGTCGTTCGTCCGTGCCGAGACCGCACTCCGCATCGACTTGGCGACCGCCCTCGCGGCCATCGGCGAGAGCGATGCAGCACGCGCTCACGCTGACCACGCCGTAAGGCTTGCCACGCAGGTCAGCTCAGTGCGCCAACGCCGCCGGGTCACAACCCTCCTCACAACCATCCGCTAAGCCGGTGCAGCGACGATGGCGCGGCGCCCCCGCCTGATCTCGATGAGCCGTTCGTCCTTGAGTAGCGCCATTGCTCGGTGGGCGGTGCCGACAGCGACTGTGTGAGCTACTGCGAGTTCCGCGACGGTCGGCAGTTGGTCGCCGGGCTTGAGCCGACCAGTCCGGATGTCGTCGCGCAGCGACGCGGCGATCTCCTCGTATGGTCCGCGCGCCTGCTGGATCGCAACGGGTCTTGGCATGATGCTCGCCATCGTCGTAGCAGCGCGCCGATCGGCCTCATCTACCCACGCCGCGTACACCTTGAGCGTGGTCGCACCGCCGCTGCCGTGTCCTAGCCGCCCGGCGACGGTACGAAGATCGACGCCAGCGGCGATCAGCTCGGTTGCCGAGTAGTGGCGCAGAGAATGAATGCGGGTACTGCGCAGCTTGAGCTTGATCGCCATTCGGCGGTATCGCTGACTGATCGCCCTTGGGGCGTGTGGAGTGGAGCCGTCGGGAGCCGGAGAGAACACGAACGCGTCGGGATCGAGTGCACAACCAAGGTCACCGCAGCGTTGCTCCCAGAGCTTGCGATGTTGTTTGAGCAGGCTCAGTGTGTGCGGGTCGAGTGCGACCTTGCGGCGCTGCCCGGTCTTGGTCTCCTTCTCCGTGATCCCGGCCTTGGTCTGCGCGTTGCTGCGGTGGACCCAGAGCGCCGCCCGGTCAAAGTCGACATGGCGCCACCTGAGTGCCGATACTTCACCACGGCGAGATCCGGTGATCATCGTCAGCCAGAGCAGTAGACCCCATTCCGGATCCGCCCAGGCTGCGTTAAGCAGTGCCGCCGCTTCTTTGGCGCTCGGTGGGTCGGGCTCAGTCCGGTTCGGCGAGGGCGCTACGGCCATCGCGGCCTTATTCACGCCCAAGTGCTGCCAGCGCACCGCGCGTTCCAGTGCGCCACGGATGATGTAGTGGATCTTGCGGGTGGTGCTGGTGCTAAGCGGTCGGCAGACATGCCCGGCGCGAGGTCGTCCCGTGCACAACTCGCGGCAGCGATGCAGTCGAGCATAGAAGCGCTCCAACAGTTCGGCATCGAGCTTGCTCGCCAACATGTCACCGAGAGTGGGCAAGATGTAGAGGCGGATCAGGTCGTCGTACCGCTCGCGAGTGGTGGCCTCAAGTTCGACCACCTCAAGCCACTGTGTGATGGCCTGCCGAACGGTGATGACTGTCTTTGGCTGCCGGTCTTCGTCAACCTGGCGCTGGAGCTTGGTCAGCGCGCGCTCGGCTGCCTTCTGGTTGGGAGCGGTCTCCACCAAGTACCGGCGCTTGCCGGTCAGTGGATCGATCCCCGCGTACACCCTGGCCCGGAAACTGCCGGACGGAAGCGTCTCGATGTGGCCGCGAGAGCGGCTTGGGCGACCAGCCATGGACGCAGAGTAGCGTGACTGAATCCACGAATGAGTCCACGACTTACTGCACAGCGATCACTGCAGGACATCGCCGCTGGTCAAACATGGCGCCCCCGGCAGGATTCGAACCTGCGCTCCCGCCTCCGGAGGGCGGTGCTCTATCCCCTGAGCTACGGGGGCCGACCAGCTGCAGAGGGTACCGCTACCGATCGTCCACACCCAACGCGGTGTCGGTCAGCGCGGTGGAGGTAACGGTTGCGCGCCGCGCTGGGTGATCAGCTGGGCCATGTACTCGCTCTCAGCGCCCTGGGAGACGACCATTTTCTCCGCCAGGTTGCGCACTTGGGGTATCTCGCCGTACTGGGCTGCGTACTGGGCCATCGGTGCCCCGCCCTGGTGATGTCGCAGCATCAGCTGCAGGAACAGCATGTCGAACTGGGCGCCGCTGGCGGCCCGGAGCCGGTCCAGATCAGCGGGGGAGGCCATTCCCGGCATGGCTGCCACGCCAGCCGATCCGCTGCCGTGTGCCATCCCCGCCATCCCGGGCATCGAGTCGGCGCCCGTCATCCAGGTCATGTACCGGCCGGTGGGCAATGCGGCGGCGTTCCACAGGCTGAGCCAGCCTTGCATCTGGCCGATCTGCTCGAGCTGGTTGGTTTCGATGTCGAAGGCCAGCAACCGGAGCGCGGGATCGGCGCTGCGGTCCCGCGCCAGACCCGCCATCAGAACCGCCTGGCGGTGGTGCACTGACATGTCCTGCGCGAACCCGACGTCCACCGGGCCGCCTTCGGAATGCGCCGACACCCCGCCTACTAGTGGTAGCGCCGTGCCCAGCGCCGCGCCGAGCAGCAGCACAGCGAGCACCGCGCCGCTAGCCAGCATCATCCGGATCCAAGGGGCCGGCCGCCTGCTGGAGATTGGCACCTCGGCGTTACCAGCGCCTACCTCGCCATGCACGATCGTCTCCGCCATAGCGCGGCTCAGCCACCGGGTGCGGGCGGGGTGCCACCGGGTGCAGACGGTGCGGTCCCGTCAGTCGGGCCTGTACCGCGGCCGCCGGAAAAGGTCAATGGCACGGCATCCGGACCGGGCGGCGCGGCGACGAACGGTGGTGGTTTCGCCGGGTCAAACAGACCGGTGAGCTCGTCGCAGCTGGCCCCGATCTCGGGGTAGGTGTACTGGTTGAGCCGCAGCGCCTGGATGAAGTGGTCGATCCGCTTGTCGGCCGCGTCGGTCACCTTGAGTTGGTGCCCCCACGACTGCAGGGAGATCGGCGCGTCCAGGCCTGGATAGGGCGACAGCATCAGGTAGTTCGAGCCCTGCACGCGGTCACGCAGTGACTGCAGTGCCGCCCCGGTGATTCTGGTCGGGTTGTAGGCGATCCAGACCGCGCCATGCTCCAAGGCGTGAACCATGTTCTCGTTGCGGACCGGCGTCGCATAGACCACCCCGTTGCAGGCCGCCCACGTCGCGTCATGCGGACCTCCGAAGGGAGGGCTGTGGTCGTAGGCCACCCGCTTGTCCGGGCCGATATGACCCCGACCGGCACCGTAATTCTCCGTGACAACGCCCTTGATGTGCGTCGAAGGGTCCCGGTTGTCAGCGGTCGGGGTGAAGGCGCGGCGGTCCTCGTACCGGGTGAACATGTATCCGAAGATGCCGATCGCGAACACCAGGACAGCGACAACCGCAGCTATCGTTCCCCACGGCTTGGGTTTGGTCGCCGTGACGACCGGGCGCGCGGTGCGCACTGCCTTGCTGGTCTTGCCGCTTGGCATTCCTGATTGGTCCTCGCTCACGATGGGGTCTGCTGCCAGACCGCGGCGCCAGTGTAGGGACCCAGCGTCAACACCGGGTGAACCCGGGCCATCAAACTCCCTTCACCAGCGAGCCGTCACACCTCCCTAGACTCACAGGAGTGACTCCCGCCGCGCTCGCCGACCTGGTCCGATCCGTCGCTAACGGCGTTCTGACCGACCATGGTCTCGACCCCGCCGCGCTGCCGGACACGGTGACGATCCACCGCCCGCGTGATCCGCAGCACGGTGACTACGCCACCAACGTGGCATTGCAGGCGGGAAAGAAGGCCGGCGTGGTGCCCCGGGACTTGGCCGGGTGGCTGGCGCAGGAGCTGGCGCGGCGCCCCGGAGTGCGCACCGCCGAGGTCGCCGGTCCGGGTCTGATCAACCTGTGGCTGGGGGTCGACGCGCACGGCGAGATCCTCGCGCAGGTGCTCGCTGCCGGGCAGCGCTTCGGTTCTAGTCAGGCGCTGGCGGGCCAGCGGATCAACCTGACGGTCGTCTCGGCGAACCCGATCGGTCCGCTGCACCTTGATGACGCTCGCTTGGCGGCGGTCGGCGACGCGCTGGGCCGGATCCTCGCCTTCGCGGGCGCTGCGGTGGTCCAGGAGTACGCCGTCGGGGACGTCGCCAGTGCCAGCCGAGCCCCCGACGACGCACCGGGCGACGAGCGTGCCACCGTCGAGGTGCTGTCCGGGCCGCAGGTGAACATGGTGCGCCGAGGCGCTGGCTGGCGGCCGACCAAGCGGGGAACCACCATGGCGGAGCTCGTCGACGAAGTCGGAGTGGACGCCGCGCGCTACGCACTGATCCGGTGGTCGTATGCCTCGCCGATCGACATCGACCTCAACGTCTGGTCGAAACGGACCGACGACAACCCGGTGTTCGCCGTACAGTACGCACACGCCCGGCTGGCGTCGCTGGCGCGCAATGCCGCCGATCTCGAGATCAGCTCCCCGGGTGCGCAACTCCGGCTGCTCGACCACCACAGGGAAGGTGAGTTGATCCGCACGCTGGGTGAATTCCCCCGCATCGTGACCTCGGCCGCTGCGCTGCGCGAGCCGCACCGGGTGGCCCGTTACCTGGAAGAACTCGCCGGCGCTGGCCACAACTTCTGCGGCACGTGTCGGGTGCTCCCGCTGGGCGACGAGCAACCCGGCCCACTGCACGCCGCCCGGTTAGCGCTGTGCGAGGCGACTCGCCAGGTGCTGGCCAACGGCCTGAGCCTGCTCGGCGTCAGCGCACCGGAGCGGATGTGAGAGCGCACCCGGCCGGGCCGCGCCATGCCGACGTGCTGGCCCGGGCCTCCACGGCCGGCCCGCGCCCGGCTGGTGCCGCCGAATTGAACGCGCTACACCCAGCGATCTGGCCCCGCAGGGTGCACCGCGGCGATGACGGTGCGGTGCGACTCGGCGGCATCGAGGTCGGCGACCTCGCCGAGGCATACGGCACGCCGCTGTTCGTCGTCGACGAAGCGGACTTCCGGGCCCGCTGCGCCGAGCACGCCGCCGCCTTCGGCGCCCCGCACCGCGTGCACTACGCGGCCAAAGCGTTCCTGTGCACCGAAGTGGCGCGCTGGGTGGCCGAACAAGGGCTCAGCCTCGACGTATGCACCGGTACCGAGCTCGCGCTCGCGCTGCACGCCGGATTCCCCGCGGCCCGGATCGCGATGCACGGCAACAATAAATCCGCCGACGAGCTGACCGCCGCCGTGACGGCCGGCGTGGGCGCGGTGGTGCTCGACTCCTTCCTGGAGATCGCCCGGCTGGACGACATCGCCCGCCGGCACGCCGTGGTGCAACCGGTGCTGATCCGGGCGACCGTCGGGGTCGAGGCACATACCCACGAGTTCATCGCCACCGCGCACGAAGACCAGAAGTTCGGCTTCTCGCTAGCGGCCGGAGATGCCGCAGAGGCTGTCCGGCGAGTGCTCAAATCCCAGGGGCTGCGCCTGGTGGGCCTGCACAGCCACATCGGCTCGCAGATCTTCGACGCGGACGGCTTCGAACTCGCGGCGCACCGGATGGTCGGTCTGCTGGCATCGATCCGGGACGAACACGGCGCCGACGCCTTGTCTGATGTCGGCACCCTGGATCTCGGCGGGGGGCTCGGAATTGCCTACACCGCAGACGACGACCCGCCGCGACCGGACACGCTGGCCGCGCACCTGCTGGCCATCGTGGAAGCCCGCTGTCGGGCGGCCGGCATGCCCACCCCTGAGCTGGTCGTCGAGCCGGGCCGGGCGATCGCCGGGCCTGGCACGATGACCCTCTACGAGGTGGGCACCATCAAAGAGGTGACGGTGGCGGCATCGGCACAGCGGCGCTATATCTCAGTGGACGGCGGAATGAGCGACAACGTGCGCACCGCACTGTATGACGCAACTTATGACTGCCGGCTGGTATCCCGCTGGTCCGACGCGCCTGCCGCGCTGTCCCGCGTAGTCGGCAAGCACTGCGAGTCCGGTGACGTGGTGGTCCGGGACTGCTGGCTGCCCGACGACCTTGCCCCGGGCGACCTACTGGCGGTCGCCGGCACCGGTGCGTACTGCTACTCCATGTCCAGCCGGTACAACCTGCTACCTCGCCCGGCGGTGGTCGCTGTCCGGGAGGGCACACACCGCCTGCTGCTGCGCCGCGAGACGATGGCCGATCTGCTGTCCCTGGAGATCTCATGAGTAGACCTACCGGGGCCTGCTCGCAGGGCCGACCCATAGGCGTCGCGCTGCTGGGTTGCGGCACCGTCGGCCGGGAGGTGCTGCGGCTGCTCACCGAGCAGGCAGACGACATCGCCGCGCGGGTCGGCGCCCCGGTGCAGCTGGTCGGGGTGGCGGTGCGGCGCCCGCGGCGGCATTCGGAGGTACCCGCCGAGCTGCTCACCACCGACGCGGCCGAACTGGTCAGCCGGGATGGCGTGGACATCGTGATCGAGGTCATCGGAGGCATCGACCCGGCCCGGTCCCTGCTGCTGGATGCGTTGCGCGCCGGGCGGGGCGTGGTGACAGCCAACAAGGCGCTGCTCGCCGAGTGCGGGCCGGAGTTGTATAGCGCTGCTGACGCCGCCGGCGCCGACCTGTACTTCGAGGCGGCTGTGGCCGGGGCGATCCCGCTGTTGCGCCCGCTGCGTGAGTCGCTGGCCGGGGACCGGATCACCCGGGTCACCGGCATCGTCAACGGCACCACGAACTTCATCCTGTCCGCGATGGACTCCTCCGGAGCCGGCTATGCCGAGACCCTGGAGGAGGCCAGCAGGCTGGGCTACGCCGAAGCCGACCCGACCGCCGACGTGGACGGCTACGACGCCGCATCGAAGGCGGCAATCCTGGCCTCATTGGCCTTTCATACCCGGGTGACCAGCGCTGACGTGTACCGCGAAGGCATCGCTGAGGTGTCCGCCTCGGACGTGATCGCGGCCCGGCAGCTGGGGCGCACGGTGAAACTGCTGGCGATCTGCGAGCGGGTGATCGACGACTCCGGCTCCGAGTCGGTCTCGGCGCGGGTATACCCGGCAATGATTCCGCGCTCGCACCCGCTGGCCTCGGTCGGTGGGGCGTTCAACGCGGTGTTCGTCGAGGCCGATGCCGCCGGGGCACTGATGTTCTACGGCCAGGGCGCCGGCGGGGCTCCGACCGCCAGCGCGGTGCTCGGGGACCTGGTCGCCGTCGCCCGTAACCGGGTGGCGGGCGGCTACGGGCCGCGCGAGTCCGCCTACGCCGACCTACCAATCAGGCCGATGGAGGACACCCCCACCAGCTACCACATCAGTCTTGAGGTCGCCGATCGTCCCGGTGTGCTGGCGCAGGTAGCGCAGATCTTCGCCGAACACGAGGTGTCCATCATGGCGGTGCGCCAGACCGGCCGCAGCACTGGGGAAGTGCCCGACGGGGCGAACCTGGTGATCGTGACGCATGCCGCGCCGGACGCCGCGCTGCGCTCTACTGTGGACAAGCTTGCCCGTTTGGACGTGGTCCGCGACGTGGTCAGCGTGATGCGGGTGGAGGGCGAGGTGACGTGAAGCTGCAGCTAGGGGCTCGCAGCTCGTGGCCGGGAGTGATCGAGGCTTACCCGGACCGGATCCGGACCAGCCCCGGCTCCCGGGTGGTGACCCTGCAGGAGGGCGGCACCCCGCTGCTACCTGCGCCCACACTGTCGCTGCGCACTGGTTGCGAGGTGCTGCTCAAGGTCGAAGGTGCCAACCCCACCGGCTCCTTCAAGGACCGCGGGATGACCATGGCGGTGACCGAGGCGCTGGCCCGCGGCACGCAGGCGGTGTTGTGCGCCTCGACCGGCAATACGGCCGCCTCGGCCGCCGCCTACGCGGCCCGGGCCGGGATTCCCAGCGCGGTACTGGTGCCCCGCGGGAAGATCGCGCTGGGCAAGCTCGCGCAGGCCACCGCGTACGGTGCCCGGATCCTGGCGGTGGACGGAAACTTCGACGACTGCCTGGAGCTGGCCCGTAAAACCGCCGCCGACTACCCGGTGACGACACTGGTGAACTCGGTGAACCCGGTACGGCTGCAAGGGCAGAAAAGCGCCGCATTCGAGGTCTGCGACGTGCTCGGGCAGGCTCCGGACGTGCACTGCCTGCCGGTCGGCAACGCCGGCAACATCACCGCCTACTGGCTGGGTTACACGGAGTACCACGCCGACGGGGTCGTGGCCGGCCGGCCGCGGATGTTCGGCTTTCAGGCTGCTGGTGCCGCACCGTTGGTGTACGGGGAGCCGGTGCGCAACCCCGACACCATCGCCACTGCCATCCGCGTCGGCAGCCCGGCGTCCTGGGACGGGGCCATCCGCGCCCGCGAGGAGTCCGACGGGCTGTTCGAGGCGATCACCGACGAACAGATCCTCGACGCCTACCGGTTGCTGGCCGGGCAGGAAGGGGTGTTCGTGGAACCGGCCTCGGCTACCGCGGTGGCGGGCCTGCTGCGCGTCGCCGAGGATGGCCGGCTGCCTCGCGGTTGCGTGGTGGTCTGCACGGTGACCGGCCACGGTCTCAAAGACCCCGACACCGCCCTGCGCGACATCCCTACCCCCAACCCCATCCCCGTCAACCCCGCCGCCGTCGCAACCGCGCTCTCCCTTGCCTAGCGCATCCCCCCAGCACCGCACCCCCACCCCGACATGGAGACATATCGGGGTGAACAGGCCCTTGGTGAGCCCGATATGTCTCCATGTCGGGCGGGGGAGAGCGGGCTGATGCGGGTGCGGGTGCCGGCGTCGACGGCGAATCTGGGGCCGGGGTTCGACGCGTTGGGGTTGGCGTTGGCGCTGTATGACGAGGTCGACGTGACGCCGGCTGCGTCCGGATTGCGAATCGAGGTATACGGCGAGGGCGCCGGGCATGTGCCCACCGATGAGGGCAACCTGGTCGTCCGGGCGCTGCGGGCGGCGAGCAAGCGGTGCGGTCACCGGCCCGACGGTGTGGTGCTGCGCTGCTACAACCGCATCCCGCACTCCCGGGGACTGGGTTCATCAGCGGCCGCCGCCGTCGCCGGGGTGCTGGCCGGTTACGCGCTGGCGGGAATGGAACCGGACGAGGCGGTGTTGGACCTAGCAGCTGGGTTTGACGGGCACGCCGACAACGTCGGCGCGAGCTTGCTGGGCGGCCTGGTGATCTCCTGGAAGGAGAGAGGGTCTTTCCGGGCGACCCGCCTGGACCCCCATCCGGATCTGGCGCCCGTGTTATTCGTGCCGGAACAGGCCTCCGCAACCGAGATCACCCGCAGGTTGCTGCCCGCCGAGGTGCCGCACCTCGACGCGGCGTTCACCGCCGGCCGGGCCGCGCTGCTTGTCCATGCGTTGACTGCGGCACCGGAGCTGCTGCTGGCCGCCACGGAAGATCGGCTACACCAGCCCTACCGGCGCTCGGCATACCCGGCGTCCGGGCGGTTGGTGGACGCGTTGCGCACGGCCGGCGTGCCGGCTGCGGTATCGGGGGCCGGGCCGGCGGTGCTTGCGTTGCCGGTCAGCGGCGAGCTACCAGCGCAGCTTGGGCCGGGCGGGGGTATCACCGCCGGTTTCAGCCGATGCCGGCTTGAGGTGGCACGCGCTGGTGCCATCGTCGAGCGCGGGTGAGCCACCTACTACGTGCCGGTTGTTGCTCGTATCGCGGTGGACCGATAGGCTCGGTGGAGTTCAGACACCGTGTGCACGGGCGCCGGTGCCGCGTTCGGGGCCCTCTCACCCGAACAATCGATCTCCCGCCCTCCGGTCGACGTAGTAGCGGGAAGGCTGGCACCCAGACCCTTGCCGCAGTTGAACATGTCCCGTGCCGGTCGGCTTGACCACTGATTTGGCGGTGATGTGGTGGTCCGGCTAGCCCACCGCATGAGGACCTAGGCGCCGTCGGTACACCGCCGGATGGCGAACAGGCTGGCCCGAGCCGCGTCTCGGGTCGGTTAGGAAGGACCTGCGTGAGCGAAATCAACGTGTTGGGCAGCGAGGTTGCTGCTGCGGCATCTTCGGACCAGCACCCGGCCGACCAAGCCGGGACCTCTGGGCCGGCTTCGGACAACGGCACGGCGCCGCGTCGCCGTGGCGGGCTGTCCGGAATGGTGATGGCTGAACTGCGCCAGCTGGCCGGCCAGCTGGGCCTTTCGGACACCGCCGGTATGCGCAAGAACGAGCTGATCGCCGCGATCAAGGAGCGCCAGGGCACCGTCCCGGGTCAGCGACGGGTCGTCGCTGAACAACTCCCGCTCGAGGGTGCAAGTGTGTCAACGCCGACCCAGGCGCCGACCCAGGGGAAGATCGAGGCCGGAACTCCACCGCAGGCCCCGCGACCGACAGATGCGGGGGAGACTGCGGCCGAGCAGCCGCCCGCCGCAGCCGCCGAGCCGGCTCGCGTAGAGCCACCAGCCGCGGCGCAGCATGATCAGGTCCAACCTCAGCAAGGCCGGGACCAGCAGGACGGGGACACCGACGGAGCAGACCGGTCACGCAACCGGCGGCGACGTCCGGTCCGCGGTGGTGACGCGTCTCGATCCCCGATCGACCAGGCCCAAAACGATCGAACCCAAAGCGATCGAACCCAAAGCGATCGAACCCAAAACGATCGGGTGCAGGGTGACCAAGCCCCGGGCGGTCAAAGTAACGGCAATCAGAACGCAGCCGGCCCGAACGGTTCACGCGACGACGACGACGAGGCCGGTCGCCGGCGGGGCCGGCGCTTCCGCGACCGCAACCGCCGCAACCGGGGTGACCGCAGCACCGATCGCGGTGGCGACCGCCGAGACGGCGGTGAGCTGGAGGTCCGTGAAGACGACGTGCTGCTGCCCGTCGCCGGGATCCTCGATGTGCTCGACAACTACGCGTTCGTGCGCACCTCGGGGTACCTGTCCGGGCCCAACGATGTGTACGTGTCCCTGTCGCTGGTGCGCAAGTACGGGCTGCGTCGAGGTGACGCGATCACCGGTGCGGTTCGCCAGCCTCGTGAAGGGGAGCAACAACGGCAGAAGTTCAACCCCCTGGTCCGGGTCGACACCATTAACGGCCTGGACATCGAGCAGGCCAGGCAGCGTCCGGAGTTCACCAAGCTGACCCCGCTGTACCCCAACGAGCGCCTTCGGCTGGAGACCGAGCAGCACTTGATGACGACCCGGGTCATCGACCTGATCATGCCGATCGGGAAGGGCCAGCGGGCGTTGATCGTCTCGCCGCCCAAGGCCGGCAAGACGATGATCCTGCAGGCGCTCGCCAATGCGATCACCAAAAACAACCCGGAATGCCACCTCATGGTCGTACTCGTCGACGAGCGGCCGGAGGAGGTCACCGACATGCAGCGCTCGGTGAAGGGTGAGGTCATCGCCTCGACCTTCGACCGCCCACCGTCGGACCACACCACGATCTCCGAGCTGGCCATCGAACGGGCCAAGCGACTGGTGGAGATGGGCCACGACGTCGTGGTGCTGCTCGATTCGATCACCCGCCTGGGCCGGGCCTACAACCTGGCCGCACCGGCATCCGGCCGGATCCTGTCCGGTGGTGTGGACTCCACCGCGCTGTACCCGCCGAAACGGTTCCTGGGTGCGGCCCGCAACATCGAAGACGGCGGCTCCCTGACCATCTTCGCGACCGCGCTGGTGGAAACCGGGTCGACGATGGACACCGTGATCTTCGAGGAGTTCAAGGGAACCGGTAACGCCGAGCTCAAGCTCGACCGCAAGATCGCCGACAAGCGGATCTTCCCGGCTATCGACATCAATCCCTCCGGTACCCGCAAGGAGGAGCTGCTGCTGTCCCCGGACGAGCTGGCCATCCACCACAAGCTGCGGCGCGTGCTGTCCGGTCTGGAGTCCCAACAGGCCATCGACCTGGTACTCGATCGCCTGCGCAAGACCCGGACCAACATCGAGTTCCTGATGACGGTCTCGAAGTCCGCCGCCGGCAACGGGGAATAACCTGGCGTGTCGTGCCTTCCTGTCCGGTGCGTCGCGTGGCGCTGCTCGGGATAGTGGGGCAGGCGTGAGACCCGCCGCGCAGCTGAACGGTGTTCCGGTCAACCTTGACCAGCTCACCCCGCTGGCCCTGATCAACTATGGTCACTACACCTCGGCGCGAGTCGACGACCTGCGGGTTCGGGGCTTGTCACTGCACCTTGAACGCCTGGTGCGAGACTGCCGCCAGATCTTCGATGCTCACCTGGATCCCGACTGGGTCCGGTGCCTGGTTCGCCGCGCGCTGGCCGAAGCGCCCCCATCAGTCGTGGTCCGGGTGACGGTGTTCGACCCCCAGCTGCAACTAGGGCGGATCGGCGCGGACGCCCAGCCGCACCTACTCGTCACCACCCGGCCGGCAGCGGTCAGACCGCTTCCCGCGCTGCGCCTGGCATCCGCCCAGTACTGCCGGGAGCTGCCGACCGTCAAACATGTGGGGCTGTTCGGCTCGTTGCGGCGGCGGCGCATCGCGCAGCGCAACGGCTTCGATGATGTGCTGTTCACCGGTGCCGATACCGAGATCTCCGAAGCGGCCACCGCGAATATCGGCGTCATCGCCGGCGACCGGATTATCTGGCCGCAGGCGCCGTGCCTGGCCGGAGTGACCATGAGGCTGATCAACCAGGCAGTGGGGGAGCAGGCCAGCACCGCGCCGGTCACGCTGACCGGGTTACCCGGGGTGGACGCCGTCTTCGCCACCAGTGCCGCGGTCGGGCTACGCCCCGTGATAGCCATCGATGGCATCCGGTTCCCCGCCGAGCACCCCGTGATCGATACTCTGCGCAAGCGATACGCCGAGATCCCGCCCGAGCCGTGGTAACCGCGGGAACATCGCGGTGGCGTGCAGGGTTGAATCTTCCGTTGGGCCATCTGGCACCCGTCTGGCACACTGTCACGGCCCACAGTCCGGCTCCGGTTCACCCCCGCGCACCGCACCTGGGACCCGGCGGCCATGAGGAGAGGACATCCATGAAGCAGGGCATCCACCCGCAGTATGTCGAGACGCAGGTCACCTGCGGCTGCGGCAACTCTTTCGTCACCCGCAGCACCAAGCGCGACGGTCAGATTCACGTCGAGGTGTGCTCCAACTGCCACCCCTTCTACACGGGCAAGCAGAAGATTCTGGACACCGGTGGCCGCGTCGCGCGTTTCGAGAAGCGCTACGGCAAGCGCCAGAAGTGACCAGCAGTATCGAGTGAAGAATCGGTGAGTCGCAGTGGACACCGCGGCGGTTCAGGCGCTGCTGGATCAGCACGCCGAGCTGGAGAGCCGGCTCGCCGATCCTTCGCTGCACGCTGATCCCGACGCGGCGCGCAAGGTAGGCCGGCGCTACGGGGAGTTATCGCGGATCGTGCGGGTCGTCCGCGAGCTGGATCAAGCGCGCAACGACATGGCGGTGGCCCGCGAACTGGCCGCCGAGGACCCGGCCTTCGCCACCGAGGCCGACACGCTCGCCGATCGGATCCCACGCCTGGAAACCGAGCTAGCCGACCTGCTGTTGCCGCGGGATCCGCACGACCACTCCGACGTGGTCATGGAGATCAAGTCGGGGGAGGGCGGCGCGGAGTCCGCGCTGTTCGCCGCCGACCTGCTGCGGATGTACCTGCACTACGCCGAGCGGCACGGCTGGAAGGCGGAAGTGCTCGATGCCACCGAATCCGACCTCGGCGGCTACAAGGACGTCACGATCAGTCTCAAAGCGCCCCAGAATCAGTCCGGCGTATGGGAGCGGTTGAAGTTCGAGGGCGGGGTACACCGGGTGCAACGCGTACCGGTCACCGAGTCGTCCGGGCGGATCCACACCTCAGCGGCAGGAGTCCTGGTCTATCCCGAACCCGACGACGTCGAGATCGAACTCGATGAAAAGGATCTGCGTATCGACGTTTACCGCTCCTCAGGCCCCGGGGGGCAGAGCGTCAATACCACCGACTCCGCGGTGCGCATCACCCACCTGCCGACCGGGATCGTGGTGTCGTGCCAGAACGAGAAGTCTCAGATCCAGAACCGGATCCGGGCGACCGAGGTGCTGCGGGCCCGGCTTCAGGCGCTGGCCGAGGAGAAGGCTCAACAGGAGGCCTCCGAGCAGCGCCGGTCGCAGGTGCGCACGGTGGACCGCTCCGAGCGGGTGCGCACCTACAATTTCCCGGAGAACCGGATCTCCGATCACCGCGTCAACTACAAGGCCTACAACCTCGATGCCGTGCTTGACGGGGATCTCGACGGGGTGCTGGACGCGCTGGTCAGCGCCGACCGTGAGCTGCGCCTGCGCACACCATGACCAGGCAGCCACTGCGCCTGGCAGTGCTGGAGGCGGAACGGATCCTCACCGACGCCGGAGTCGCGTCCCCGCGGGCGGACGCCGAGCTTCTAGCCGCGCACGTCGTCGGCGTGCCGCGGGGGCGGTTGCCGATGGTTCCGCTGGTTGACCCGCCGGTGGTCGAGGCACTGCGCACGCTGGTGTCCCGGCGTGCTGAGCGGGTGCCGCTACAGTACCTCACTGGAACCGCAGCGATGGGCGCCATCGAGGTGGCGGTCGGTCCCGGCGTGTTCATCCCCCGCCCGGAGACCGAGGTCATGCTGGCCTGGGGGCTCGCCGCGCTCGACGGCGTCGCGAAGCCACTGGTGGTCGATCTGTGCACCGGTTGCGGTGCGCTGGCGCTCGCCGTGGCGCACGCCAGGCCCGATGCGCAGGTGCACGCTGTGGAGCGCGACGCGGTGGCGCTGAGCTGGGCGCGGCGCAACGCCGACGCGCGTGCCGCTGCCGGTGACACGCCAGTGGTGCTCTACGCCGGTGACATCGCCGATTCCGGGCTGCTCACTGCGCTGGATGGGCTGGCGCACCTGGTGTTATGCAACCCCCCGTACGTGCCGCTGGGCGCGCGGCTGCCGCCCGAAGTTGCTCTATACGACCCGCCCGCCGCCGTCTTCGCCGGTGCCGACGGCCTCGCCGTGATCCCTCATGTGGTACGCACCGGAACCCGGTTGCTTCGTGAAGGCGGCAGCATCGCCATCGAACACGACGAGTCGCACGCGATGGCCGTCCCTGCGCAGCTGGCCGCGCGGCGAGTGCTTACCGACGTGGCCGATCACGCCGATCTCACCGGTCGCCCCCGGTTCGCCACCGCGCGGCGGGCGACTTTCAACCCACATTTGCGCTGACGTACTTCAGGGTGTCCAGCGCGAAACCGGCCACCGCCCGCATGCCCAAGGCGTTGGGATGCACCGGGGCAGCCGGGCTGGTCGTCACGACACCCTCCACCCATTTCGTCCCCGGTGGTTGGCAAGCGTCGTGGCCCGCCGAGCGGGCGTAGGAGTCGACGAAGAACGCGTCGTGGCGGAAGGCCTGGCTGGCCAGCATGTCCGTGAGCTGCTGTTGAAAATTGTCCAAATACGGCACGTCACCGCGGGCAACGGGCACCACTGGGTAGCAGCCGCCCGCGGGCGGCAAGATCCGCAGGTAACCCACCAGCAGCACCGTGGCGTGCGGGGAACGCTGGTGGATACCCTCCAGCACTTTCCCGACCTTGGGCGCTGCCGCCGCGATACGGTCGGCGTACAGATCTCTGCCGCCGGCGGTGGCCTCCCGCTGGCACGGATTGCCGAGCGGGTCGAGCGTAGCGGCCCGGCCGCAGGTGTACACGATTTCGGTGAAGCCGATGTCATTACCGCTGATGGTCAGCGTGACCAGGTCGGTGTCCGGTCTCAGCGCGTTGAACTGCGGGGGGTTGGTGCCCAGCAGCAGCACCGATTGGGCGGCCGTCATGTTGTCGGTCTTGGCGCCGCTGCAGCTCACATCGGTGAAATCGCGGATGCCCAGTGCGGCGGCGAGCCGCGACGGATAGTTGTTGGTGGACCGCTCGCAGCCGATCGGATCGATGCGCTGCACCGGGATCAGCGGACCCGCGGCGTAGGAATCGCCGAGCGCGACGTAGTGCCGGGGCGAGACTACGGTCCTGGCGCCCGCGCTGGCGGGAACACCGAGTAGCACGCACAGGGTGGCGACGGCCGCAAGCATGACTCGGCGATACAGCGGCAAGAGGACCTCCGGGGGTCGACCGGACACGGATCGTGCCGTTTGGATCACCCGGTGTCAACGGCTCGCTCGAACCCGCCCACCGGATGCCGGCGGGCGGTCGTAGTGTTCGGAGCCGTGAGCACTGTTTATGACTGCGCTGCCCCCGATCGCCGCCTGGCCGGCTTGACCGCGGCGGCGAGCGCGATCCGGGCGGGGCAACTCGTCGTGCTGCCCACCGACACCGTCTACGGGCTCGGTTGCGACGCGTTTTCCGCAGCGGCGGTGCAGGCGCTGCTGTCGGCCAAAGGCCGTGGTCGGGACATGCCGGTTCCGGTGCTGGTGGGCTCCTGGTCCACAGTTGATGGCCTGGTGCTGGGTGTGCCGGCCCAGGCGCGCACGCTGATCGAAGCCTTCTGGCCCGGCGGGCTGTCCTTGGTGCTGCCGCACGCGCCGTCGCTGACCTGGGATCTCGGCGACACTCGGGGGACCGTGATGCTCCGGATGCCGCTGCACCCGGTCGCCCTGGAGCTGCTGCGTGAGGTGGGTCCGATGGCGGTGTCCAGCGCGAACCGCTCCGGTCTGCCGCCGGCGACCACCGTTGAGCAGGCGCGGGAGCAGCTTGCCGACCGGGTTAGTGTGTTCCTCGATGGCGGGCCCGCCGGCGAGATGGCGTCCACCATCGTGGACCTCACCGGTGACAATCCGGTCGTGCTGCGCGAGGGCGCGGTGAGTGCCGCGGCGATCGGCGAAGTCCTCGGGCGCGCCGTCGACGCCGCCTCGTGAGCACCGCTTGCCGACCGCCTGCACCCCGACCGCCTGCACCCCGACATGGAGACATATCGGGCCGAAGAGGGCTCCCTTTAGCCCGATATGTCTCCATGTCGGGGGGCGGGGATCGGGGCGCAGGGTGTTCGGGGTGCGGGCTCGTGGTGGACCGTGATTGGCCGCGGGCTAGCCTGCCCGCGTGGGACCCGTCCCCGTTGCCTCCGGCCTGCCACTGCGGGAGTACCTGCTGGTCGGCCTCACCACCGCGGTGGTGACGTTCCTGCTCACCGGGCTGGCACGGATCCTCGCGCTGCGCGTCGGTGCGGTGGCGATGCCGCGCGAGCGCGATGTGCACCGTGCGCCGATCCCGCGGTTGGGCGGGATGGCGATGTATGGCGGGATCCTCGGTGGCGTCCTGCTGTCGCACCAGCTACCCGTGCTGCGCCGGTCCTTCGAGTTCTCCGGGGACATCGTGGGGGTGCTACTGGCCGGCGGCATCATCATGCTGATCGGCGCCCTGGATGACCGGTTCGAACTGGACTCGCTCACCAAGTTCGCCGGGCAGGTGACCGCCGCAGGGGTGCTCGTGCTCTATGGGGTGCAGTGGTTCATCTTCCCGTGGGTGCCGTGGAACGGCGGTTCCGGTTCGGCGCTCATCTTGGGTCAGGACCAAGCAGTGCTGGTCACGGTCGCGCTGGCGGTGGTGCTGATCAACGCCATGAACTTCGTGGACGGGCTGGATGGGCTCGCCGCCGGGATCGGATTCATCGCCGCGGTGGCAATCGGGGGGTTCACGCTGCAGCTGCTGCACCGATCTGGTGGCAGCGTGTCGGTGTACCCGCCGACGCTGATCGCCGCCTTGGTCGCAGGGGCCTGCCTGGGCTTTCTGCCGCATAACTTCCAACCGGCGCGGATCTTCATGGGTGACTCCGGGGCGATGCTCATCGGCCTGATGCTGGCCGCGGCGTCGACCAGCGCGTCCGGCCGGGTCGACTCGCGCACGTACGGGGCCACCGACGCACTGGCGCTGTTCTCCCCGCTGCTCGTGGTGGCGGCGGTGCTGTTCGTCCCGCTGCTGGACCTGCTGCTCGCGGTGGTACGCCGCACCCGCGCCGGCCGCAGCCCGTTCGCTCCCGACAAGCTGCACCTGCACCACCGGCTGCTGGAGATCGGGCACTCGCATCGCCGAGCGGTCTTGGTGATCTACTTATGGGCCGCCCTGCTCGCTTTCGGCGCCGTTGCGCTGACCCTGTTCGACGTCTACGTGGTGGTGTGGTCGGTCACGCTCGGGTTGCTGATCGCTGTAGTGGGTTCGGTGGTTCCCCGGCTACGCGCCCGCTGATCGCCCGTTGATCGCCCACGGATTGGCCCACGGATTGGCCCACGGATTGGCCCACTGATCGCACTGCTGTACCGCACCGCTCCCGTCGCGGCCGCAGAAGCGCAGCTAGCGGCGGGTGGGTCGAACAGGGAGTATGACGGTGTGGTGTGATAGCTTCTGCTTTGTCTCGCCCGGGGGCGGGATTGGGAGTCAGGCCGGCCCATCGGCAGTGCTTACGATCATGGTTTTTTGCTGTGCGCGCTGCCCCTGGACTGCAAGGAGTACCTTTTGAGCGATGGCGGCGGGCGACGTCATGCGCCCGCTGAGGTAGGTGGTCGTGGACCGACGAAACGGCCCGGAGCTTTCGACACTACTCGGCCTCGGCGCCGCGACCGCCGCGATACTCGTGGTCGGGCTCGGCGTCGGATGGCTGGTCGACCTAATAGCGAATACCCTTCCGGCATTCACCTTGGTCGGCCTGGCGCTCGGCATCGTCAGTGCCGGCGGTTATATCTACACCAAGTTCGCCCAGTTTCTGAAGGAGTAAGCGTCCCGCCTATGGCATCACCACCCAATCAGTCCATCGGTGGACCAGCCGCCAGTCCAGATGCGAACAGTCCCGATGCGACCGGCGCAGAGCTGACCAGCTCTGACGCGACGGTATCGGCTGAGGCCGCTGCCGCCACCGGACTCCCTGCTGCGGGCGCCAAGCTCGGTCGGGCCGCGCGCATTGCGGCGGGCCTCGGCGTCGCCAGCTTCCTGGTGCTCGCGCCGATGGGTTACCCGTTGGCCGCGGCGTTGTTCTGCGGTGGGCTCGGACTTGGTCTGGTCAATATGGCGCTGGTGCAGCGTTCCGCGGCCCGTTTTGCGGCCAGCGGGAATCCCATCAAGCGGCAATTTGCAGTGTCGGCGCTTGCTCGCCTCGCGTTGATCACTGTGGTCGCGGTGGGTTTGGCGCTGGTGCTGCGCCCGCAAGGGTTGGCGGTATTCGCCGGGCTGGCCGCCTGCCAACTTTTGATGATTTTTATCGCGTCGGTGCCGCTGGTCAGGGAGCTGCGCCAATCCCAAGTCGAGGTACCCCGTGATGAGTGAACTATTTGTCGCCGCCGGGGGCGGCGGCGTACAGGTCGGCAAACATCCTGAGTGGCACATCCTGGGTATGACGATCAACGCGGACACCGTGATCTCCACCGGCATCGCTGCGGTGATCGTCCTGGCGTTCGCCCTCTACCTCGCGGCCAAGACGACCGCCAAGGTGCCCAGTCGCCTGCAGTTGATCTTTGAAGCGGTGACCAACCAGGTGGAGAGGCAGGTGGAGGGTAACCTCGGCATTCGCACCGCGCCGTTCGTCGTACCGCTGGCGGTCACCCTGTTCTTCTTCATCCTCATCGCGAACTGGTTGTCCGTCCTGCCGCACGCGTGGGAGGAGTACGTCCGGCCCCCGACCGCAGACGTCAATCTCACCTTCGCGATGGCCATCTTCGTGATGATCCTGGTTTGGATCACGGGAATCCGGGTCAAAGGCAAGCGCTACTTCAAGCATTTCGTCGAGCCTTATCCGGCACTGCTCCCGCTCAACCTCGTCGAGGAGTTGACCAAGCCGATCACCCTGTCGCTGCGGTTGTTCGGCAACATCCTCGCCGGCACTGTCATGGTCAGCGTGCTGGCACTGATGCCGGCCTTCGTGCTGTGGCTGCCCACCGCAGCCTGGAAGTTGTTCGACCTGTTCATCGGCATACTCCAGGCGTTGATCTTCGCGCTGTTGACGATCCTCTACTTCGGATTCGCGGCGGCCCCGGAAGAAGAGGAGACTCACTGACGGTTCGCCCGTCACTTTTCGTTCGTGCCCTTTCCCGCGCCCTTTCTCGTGGGGCCTCCAGTAGCGTCGCTGAAGTCATGACATCATCCGCCAGTACACCAAGCTCTCCAGGACAAGAGGTAAAGACATGAGTCTTTCTGCACTGCTCCTCGCCCCGCTGCAGGGCGGCGGCGGTCCCACCGGCTCGGTGTCAATGGCCGGGGCGTTCATCGGGGGTGGCCTGGCGCTGGGCGGCGGGGCGATCGGTGCGGCGATCGGTGACGGCCTTGCCGGTGCTGCCACCGTCAGCGGGGTCGCCCGCCAACCTGAGGCGCAGAGCCGGCTGTTCACCATCTTCTTTCTGACAGTCGGTCTGGTCGAGGCGATGTACTTCATCAACCTCGCCTTCATGGCTCTGTTCGTCTTCGTGCTCGCATCATAAGTGCCTCATCGGGATGGTATTCATGAGCTCGTATGACCTGGCCGCAGGGGGAGGCGGTGGCAATCTCTTCCTAATTCCCAACGCGACGTTCATCGTCGAGTTGGTGATCTTCTTGCTCGTGCTCGGAGTGCTGTGGCGCTACGCGGTGCCCCCGGTGAAGCGCGCGATGGATGAGCGCCGGGAGATGGTCCGCCGGCAGATCGAGGAAAGTCAGCAGGCCAGCAAGCGCCTGGCCGAGGCCGAAGAGCGTTACTCCCAGGCGTTGGCCGAGGCGCGGGTCGAGGCAGCGAAGATCCGCGAGACCGCTCGGGCGGATGCGCAGGACCTCAAGGATGAGATTCGCCAGCAGACCGAGCAGGAGGTCGCCCGGATCCGCGAACGTGGCGAGGAGCAGCTGGCGCACCAGCGCGACCAGATCGTCCGGGAGATGCGCGGCGAGCTCGGCAAGCTCGCGGTGACGCTGGCCGGTCGCATCGTCGGCGAGTCGGTGGAGGACGACGCCCGGCGGGCCGGCACGGTGGATCGCTTCCTGGACGAGTTGCAGGAAATGGCCGCTCCTGAAGGTGGTTCCGACAGCAGCGCTGACAGCAGCGCTGACAGCAGTGCCGGCAGTAGGACCGGGGACGGGGCTGTTGCGGCACGCAGCGGGCGGCGCAGGCAGTGAAGCAGCAGATGCAGCCGGCCAGCCGGGCGGCATTGGCCTCAGCCCGCGACAAGCTCGAGAGCAGGGTCGGCGATGCCGACACCGAGGACGGGGCCCGCCTGGGTGAGGACTTGGGCGCTGTCGCAGCGGTGCTCGGCGACCAACCGGTAATCCGGAGGCACCTCGCCGATTCCGCGGCGCCGGAGCAGGCGCGGCAACAGATGATCGAGGCCTTGTTCGGTGGCAAGGTGAACCCGATCAGCCTGGAGGTCCTGGGCGATGTGGTCGCCTCCCGCTGGTCCCGGCCACGGGATCTGGTCGATGGTATCGAGGAGCTGGCCTGGCAGGCGCTGCTGGCCTCGGCAGAGCGCGACGACAGCCTGGACGACGTCGAGGACGAGCTGTTCCGGTTCGGCCGGATTCTAGTTGCCCAGCCGCGGCTGGCGGCACTGCTCGGCGATGAGACCACGCCTGCCGCCGGGCGCGCGGAACTGCTGGACACGGTGCTGGACGATCGCACCCGTCCGGTGACTGCCCGCCTGCTTGAGCAGGTAGTCCGCTCGCCCCGCCGGCGGCCTCTGCCCGAGATCGTCGAGCAGCTGGTGGACCGGGCAGCGGCGCGGCGGCAACGCTCGGTGGCCTATGTCACCGCGGCCGGCCCGCTGTCCGCCGAGCAGGAACAGCGTCTGATCGATGCGCTCGGCGCGATCTACCGGCGGTCGATCTCACTAAAGGTCGACGTGGACCCGGCGTTGCTGGGCGGGTTGGTGATCCGGGTGGGCGATGAGGTCATCGACGGCAGCGTGGCAGGGCGGCTTGAGCAGGCACGGCAATGGATGTCCCGATGAATGCGGATGACCAGACCAAACGGTGACAGCAAACCAGAGAACAGGGACCTATAGCCATGGCGGAGCTGACGATCTCTTCAGACGAGATCCGGAGCGCAATCGAGAACTACGTCACCTCCTTTGAGACCGAGACTTCGCGGGAAGAGGTGGGCACCGTCACCTTTGCCGGTGACGGCATAGCCCGGGTCGAGGGCTTGCCCTCAACGATGACCAACGAGCTGCTGGAGTTTCCAGGCGGTGTGCTGGGCGTCGCGCTCAACCTGGACGTACGAGAAATCGGCGCGGTCATTCTGGGCAACTTCGAGAAGATCGAGGAGGGCCAGGAAGTCAAGCGGACTGGCCGGATTCTCTCAGTGCCGGTCGGGGACGAGTTCCTCGGCCGGGTCGTGGACCCGCTGGGCATCCCACTCGACGGTCTGGGCGATATCGAGGCTGAGGAGCAGCGCGTCCTGGAGCTGCAAGCCCCCTCAGTGATCAATCGCCAGCCGGTGAAAGAGCCGCTGCAGACCGGTATCAAGGCGATCGATTCGCAGACCCCGATCGGTCGCGGCCAGCGCCAGCTCATCATCGGCGACCGTAAGACCGGCAAGACCGCGGTGTGTATCGACACCATCCTCAACCAGAAGGTGAACTGGGAAACCGATGACCCGGTCAAGCAGGTGCGCTGCATCTACGTGGCAATCGGGCAGAAGGGCACCACGATCGCGGCGGTGCGCGAGACCTTGGAAGAAGCCGGTGCGCTGGCTTACACCACCGTCGTCGCCGCGCCGGCCTCGGATTCGGCCGGCTACAAGTGGCTGGCGCCCTACACCGGCTCGGCGATCGGCCAGCACTGGATGTACCAGGGCAAGCACGTGCTGATCGTCTTTGATGATCTGTCCAAGCAGGCGGAAGCCTACCGCGCGATCTCGCTGCTGCTGCGCCGCCCACCGGGCCGGGAGGCCTACCCCGGCGATGTGTTCTACCTGCATTCAAGGTTGCTGGAACGCTGCGCCAAGCTTTCCGACGAGCTGGGTGGGGGATCGCTGACCGGCCTGCCGATCATCGAGACCAAGGCCAACGACATCTCCGCCTACGTCCCGACCAACGTGATCTCTATCACCGACGGTCAGTGCTTCTTCGAGACCGACCTGTTCAACCAGGGTGTCCGGCCGGCGATCAACGTCGGGGTGTCGGTGTCCAGGGTGGGCGGTAATGCGCAAATCAAGGCCATGAAATCGGTCGGCGGTACGCTGCGGCTGGAACTGTCGCAATACCGCGAGCTGGAATCGTTCGCCGCGTTCGGGGCGGAAAACCTGGATGCCACCTCGCGACGTCAACTCGAGCGCGGTGCCCGGCTGACCGAGCTGCTCAAGCAGGGGCTGCACGAGCCGGTGCCGGTCGAGGAACAGGTCGTGGCGATCTTCCTCGGTACCCGCGGTCACCTCGACGATGTGCCGGTGGACGACGTGCGGAAGTTCGAGTCGGAGTTCCTTGACAATGTCCGCAGGCACCACTCGGGCATCCTGGACACGATCCGGGAAAGCAAGCAGTTCAGCGACGATACCGAGCAGCAGGTGGTGGACGCGGTGAAAGCGTTCAAGAAGGAGTTCACCACGTCCGATGGCTCGTCCCTGGGGACGGAGGCCGAGGCGGACGCGATGGACGCCGACGAGGTCGAGCGCGAATCAGTCAAGGTCAGCCGTTCCGGCAAAAAAGACGACGCGAAGAGTAAGAAAGACAACGGATCCGGCAAAGAAGACGACGCGAAGAGCAAAGAAGACGACGCCAAGAGCAAAGAAGACGGTTCCAAGAGCAAAGAAGACGACGCCAAGAGCAAAGAAGACAGCGCCAAGAGCAAAGAAGACGACGGCAAGAGCAAAGAAGACAGCGCCAAGGGCAAAGAAGACAGCGCCAAGGGCAAAGAAGACGGCGCCAAGAGTAAAAAAGACAGCGTGAAGATCAAAAAAGACGGCACGAAGAAGTGACGCGATAGATGGCAGCGCAGCTCAGGGATCTCCGTCGCCGGATCCGCTCGATCCAGTCCACGAAGAAGATCACTAAGGCGATGGAGCTCATCGCTACCTCGCGGATCTCCCGTGCCCAGGCGCGGGCTGAGGCGTCCAGGCCGTACGCGGAGGAGATCACCAAAGTGCTCTCCGCGTTGGCTAGCGCCGCCGGCACGCTGGACGACCCGCTTCTGGTGGAGCGGGAGAACCCGACCCGAGCGGCGGTGCTCGTGGTGACCAGTGATCGCGGGCTGTGCGGTGGCTACAACGCCAATCTGATCAGGGCGGCGGAAGAGCTGCACGCGTTGCTGCGTGAGGAGGGTAAGTCCGTCACGCTGTATCTGATTGGCCGCAAAGCGGTGAGCTACTACAAGTTCCGCGAGCGACCAATCGAGCAATCTTGGACCGGTTTCTCCGAGCAACCTTCCTATGACGATGCGGCCAAAGCAGGCAACGTGCTGGTGAGCGCATTCCTGGCTGGCGCCGACGACGAGGAAGGCGGCGCCGGACCGGACGAGGTACCCGGTGTCGACGAGCTACACATTGTCTACACCGAGTTCCGCTCCATGATGACCCAGACTCCCCGGGCGCGCCGGATCGCGCCGCTTGTGGTGGAGTACGTCGACGACGAAAACACCGCTGATGAGGAGCAACCATCGCAGCAGTCGCGCTCGGATGGCCTGGCGCCGCTTTATGAGTTCGAGCCGGAGGCCGACGAGCTCCTCGCTCACCTGCTTCCGAAGTACATCAACACTAGGATCTACGCGGCGCTTCTGGAGGCTGCGGCATCGGAACAGGCTGCTCGCCGTCAGGCGATGAAGGCCGCCACGGACAACGCCACTGAGCTGATCGAGGACCTCACTCGAGAGGCCAACCGGGCCCGCCAGGGTCTGATCACTCAGGAACTCAGCGAAATCGTCGGCGGTGCGGAAGCGCTGGCCGCCACAGGAAGTGATGACTGAGATGAGTACTACAGAGAAGTCGACCGCCGCTGAGACGTCCGAAGCGGGTACTGGCCGGGTGGTGCGGGTCACCGGGCCCGTGGTGGACGTGGAGTTCCCCGCCGATCAGGTGCCGCAGCTGTTCAACGCGCTGAAGGTGGAGATCGAGCTGGAAGCGCTACGCAAGACGATGACGCTGGAGGTCGCGCTGCACCTCGGTGACAACACCGTGCGGGCCATCGCGATGCAGCCGGCGGACGGCTTGGTGCGGGGAGCCCCGGTGACCGACACCGGGGCGGCGATCTCGGTGCCAGTCGGCGATCAGGTCAAGGGTCACGTGTTCAACATGCTGGGCGAGTGCCTGGACTCTCCGGACACGGAGTTCAGCGGGGACCGCTGGGAGATCCACCGCGATCCGCCGCCTTTCGACCAGCTCGAAGGCAAGACCGAGATGCTTGAAACCGGGTTGAAGGTCATCGATCTGCTTACCCCGTACGTGCAGGGTGGCAAGATCGGTTTGTTCGGTGGTGCCGGGGTGGGCAAGACCGTGCTGATCCAGGAGATGATTATCCGGGTGGCCCGGAACTTCGGTGGCACCTCGGTGTTCGCCGGGGTGGGCGAGCGCACCCGCGAGGGCAATGACCTGTTCCTGGAGATGCAGGAGGCGGGCGTTCTCAAGGACACGGCGCTGGTGTTCGGTCAGATGGACGAGCCACCTGGGACCAGGATGCGGGTCGGACTGTCCGCGTTGACCATGGCGGAGTATTTCCGTGACGAGATGAACACCGACGTGCTGCTGTTCATCGACAACATCTTCCGGTTCACCCAGGCGGGCATGGAGGTCTCCACTCTGCTGGGCCGGCTGCCGTCCGCGGTGGGTTACCAGCCGACGCTGGCCGATGAGATGGGCGAGCTGCAGGAGCGGATCACTTCGACCCGGGGCCGGTCGATCACCTCCATGCAGGCGATTTACGTGCCTGCCGACGACTACACCGACCCGGCGCCGGCAACCACCTTCGCGCACCTGGATGCCACCACGGAGCTCTCGCGTGGAGTGTTTTCCAAGGGCATCTTCCCGGCGGTGGACCCGTTGGCCTCGTCCTCCACCATTTTGGACCCGCAGTACGTGGGCGACGAGCACTACCGGGTCGCGCAAGAGGTGAAGCGGATCCTGCAAAAGTACAACGACCTGCAGGAGATTATCGCCATTCTGGGCATGGACGAGTTGTCCGAAGAGGACAAGGTCACGGTGAACAGAGCGCGCCGGATCGAGCGGTTCCTGAGCCAGAACATGTACTCCGCCGAGCAGTTCACCGGTAAGGAGGGTTCGACGGTGCCACTCAAGGAGACCGTCGAAGCATTCGACAAAATCTCCAAGGGTGAGTTTGACCACATGCCTGAGCAGGCTTTCTACCTCTGTGGTGGTCTCGAGGACCTAGAACGCAAATACAAGGAGATTTCCAAGGACTCCAACGACTCCAAGGACTCCAAGGACTGAACCCCCAGGAGCAGCGATAGGTAAGGAGGCGTGCGTGGCTGAGATGTCCGTCGAGCTGGTGGCGGTGGAGCGGCCGGTGTGGTCTGGTCAGGCCAACTCGGTGTTCGCCGTGACCACCGTCGGAGAGCTGGGCATCCTGCCCGGGCACACGCCGCTGCTCGGCGAGCTCGTCGAGGGCGGCATCGTGAAGATCACCACCACCGACGACGAGGTCGTGACGGCAGCCGTCTTCGGTGGCTTCCTCTCGGTCACCGGTGACAAGGTCAGCGTGCTCGCCGAGGCTGCGGAGCTCGCCGACGAGATCGACACCGAGGCGGCCAGAGACGCCCTGACCCAAGCTGAGGACGCTGAGGACGCTGAGGACGCCGAATCGGCGCGGGCCAGGGCCACCGCGCGGCTCAAAGCTGCCGGTGAGGACGTCTGACGATCACGGGCTGTGGTTCGCCCCCGGGGACCACAGCACGTCGCCGTTGGGGTTGGCTACCCGGGACAGAATGAACAGCAGGTCAGACAGCCGGTTGAGGTAGCGCGCGGTCAGCGGGTTGGTGCGCTGGGCGTCGACCGCCAGCAATGCCCAGGTGCTCCGCTCGGCGCGCCGGGCGACCACCCGGGCGTTGTGCAGCAACGCCGCACCTGGGGTACCGCCGGGCAGGACGAACGAGTCCAGTTTGGGCAACGGGGCGTTGAACTCGTCACACCAGCCTTCCAGCCGCGTGACATACCCTTCGTCGATCCGCAGCGGAGGGTGCTTCGGCGTTTCCACGATGGGGGTGCACAAGTCGGCGCCCACGTCGAACAGGTCGTTTTGCACCTGCTGCAGGACGTTGACCAGCCGGGGCGCCAGCGCTCCCAGCGCCAGCGCCACGCCGAGCGCGCAATTGGCCTCATCGACATCGGCGTAGGCGACCAGTCGCGGATCGGTCTTGCTGACCCGTGAGAAATCGCCGAGGCCTGTCGTCCCGTCATCGCCGGTGCGGGTGTAGATCCTGGTGAGGTGCACAGCCATGGGTTGCAGGCTACGGCGTGCACGGCCACGGGTACGGCACCCGCTAGCGTGCACTCCCGTGAGTGAGCACTTCAGGATCTGTGGGGGCGCCCGGCTGACCGGCGAGGTGCAGGTCGTTGGCGCGAAGAACAGCGTGTTGAAGCTGATGGCGGCGGCATTGCTGGCAGAGGGAACCACCACGCTCACCAACTGCCCCGAGATTCTCGACGTCCCGCTGATGGCTGACGTGCTGCGCGGGCTGGGCTGCGATGTGGAGGTCAATGGCTCGCAGGTGCGCATCGTCACACCCGCCGAACCCAAGCACGAGGCCGATTACGGATCGGTGAGCAAACTGCGGGCGTCGGTGTGCGTGCTCGGCCCGCTGGTGGGCCGCTGCCGGCGGGCCAAAGTCGCGCTACCCGGTGGCGACGCCATCGGGTCACGCCCGCTGGACATGCACCAAAACGGTCTGCGCAAGCTGGGCGCCCGCAGCGAGATCGAGCATGGTTGCGTGGTGGCCGAGGCCGAGGGGCTGCATGGTGCCCAGATCTGGCTGGATTTTCCCAGCGTGGGGGCGACCGAGAACATTCTGATGGCCGCAGTGCTGGCCGAGGGCACCACGGTGATCGACAACGCGGCGCGAGAGCCCGAGATCGTGGACCTGTGCGTGATGCTGAAGCAGATGGGTGCGCAGATCTCGGGCGAGGGCACGTCGACGCTCACCGTCGAGGGGGTGGACGCGCTGTCGCCCACCGACCACCGCGTGATCGGAGACCGCATCGTGGGCGCCACCTGGGCCTTCGCCGCCGCGATGACCCGAGGCGACGTCACCGTTCGCGGCGTCAACCCGCATCACCTCGACCTGGTGCTGGAGAAGCTGCGACTGGCCGGTGCCCACGTGGACCTGTCCCAGCCCGACGGTTTCCGCGTGACGATGCCTGGCCGGCCCACTGCAGTCGACTTCGTCACGCTGCCCTATCCCGGTTTCGCCACCGATCTGCAGCCGATGGCGATCGCGCTGTCGGCCATCGCCGAGGGCACCTCGATGATCACCGAGAACGTCTTCGAGGCTCGGTTCCGGTTTGTCGAGGAGATGATCCGGCTGGGCGCCGATGCCCGTACCGATGGTCACCACGCGGTCGTTCGCGGTGTCGAGCGGCTGTCCAGCGCCCCGGTTTGGGCCAGCGACATCCGGGCGGGCGCTGGACTGGTGCTAGCCGGATTGTGCGCCGACGGCGCCACCGATGTGTGGGACGTCTTTCACATCGACCGCGGCTACCCCCGCTTCCTCGAAAACCTCACCGCCCTAGGCGCCGACGTCCACCGCGTCACCGCTCCTCCGGAGCGCTGACCCCTCACCCCGATATGGAACTCCCCGATATGGAGACATAACGGGCCCAGAGACCCCTCAAATGCCCGATATGTCTCCATGTCGGGGAGTGTGCTGGACGCTGAGACCGCCTTGCGCGTAGCGGCTGCGGATGAGCTTCTTGTCGAACTTCCCTACCGAAGTCTTGGGCACCTCGCTGACGAACGACCAGCGTTCTGGCAGCTGCCATGCCGCCATGGAGGCACTGAGGTGATTCCGTAGCTCGGCGGCGCTGACGTCGGTGCCTTCGACGACGACCACGGTGGCCAGCGGCCGTTCCCCCCATTTGTCGTCCGGGACGGCCACGACCGCGGCCTCGACCACCTTCGGGTGGCCCATCAGCAGGCTCTCCAGCTGGACCGAGGAGATCCACTCCCCACCGGACTTGATCACGTCCTTGGCGCGGTCGGAGATGGTGATAAAGCCCAGCTCGTCGAGGGTGCCGACGTCCCCGGTACGCAGCCAGCCGTCATGGAAGCGGGCCGGGTCATCATCCCGGTAGTACCGCGCGGTGACCCACGGCCCGCGGACCTGGATCTCGCCCACCGACGTGCCGTCACAGGGCAGCACCACGTCGCCGTCGCCGACGATGCGGCCCTCGACGCCGGCGACCAGGCGTCCCTGGCTGGCCCGGTAGCGCCAGGCCTCCTCGCCCTGCGCGCCGACCGGTGGGGTGGCCACCGAGCCGATCGGCGAGATCTCGGTCATCCCCCAGGCATGCGTGATTTCTATGCCGAATTCTTCGGAGAACGCTTTCATCAGCGCCAGCGGCACGGCCGAGCCCCCGCACAGCACTCGGTGGATCGAGGACACATCACCGCCGTGCTCGCGCAGGTAGCGCAGCACGTCGCCCCAGATCGTGGGCACCGCAGCGGAGATCGTGGGGCGCTGCGTCTCGATGAATTTGACTAACGCCTCGGCTTGCAAGAATCGGTCGGGCATGAGCAGGCTGGCGCCGGACATCAGCGCCGCGTAGGGCAACCCCCAGGCGTTGGCGTGGAACATCGGTACTACCGGCAGGACCCGGTCAGTGGGAGTCAGCGCCGCGCCCTCACCGGTGCAGATGCACATCGAGTGCAGGTACGCCGAACGGTGACTGTAGGCCACGCCCTTCGGGTGGCCCGTGGTGCCGCTGGTGTAGCACATCGCAGCCGCGGAGCGTTCATCAATGCTGTCTGGCCAGGCGAAGTTTTCGGGTTGGGCAGCCAGCAGCTGGTGGTAGGAGTGCAGCTGCGGGCCTGCGCCCTCCAACGGCGAGGTGTCGGCCGCTCCCACAACCATGACGTGGCGGACCGTCTTCATCTCCGGCAGGGCGCGGCCCAGTACCGGCACCAATGACCCATCCACGATCACCACGTCGTCTTCGGCATGATTGGCGATCCAGGTCACCTGGTCGGGCGGCAACCGCAAATTGAGCGTGTGCACCACCGCGCCCATCGCGGGAATAGCCAGGTAAGCCTCGAGGTGCTCCTGGTTGTTCCACTGGAAGGTGGCCACTCGCTGGTCACCGGTGACGCCGAGCTCCCGCAGAGCGCTGGCCAGCTGCGCGGCGCGTCGTCCAATCTGCGCATACGTTGCGCTGCGGGCACCGTCGCCGGTCCAGGTAACGACCTCGCTGTCACCGTGCACGGTGACGCCGTGGCGCAGGATCATGCCCACGGTGAGCGGGACATCCATCATGGTGCTGTCCACTGCTGTGTCCCTTCTCTCCCCGTTGGCAGCCTCGATTGTGGCGCCGGCCACAGCGCGCGCCAAGTATTCTCCGCACTAGAGCGGCGGGAGGTGCCCTAAATGCCCTTTCCCAGCGATCACGAGCGGGACCGGCCGTGGGTGATGCGGACCTATGCGGGGCACTCGTCGGCACGCACATCAAATGCGTTGTACCGGCGCAACCTCGCTAAGGGACAGACCGGCCTGTCGGTGGCCTTCGACCTGCCCACCCAGACCGGTTATGACCCCGATCACGAGCTGGCGCGTGGCGAGGTCGGCAAGGTCGGCGTGCCGATCAGCCACCTCGGCGACATGCGCACGTTGTTCGACGGCATCCCGCTGGCGCAGGCCAACACCTCGATGACGATCAATGCCACCGCGATGTGGCTGCTGGCCTTGTACGCATCACTGGCCGAAGAGCAGGGCGCGGACTCGGCGCAGCTGTCGGGCACCACGCAAAACGACATCATCAAGGAGTACCTGTCCCGCGGCACCTACGTCTTCCCACCGAGACCGAGCCTGCGGTTGATCACCGACATGGTGGTCTACGCGGTCAAGCACATCCCGAAATGGAACCCGATCAACGTCTGCGGCTACCACCTGCAGGAGGCGGGTGCGACCCCGGTGCAGGAAGTCGCCTACGCGATGTGCACCGCGATCGCCGTGCTGGACTCGGTGCGCGACTGCGGGCAGGTCGCCCCTGGTGAATTCGTGCAGGTGGTGGGGCGAATGTCGTTTTTCGTCAACGCCGGGGTGCGCTTCGTCGAGGAGATGTGCAAGCTGCGTGCCTTCCGCCGGCTGTGGGACGAGACCTGCCGGGATCGCTATGGCGTGACCGATCCCAAACTGCGCAGGTTCAGGTACGGCGTGCAGGTGAACTCCCTGGGACTGACGGAGTCCCAGCCGGAGAACAACGTCCAGCGCATCGTGCTGGAGATGCTCGCGGTGACGCTGTCCCGGGACGCCCGGGCCCGGGCAGTGCAGCTACCCGCGTGGAACGAGGCACTCGGCCTGCCCCGCCCTTGGGACCAGCAGTGGGCGCTGAGGATGCAGCAGGTGCTGGCGTACGAGACCGACCTGCTGGAGTACGAGGACCTTTTCGACGGCTCCCGGGTGGTCGAGGCCCGGGTCGCCGAGATCGCCGCAGGTGCCCGGGAGGAGATCGACCGCGTGCAGGCCATGGGCGGGGCCATCGCCGCCGTCGAATCCGGATACATGAAATCGCAGCTGGTCTCCTCGCTGGCGGCGCGGCGCCGGCGGATCGAGGACGGCGAGGAGGTGATCGTCGGGGTCAACCGGTTCACCGAGACCGACCCCAGCCCGCTGCAGGCCGAGGGTGCGGGGGCGATCGAGACCATCGACCCCGCGGCCGAGGCTCAGCTGATCGAGGGGGTCCGGGCATGGCGGGCCGAGCGGGACTCCGGAGCTGTCGAGGAGGCACTGCAGCGGTTGGTGGAGGCCGCCAAAACCGATGCCAACCTGGTCGAGCCGTCCATGCACTGCGCCCGCGTTGGCGTCACCACGGGGGAGTGGGCCGGGGCGCTGCGCGGGGTGTTCGGCGAGTACCGGGCGCCGACCGGGATCGCCGGCGCATCGGCAATAGGTGCGGGTGGTGAGGCGATCGCGCGGGTCCGGGATCGGGTGCGTGACGTCGGCGAGGAGCTCGGTGAGCGGTTGCGGATGCTGGTCGGCAAGCCTGGCCTGGACGGGCACTCCAACGGCGCGGAACAGGTCGCGGTTCGCGCCCGTGACGTCGGCTTCGAGGTGATCTACCAGGGTATTCGGCTGACTCCGGCCGAGATCGTGGCGGCCGCGGTGGCCGAGGACGTCCACGTGGTGGGACTGTCGGTGCTGTCCGGTTCGCACCTGGAGGTGGTCCCTGCGGTGGTCGAGGGATTGCGCGCCGCAGGTGCCGGGGACGTGCCTGTGCTGGTCGGCGGGATCATCCCCCCTGAGGACGCCGATGCGCTGCGCGCGCAGGGCGTCGCGCAGGTGTTCACCCCCAAGGATTTCGAACTCACCGAGATCATGGGCCAGATCGTGGATCTCCTCCACGACCGGTGGGGGAAGGTGCATAAGCATCCATAAGAGCCCACAAGGACCCCTGGGAAGGTGCACAAGCACCATGAGAGACCTACCGTCGGGGTATGCGGGTTGAGCGGGATGGCGACACGGTCCGGATCACGATGACCAGGCCGCAGCGGCGCAATGCGCTGTCTGCGGACCACCTTGTGGAGTTGCGCGACGCGTTCGCCGACGCGGGCCGGACAGACGCCACCGGGATCGTGCTGGGCGCCGAGGGTCCGGTGTTCTCGGCGGGGCACGACTTCGCCGATGTGGCGGGGCGCGACCTGGGCGGCGTCCGGGAGTTGCTGGCGCTGTGCACCGAGGTGATGCGCAGCATCCAGGCGGTTCCCCAGGTGGTCGTGGCCCGGGTGCACGCGCTGGCCACCGCGGCGGGCTGCCAGCTGGTGGCGTCGTGCGATCTGGCGGTGGCGGCCGAGTCGGCGGGCTTCGCACTCCCCGGCGGCAGGGGTGGTTGGTTCTGCCACACGCCCGCAGTGCCGGTGGCCCGGTCGATCGGCCGCAAGCGGCTGATGGAGATGGCGCTGACCGGCGACGTCGTGGACGCCCGCACCGCCGCGGACTGGGGGCTGGTGAACCGGACCGTTCCGGACGCCGAGCTGGACGCCGCGGTGAACGATCTGCTGGCCCGGGCCACCCGCGGTAGCCGCGCCAGTAAGGCACTGGGCAAGCAGACCCTCTATGCCCAGCTGGACCGCCCCGAGGCCGACGCCTACCGCATCGCCCTAGAAGTGATGGCCACCGCCTCCCAGACCGCCAGCGCCAAGGAGGGCATGGCAGCCTTCCTGGCCAAACGCCCGCCATCCTGGCCGGACTAAGCGGCAACCCTTAACCCGACCATTCCCGACATGGAGACATATCGGGGTCTCGGAGGCCCTATTTACCCCGATATGTCTCCATGTCGGGGGTGGGGTGGGGGTGGGGGCGAGTGATCTAGGCTGGTGCACCGTGCGGCTTGTGATCGCGAAGTGCCAGGTGGACTACGTCGGGCGGCTGACCGCGCACCTGCCGATGGCGTTGCGGTTGCTGCTGGTCAAAGCCGACGGATCAGTGAGCGTGCACGCCGACGACCGGGCCTACAAGCCGTTGAACTGGATGAGCCCACCGTGCACCCTGGTCGAGCGAGCGGGATGCTGGACGGTCACCAACCGCGCCGGTGAGCAGCTGATCATCGAGATCGACGAGGTGGTGCACGACTTCGCGCACGATCTCGGGGTGGATCCGGGCCTGGTCAAAGACGGCGTGGAGGCTCACCTGCAGGCATTGCTCGCCGAGCACACCGCGGCGCTCGGCCCGGGCTTCACCCTGATCCGCCGGGAGTACCCCACCGCCATCGGCCCAGTGGATCTGCTGTGCCGGGACGGCGATGGCGTGACGGTGGCGGTGGAGATCAAGCGCCGAGGCGAGATCGACGGGGTGGAGCAACTCACCCGCTACCTCGACCTGCTCAACCGCGATCCGCAGCTGGCGCCGGTCCGCGGTGTGTTCGCCGCCCAGCAGATCAAACCGCAGGCGCACACGCTGGCCACCGATCGCGGCATCCGCTGTGTCACGGTGGATTACGACGAGCTGCGCGGTGCGGACAGCGTGGAGCTGCGGTTGTTCTGAACCCAGCAGGTGTTCGGCGTACCCTCGGTGTACGCGGACGCCGGGGAGAGGACGAGGATGGCGCAGCGCCTGGACAGCAGCCAGCCGCAGACCCACGAGAGCCCGACCCGTTTCGCATCGATCGATCCGCGCACCGGCGAGGTCGTCGCCTATCACCAGGTGGATCATGAGGCGGCGGTGCGCGCGGCCGTCGCGCGCGCCCAACACGCCGCCGAATGGTGGCGTGGCCTAGGGTTCGCGCAACGCCGCCGCCGGTTGCTGGCCTGGTGTTCGGCATTGACCCGGCAAGTCGAAGAGCTGGCCGAGCTGATCTGTGCGGAGACCGGCAAACCGCGGGACGACGCCCGGCTGGAATGCATCCTGGTGATCGCGCACCTGGATTGGGCCGCCCGCCATGCCGAGCCCGTGCTGCGTCGCCGTCCGGTGAGATCGGGCCTGCTGATGGTGCACGAGGGCTCCTCGGTGGCCTACGAGCCCTACGGCGTGGTCGGCGTGATCGGACCCTGGAACTACCCTGCGCACACCCCGATGGGCTCGATCGGCTACGCGCTCGCCGCCGGCAACGCGGTGGTGTTCAAGCCCAGCGAGCTGACCCCCGGAGTGGGCCGGGCGCTGGCCGAAAGCCTCGCCGCGGTGGTACCCGAACAACCGATCCTGCAGGTCGTCACGGGTTTCGCGGAGACCGGGGCGGCGCTGTGCCGGGCCGGGGTGAACAAGCTGGCGTTCACCGGTTCCTCCGCCACCGCGCGGAAGGTGATGGCGACCTGCGCCGAGACGCTGACCCCGGTGGTGATCGAGTGCGGGGGCACCAACGCGCTGCTGGTAGACGTCGACGCCGATCTCGCCGCGGCTGCCGACGCCGCGGTCTGGGGCGCCATGGCCAATGCCGGCCAGACCTGCGTCGGGGTGGAGCGGGTGTACGTCGTCAACGAGGTTGCTGCGTCGCTGACCGAACGCATTGCTGCCCAGGCCCGGCGGTTACGAGTGGGCGGCGACTCCACCGCTGACCTAGGTCCCATCACCAGGCCCGAGCAGGTCGACGTAATTCGGGGTCACGTTGCGGACGCACTAGCTACCGGTGGCACGGCGGTGGTCGGCGGGGCGGACTCGGTGCGCCCGCCGTTCGTGGAGCCGGTGGTCCTGACTGGCGTTCCGGAGACCTCAACCGCGGTGACCGAGGAGACCTTCGGCCCAACCCTCACGGTGCACCGGGTGGCGAACTTGGACGAGGCGGTGCGGCGCGTCAACGCCGGGCGATACGGATTGGGTGCCGCGGTCTTCGCTAAGCGCCGCGGCGCGGAGATCGCCGCCCGGCTGCGCTGCGGGATGGTCGCGGTCAACAGCGTGGTGTCCTACGCCGCGGTGCCGTCACTGCCCTTCGGCGGGGTCGGTGACTCCGGATTCGGGCGCATCCACGGTGCCGACGGCCTCCGCGAGTTCAGCCGGTCCAAGGCGATCACTCGCCGGCGGTTCCGTCCGGTGGTCGAGTTCCTCACGTTCGACCGCCCGGCCTGGGCGGTCCGGTTGCTGCTGCGGATTGTCCGAGTCTTTTACGGGTCCTTTATAGGTCGTTAAAGCGGAAGGCGCGAGATGACTCAGATCAAGACGGTCGGCATGGTGGGTGTGGGCACGATGGGTGCCGGGATCGCCGAGGTGCTGGCCCGCACCGGTCACGAGGTGGTAGCAGTCGAGGTGGACGACAACGGCATAGCCCGGGGTCGCGGGCATCTCGAACACTCCACCGGACGCGCCCTCGAACGCGGCAAGCTCGACGAGGCTGCTCGCCGCGAGCTGCTCGGCCGGATCAGCTTCACCACCAAGCTCACCGACCTGGCCGACGTCGACCTCGTCATCGAGGCGGTGCCGGAGCGTCTAGACCTCAAGAGCCAGATCTTCACGGAGCTGGACGGGATCGTACGCAGCGATGTCGTGCTGGCGTCCAACACCTCGAGCCTGTCGATCACGGAGCTGGCTGTACGGACAAAGCGGCCAGATCGGGTCGTCGGGATGCATTTCTTCAATCCCGCACCGGTGCTCAAGCTGGTGGAAGTGGTGCGCACCGTGGTCACCGATCCGGACGTCATCAGCGCCGTGACCGATCTGGCGACCACGCTGGGTAAGACACCGGTAGTGGTCGGCGACAGGGCCGGGTTCATCGCCAACGGGCTGCTGTTCGGCTACCTCAACCATGCGGCGAGCATGTTCGAGTCGTGCTACGCCTCCCGAGAGGATCTCGACGCCGCGATGCGCTACGGCGCCGGGTATCCGATGGGTCCGCTGGCGCTGCTGGATCTGATCGGTCTGGACACCGCTTACGAGATCCTCGAAGCGCTGTACCGGCGGTCCCGGGACCGGTTGCACGCCCCGGTACCGGTGCTCAAGCAGATGATCACTGCGGGCCTGCTCGGGCGCAAATCCGGCCGCGGCTTCTACACCTATGCGGGGCAGGACTCTTCGACGGTGGTACCCGACGCCGCTACCCCGCCCGAGGAAGAAGTCGCTGCCGAGCCGCGCCCGATCGGTGCTGTCGGCGTGGCTGGCACCGGCACGATGGCCACCGGCATCATCGAGGTCTTCGCCAAGGGCGGTCACGACGTGATCGTCCGTGGTCGCGCCACCAACCGGACCGACGCCGCGGTCGCGGCGATCACCCGCTCACTGGACAAGGCTGTCAACCGCGGCAAGCTTTCCGAACCTGATCGAGACGCCGCGCTCGGTCGCATCACCACCACCACGTCGCTGGACGATTTCGGGCAGGTGGACCTAGTGGTGGAGGCGGTCGCCGAGGACCTGGAAGTCAAACGCGGGATCTTCGCCACGTTGGACGAGGTGTGCAAGCCGGGCGCCATCCTGGCCACCACTACCTCTTCCCTGCCGGTGGTGGAGTGCGCGGCTGCCACGTCCCGCCCCGGCGAGGTGGTCGGCATGCACTTCTTCAACCCGGCGCCGGTGATGAAGCTGGTCGAGGTGGTGACCACCATCAGCACCACCGACGAGGTGGCAGCGACCGCGCGCCAGCTTGCCCGTTCGCTGGGGAAGGTGCCGGTGACCTGCGGCGACCGCGCCGGTTTCATCGTCAACGCGTTGCTGTTCCCGTACCTGAACGACGCGGTGCGGATGCTGGAGGCGCACTACGCGTCCGCGGACGACATCGACACCGCCATGAAGGTCGGCGCCGCGCTGCCGATGGGCCCGTTCGCGCTGCTGGACGTGGTCGGTCTAGATGTCTCGCTGGCCATTCAGCGCAGCCTTTACCAGGAGTTCCGCGAGCCCGGATTCGCTCCTGCTCCCTTGCTGGAGCAGCTGGTCACCGCCGGCCGCCTGGGCCGCAAAACCGGCAAGGGCTTCCGCGACTACTCGTGACCGCGTAGCGACCGCTTAGCCGCAGCAGCCGCCTCCGCAACACCCGCCGGCTGGGGCGGCTGAGCGCACCGGGGCAGTACCGGGACGTGATCCGCTCGACAACGCCACCGTGGAGAGCAGCCGGACGGTGTCGTCATGGCCGGACGGGCAGCTGGCGGGATCCCGCGAGGCGCTCATCGGGCGGCTGAGTTCAAAGGTCGTCGAGCACTCCCGGCACCGGAACTCGTAGCGTGGCATGAGCCTCAGCGTACTCTGCCGCACCTGGCCGTAGATCGTCTCGGCAGCCGTTCAAGCTCCCCCTCGTTGATGGGCACCACCAGTGAGTCGCCGGCACCTGAGATTGCGCTGTTTCGGGGCCGCGACGCCGGTGCCGATGACGTCCGCGCATTCTAATGTCATGATGTGCTAACGTTAGAGTTCGGATGCCTTCGTCGACGGAAGTCGCTTAAGGATGGTGGCTGTGCAGCGGTCCCCAGATTTGCGGATCTCGGCTGTCGTTGTGCTCAATGAGCCGGCCCATCGGCGGGCATCAACGAACAACGTCGGATGTTTACGAGAGTCGTGACGAGGCGGCTTGCGCTGCGTTAACCGCGCGGCCAAGGTCAGATACAGATGATCAGAGGAGTTCTGCGTTGATGAAGACGGTCGTTGCCAAGGACGTCGACCGGAAGCTTAACGTTGTGGCGGACAACCTTGGTCCGCATTTCACCGCTAAGGTACACAACTGGCTTGCCGGCCATCTTGACATCACCTGCCACCGCGCTCCGGTTGGAGCATCAAGCAGCTCTTCTGGCTTCCTGGACTGTCGATAGCGCTGAAGCCAGTTCAAAACGACGATTTCTGAGCCAGCGTCCATCAAGCCAACGACTGCGCCGGAGCAGGGTCGCGGAAACGTCCGCGATTCGTTGCGGGCGTCGTAGGTAGCGTGTACCCGCCGACGTGCAAGTGGAAAGGTGCCAGCATTTCGCCGCCGTGGAGATCGACATGACAAGCGGAGCCGCGCACGAGGAATTATCATTTCAACCGCGAGCGGGGGGGACGCCGCAGTGCTATTTCGATTTCAGTTCCGATGGTTTCCATCCGGTAACGTTGCCTGCCTCGAAGAAAAAAGTTTTCATCGTACGGGATGCAAAAACGGTGCGCCGCGTCATGAGCGATCCAAGATTTAGTCTAGCTCGATTAGATCCGGACGCCGATAGTGTGACCGGGACCGGATACCAGTCACCAAGTGGTATGTTGCGCCAGGATCTGCCACGTATCAGACATATACGTCACGGGATAATGCCCTTGTTTTCCGAGCAAAGCGTGGCGGCCTGGCGAAGGGAAGTTGAAAACGTTGCCGACTGTTTAATGGACAAGCTGGCGGAGGGTTGCCCGCCAGCCGACCTCAATAAGCGATACTTTGAGCCGCTGATTGTTCGGGCAGTTGCCGTGTGCGCACGCATCACCGAAGATGAAAGTGAACGGTTGTATGAATTTTCCAACGGAGTTCTAGTACGCGTAGAAGCCACTGGAGATCGCGCTAGGATCAGCGAGGTCTGGCGTGAGCTATACGAGTACAGTAGTGCCCTCATATCTAGAAAACTCGGCAATCCTGATGACGGATTATTTTCTAAAATCTTTGCTGAGTTCAAGAACGCTGGATTAACCGACGATGAGATGGTAGCAGCGTCGGGCACGATACTTGCCGGATTTTATACCCCCTATGGGATCTTGAGCGTGGCTGCGGTCGAACTTCTTCGGCGCCCTAATGTTGTGAAAGCTTGCAAGAAGGACCCGCGACTATGGGAACGTGCCGTTGAAGAACTCATGCGTTACAAAGCCCATTTCAACTTCTTTTTGCCACGGGTTGCCACCGAAGACGTCGACCTGGGGTGTGTAAAAATTCGCGCCGGCGAAGTATTGTTACCGTCACTGCATGCGGCAGTCACCGATCCGGAGTCGTTGCCCGATCCGGCCGGATTCAGTATGCAGAGAACGCGGCATCGGCGGCATAACATTGTCTTTGGCGCGGGCCCGCATTTCTGCCCTGGCGCAGCGTTGGCACGTCAGTGGTTGCAAGTTGGCCTCGAGCGGCTTTTCAGCGCTCTGCCAAGTATCCGTCTCGCAAAGCCGTACAGCGAATTAGAATGGCAGCCGGGTTCCATATCCATGCCCAAAGAGGTGCTCGCCACATGGGATATGCAAGCTCGGCGACAACAGTATTGATCACAAGGTGCCCGTAGGGTGGGTGGTGATGCCGCGACGCAAGTTCCCACGCCGTGCAGCCCCGCCGCCAACGGTGCGTGGGGCGGGTTGGGCACGGTTGGAAACCAGTTCGGACGGGGACTGGCTGGTCCGGGCGGTGGCCGGGGAACAGGCCGTCAAGAGCTACCGCTGCCCGGGTTGCGACCACGAGATCAAGCCCGGCGTCGCGCATCTGGTGGCATGGCCGGCGGGAGCGGGTGGATCGTCAACTGATCGCCGGCATTGGCACACCGGCTGCTGGACGGCTCGGACCCGGCGAGCGCCTACCCGCCGGCGATGGTAGCGCGTCAGTTCCGCTGAGCCGGCTCCCCGGCGAGCACGTCGTCTGGCTCCGGGCCGGGCGCGAGCTGCCGCAGCGCGTCCTCCAGCTTCGAACTCACCGACTGCAGCTGGTTGGTGATCTGGCGGCGCAACGTCCGCAGCGCCTCGACCTGGCGGGTGGCCTCCTTGACCCGGGCGACGGCTGTCTGGTCGGCCTCGGTAACCAGGCGGCGGGCCACGTCGGTCGCCTCGTCGATGCGTCGCTTCGCTTCGGCCTTGCTACTTTCCTCTTCCTGGGCAAGCGCACGTGTCGTGTCGCGACGCCGCTGCGACATGGTGATGTCGAAATCTTCCTCGACCTGCCGCCTGCGGGCCGCTGAGTCGGTGTCGAGCTGCGCGGCGCGCTGTTTGGCCTGCGCCACGATTTGCTCCCCCTGGCGACGCGCGTCGGCGATGGCCCGCTCGTGTTCGTCCTCCAGCGCTGATTGCCGTCGCTGTGCCTGCGCGATCATCTGCTCGTAGCGGGTGCGCAGTTCGTCGGCCTCGCGCTCGGCATCGGCCCTGGTCGCCGTGGCCGCCGCGGTAGCCGCGGCGTTGATCTCCGCGGCCTCGGCCTGGGCGCTGCGCAGCATGCGCACTACCCGCTCACTCATACCTTCGACGGAGGTCGGTGGCGCCGCCAGACGCTTCAGCTCGGCGCGCAGCTCATCGATCTCCCCGCGAGCCGCCTCCAGGGTCCGGGTGAGCTCGGCGGCCTGGGCGGCCCCGGCATCCCGATCCGTCACTGCGATTTGTAGATCGGCCCGCAATTGCTCGAGCTGGTAGTCCACCTGCGCGCAGTCATATCCGCGACGGACGATGTCGAACGTCGACCTCATCGGTAGCAGATCACGATCGTGGACTGAGCCCATGCGGCCACGTTACTCGGGTGCTGAGGGCTGACGAGTCAGCCGTCCTAGCTATCAGGGGGCTCTCAGGGGCCACGATCAGGGGAACTTGCGATCAGGACAGCTTCACACGCCGCGGAAGCGGTTGATCGCCTCCAGATGTACCTCGCGCAGCTCCGGGTTGCGGACGCCCAGACCCTCTTCGGGAGCCAGGCAGAGCACACCGACCTTGCCCTGGTGAATGTTGCGGTGCATGTCGTGGGCCGCCTGCCCGGTCTGTTCCAGCGGGTAGACCCGTGACAGCGTCGGGTGGACCTTGCCTTTGGCGATCAGCCGGTTGGCTTCCCACGCTTCGCGGTAGTTGGCGAAGTGCGAGCCGATGATCCGCTTGAGGTTCATCCACAGGTAGCGGTTGTCGTAGATATGGTTAAAGCCCGAGGTGGAGGCACAGGTGACGATCGTGCCGCCCCGCTTGGCGACGTAGACGCTGGCACCGAAGGTCTCCCGGCCCGGGTGCTCGAAGACGATGTCCGGGTCGTCACCGCCGGTGAGCTCGCGGATTTTGCTCCCGAACCGTTTCCACTCCCGCGGATCTTGATTGTGCTCGTCTTTCCAGAATCGGTAGCCCTCAGCGTTGCGATCGATGACCAACTCGGCGCCCATCTGCCGGCATATCTCCGCCTTCTCCGGGCTGGAGACCACACAGACGGGGGTGGCGCCGCCACCCAGGGCCATCTGGGTGGCGTATGAGCCCAGGCCGCCCGACGCACCCCAGATGAGCACGGTGTCGCCCTGCTTCATGTCCGCGCCATTGCGGGAGACCAGTTGCCGGTATGCGGTGGAGTTGACCAAACCCGGGCTCGCGGCTTCTTCCCAGGTCAGGTGGGCCGGCTTCGGCATCAGTTGGTTGGATTTGACCAGCGCAACCTCGGCTAGGCCGCCGAAATTGGTCTCGAAACCCCAGATACGTTGCTCCGGGTCGAGCATCGTGTCGTTGTGCCCGTCGGGATGCTCGAGCTCGACAGACAGGCAGTGGGCTACTACCTCGTCGCCCGGGCGCCAGGCGTTCACCCCGGCTCCGGTCCGCAGCACGACGCCGGCCAGGTCCGACCCGACCACGTGGTAGGGCAGGTCGTGCCGGGCGGCCAACGGAGAGATACGGCCGTAGCGCTTGAGAAACCCGAAGGTCGGTAGCGGTTCGAAGATCGACGTCCACACCGTGTTGTAGTTGACGGCACTGGCCATGACGGCGACCAAGGCTTCGCCTGGGCCCAGCTCCGGCATCGGTATCTCATCCAGGTGCAGGGCCTGGCGGGGGTCCTTGTCACGGCTGGGCATACCGGCGAACATGTCGGCCTCGTCTGCGTGGACCGTAATTCCCCGGTACGTTTCCGGCACCGGCAGTGAGCCGATGGAATCGACGTCGTCGCTGAGAATGGCATCGAGGATCTTTTGCACAGTCGTCCTTCCCTGGTGTCCGCTTCCCGCGCGGGAATGGCACGGCTACGCTGAGGCTATCGATCAGTATATCAATCGCCACAGCGCCGAGTGAGTGAGACCGGTCTGTTCGCTCTGTTGGTCGCGCCTAACCGCATTCATGGTGCGTCAAGCGCACCTCGTACCGTCTTTGGGCTGCCTGATCGCGGCTAGTGCGCGCCGCCGGCTGGTTGCACCAGTTCGACCAGCACGCCACCGGCGTCCTTGGGATGAATGAAGTTGATTCTTGATCCAGCGGTGCCGCGGCGTGGGGCGTCATAGAGCAGCCGGACGCCGTTGGCGCGAAGTGCCTGGCTGGCGGCCTCGATGTCGGTGACCCGGTAAGCCAGTTGCTGCAGCCCGGGGCCGCTGCGGTCCAGGAACTTGGCGATAGTGGACGTTGGGCTCAACGGAGCTAGCAGCTGTATCGCGGCACCGGTGCCGGGGTCGCCGGGCGCGCGCAGCATCGCCTCATGCACTCCCTGCTCCTCGTTGACCTCCTCGTGCGCCAGCTCCAGCCCGAATGTCGTCCGGTAGAACTCGACGGCCGCCTCGAAATCGGGCACCGCGATGCCGACGTGATCGATCGCGGTGACGAAAGCTGGGAGTGGTGTCATGACATGCAGCGTACGGCCGGTTGGAGGGTGCTCTCGTCATCTCGCGTGCGATTGGGGATAGCGCGGTAAGGTCGAGAGACAGCCCCTGAACATTCATGTTATGCCGGAGGTCTGCGTTATGACCGGTTCCGTCATCGTCGCCGGCGCCCGCACCCCGATGGGGCGGCTGCTCGGTCAGCTCAAGGATTTCTCGGCCGCCCAGCTCGGCGGCTTCGCCATCAAGGCCGCCCTCGAACGTGCCGGCGTGTCGCCCGAACAGGTGCAGTACGTGATCATGGGCCAGGTGCTCACCGCGGGCGCCGGTCAGATCCCTGCGCGGCAGGCGGCGGTGAATGCCGGGATCGGGATGGACGTGCCGGCTCTGACGGTCAACAAGGTGTGCCTGTCCGGGTTGAACGCGATCGCGCTGGCCGACCAGCTGATCCGGGCCGGCGAGTGCGAGATCGTCGTGGCCGGCGGCCAGGAGTCGATGACCCAGGCGCCGCACATGCTGCCCAAGTCGCGCTCCGGGTTCAAATACGGCGATGTCACCATGCTCGACCATATGGCCTACGACGGCCTGCACGACTCATTCGACCAGGTCGCGATGGGTGCTTCCACCGAGAAGCACAACGCGCGCCACCAGTTGACCCGCGCGGAACAGGACGAGTTCGCCGCGCAGTCGCATCAACGTGCCGGCCGCGCGGTGAAAAACGGGCTGTTCGCTGACGAGATCACCCCGGTGACCGTGCCGCAGCGCAAGGGTGACCCGGTCGTGGTGGAAAGCGACGAGGGCATCCGGCCGGATACCACCACCGAAGGGCTGAGCAAGCTGCGCCCGGCCTTCGCCGCCGACGGCACCATCACCGCCGGGTCGTCGTCTCCCATCACGGATGGGGCCGCCGCGGTCGTCGTCATGAGCAAGGCCAAGGCGACCGAGTTGGGCCTGAGCTGGCTGGCCGAGATCGGCGCGCACGGCATGGTGGCCGGGCCCGACGACTCCAGCCTGCACGAACAGCCCGCCAACGCGGTGCTGACGGCCTGCCGCAAGGAAGGCATCGAGGTCAGCGACCTGGACGTGGTCGAGATCAACGAGGCGTTCGCCGCAGTGGGCGTGGTGTCCACCCGCAAGCTCGGCATCGACCCGGAGCGAGTCAACCCCAACGGCGGGGCGATCGCGCTGGGTCACCCCATCGGCGCGTCCGGCGCCCGGCTGGTGCTGCACCTGGCGATGGAGCTGCGGCGGCGCGGCGGCGGGGTGGGCGCAGCGTCGCTGTGTGGCGGCGGTGGTCAGGGTGACGCGCTGATCCTGCGGGTGCCCGGCAACCCCAACGACGCCGTGGCGTGAGCTCGCATTGCCAGCAGCCAGTCGCGATATCGACGACCTGGTCGTCCACGCGCGGCAGGGTCAGGCTCGCGCCGTGGCCCGGCTCATCTCGCTGATCGAGGACGGTGCGCCGGAGTTGCGCGCGCTGGCGGCGGCGCTGGCCCGCGATACCGGCCGAGCCCAGGTCGTCGGCGTCACCGGGCCGCCCGGGGTGGGCAAATCGACCACGGTCAGTGTGCTGGTCACCGCGCTTCGCGCGGCGGGTAAGCGGGTCGGCGTGCTCGCCGTCGACCCGTCGTCGCCGTTCTCCGGCGGCGCGCTGCTCGGCGACCGGGTGCGGATGCAGGAACATGCGACCGATCCCGGGGTCTTCATCCGGTCCATGGCCACCCGCGGGCACCTGGGAGGCATCGCCTGGGCCACCCCGCAGGCGCTGCGGGTGCTGGCCGCGGCCGGATGTGCCGAAGTGCTGGTGGAGACCGTCGGCGTCGGCCAGTCCGAAGTGGAGGTCATGGCGCTGGCGGACACCACGGTGGTGCTGCTGGCACCAGGAATGGGCGACGGGATTCAGGCGGCCAAGGCGGGCATCCTCGAGGTCGCCGACGTCTTCGTGGTGAACAAGGCCGATCGGGAAGGCGCCGATCAGACCGTCCGGGAGCTCAGACACTTGATCTCGCTGGGCCGGCGGGGCAGCGCGGGCCCGAGCTGGCGGCCGCCGGTGATCTGCACGGTGGCCACCAGGTCCGACGGCATCGACGAGCTGGTCGGGGCGATCGAGCAGCACCGGGCGTGGATGCTCGATCACGGAGAGTTGGATGCCCGCCGGCAGCGCCGCGCGGAGGCCGAGATCGAGGCGATCGCGCTGGCGCAACTGCACGGCAGGCTCGGCGACGTGCTGCGCGGTAGCGCCTTACCCGGGCTGGCCAAACGAGTGGTCGTCGGGGAGCTGGACGTGTACCGAGCGGCTGACGAGTTGATCGGCGAACTGGGCGCCTGATCACGCGGGCACTGACGGTCTAGTCGGTGAAATCGCCGGCGGCGCGGCGTACCTGGGTGAGCAGGGCGGACAGCTGGGCGGTCTGCCCTTCGTCCAGCCCGACGAAGCCGAAGTCGATGTCGGTCAGTGCCACGGTGGCGGCTTTCTGACGCTGCCGGCCGGCTTCGGTGATCGTGACCAGGGTGGTGCGCCGATCGGTCGGGTGGCCACTGCGCTCGACGAGGCTGTCGGCCTGCAGGCGGTCCACGATGTTGGTCACGCTGGTCGGGTGCAGCTGGAGGCGCTGGCCCATCACCTTCATCGGCAGGGTGCCCTGACGGGAGAACACCAGCAGGACTAGCGCTTCGTACCGGGCAAAGGTCAGGCCGTGCGGGCGCAGCGCGGCATCCACCGCCGACTGGAGGATCTGCTGTACCCGCATGATGTTGGTCACCGCAGCCATCGTCCCCGCTGGCCCGATGCGGTCTTGCCAGATTCGCGCCGCGCGTTCGATCGGGTCGAACGGCAGCGGATGATGCGAGGACATGGATGAAACCGTAAGGCCACGCGTGCCCGCCGGGTAGGGCAGGCTGGGATGATGATCGTGGCATTCAGCGTCGCCCCCGCCGGGGGCGAATCCGACAGCGTCAGTGCCGCCGTGGCGGAGGCCGTCCGGGTGGTCGCAGACTCCGGGCTGCCCTACGAGCTCAACGCGATGTTCACCCTCATCGAGGGGGAATGGGATGAGGTGATGGACGTGGTGCGCCGCGCGGTCGAGGCCGCCAGCGTCGGCGCCACCCGGACGAGCTTGGTCCTCAAAGCCGACATCCGCCCCGGCCACACCAACCAGCTACAGGCCAAAGTCGACCGCGTCCACCAACACCTCGCCACCTCCCGTCCCGACATGGAGACATAACGGGGTAAAGGGGCCCCCTTTCACCCCGATATGTCTCCATGTCGGGGGAAAGGTCGGGATAAAAAGGTTGTTGGATGTCCTACTATTGGATGTCATGGCATGTGACGACGGTGGGGAGCGTTGGCGGCGGCGGTACGCGCAGGCGCAGCAGCAGGGACGGTTGCGTGACGCGGACTTCACCACCCTGTCCGGAGTCGAGGTCGACCCGGTGTACGGGCCGCGCGGGGGCGAGCCGGTCGACGAGCGGATCGGCTGGCCGGGCGAGTACCCGTTCACCCGCGGCGTGCACTCCACCGGCTACCGGGGACGTACCTGGACGATCCGCCAATTCGCCGGTTTCGGCAACGCCGGCCAGACCAATGAGCGCTACCGGCAGATACTGCGCAACGGTGCGGGCGGCCTGTCGGTGGCCTTCGACATGCCCACGCTGATGGGCCGCGACTCCGACGATCCGCGCAGCCTCGGCGAGGTGGGCCACTGCGGCGTGGCGATCGACAGTGCCGCAGATCTGGACGTCCTGTTCGCCGGCATCCCGTTGGAGCAGATCAGCACCTCGATGACGATTTCCGGCCCGGCGGTGCCGATGTTCTGCATGTACTTGGTCGCCGCCGAAAGGCAGGGTGCGGACATCACCCGGCTCAACGGCACCCTGCAGACCGACATCTTCAAGGAGTACATCGCCCAGAAAGAGTGGCTGTTCCCCCCGGAACCGCATCTGCGCCTGATCGGCGATCTGATGGAGTACTGCACGGAGAAGATCCCGGCCTACAAGCCGCTGTCGATCTCCGGATATCACATCCGGGAAGCCGGCGCGACGGCCGCGCAGGAATTGGCCTTCACGCTCGCCGACGGGTTCGGGTACGTGGAGCTGGGCTGCTCCCGCGGCCTCGACGTCGACCGCTTCGCCCCAGGTCTGACGTTCTTCTTCGACGCGCACATGGACTTCTTCGAAGAGATCGCGAAGTTCCGCGCCGCCCGGCGGATCTGGGCTCGGTGGATGCGTGACGTCTACGGTGCCACCAGCGACAAGGCGCAGTGGCTGCGCTTTCACACCCAGACCGCGGGGGTGTCGCTCACCGCGCAGCAGCCCTACAACAACATCGTGCGAACCACGATCGAGGCGCTGGCCGGGGTGCTGGGCGGCACCAACTCGATGCATACCAACTCCCTGGACGAGACCCTGGCGCTGCCCACGGAGCGCGCCGCGGAGATCGCGCTGCGCACCCAACAGGTGATCATGGAGGAGTCCGGGGTGGCCAACGTGATCGACCCGCTGGGTGGCTCGTGGTACGTCGAAGCGCTGACCGACCGCCTGGAGGCGGACGCAGAGCGGATCTTTGCCCGGATCAAGGACATGGCCCACATCCGGTCGGGCCGGCATCCCATCGGTGAGATGACCTCCGGCATCCTGCGCGGTATCGAGGACGGCTGGTTCACCGGCGAGATCGCCGACGCGGCGTTCGCCTACCAGCAGGCGCTGGAGAAAGGCGACAAGAAGATCGTCGGGGTGAACACGCTGACCGGATCGGTGACCGAGGAGCTGGAGATCCTGCGGGTGAGCCACGAGGTGGAATGTGCGCAGAACCAGGCGCTGGCGCAGCGCCGCAGCCAGCGCGATCAGGCCGCTCTCGACCGGGCTCTCGCGGCCATGGTTGATCAAGCCGCAGGGGAGGGCAACCTCATCGAGCCGATGCTCGATGCGGCGCGGGCTGAGGCCACTCTCGGCGAAATCTGTGGGGCGCTCAAGGTCCAGTGGGGTGAGTACCGCGAGCCGGCCCAGTTCTGACGTCCCAGCATTCCCCGTCAGCGCATCCATGCCAGGATAGACGGCGTGAGCAGGCCCAATCCTCAGCAGACCGCAGCACTATCCGGCGCACTGTCTGGTGCGGTCGACCTGTCTGCCCTCAAGGCGCGGGCCGATTCGGCTCCCCGGCGCGACGCGCCCAGCGCGCCGCGGGGCGGCGCCGGAGGCACCTGGGTCGTTGATGTCACCGAGCAGAGCTTCCAAACCGATGTCGTCGACCGCTCCATGCAGGTGCTCGTAGTGGTCGACTTGTGGGCGACCTGGTGCGGTCCGTGCAAGCAACTGTCCCCGGTGCTCGAACGGCTCGCCGCGGCGGGCGGCGGCGCCTGGGTGCTGGCCAAGATCGACGTCGACGCCAACCCGCGGATCGCTCAGCTCTTCGGCGCCCAGTCCATCCCCACCGTCATCGCCATCGCCGGTGGCCAGCCGATCGACGCCTTCGCCGGCGCCCGGCCCGAGCCGGAGGTGAAGCGATGGATCACCTCGCTACTGGACGCGCTGCGCGATCAACTGCCCGGGATCCGGGCCGCCGGGCAGGGTGCTGCGGGCAGCCAGCCTGGCGCCGAACCGGAGGATCCCCGGTTCACCGCTGCCGAAGCTGCCCTGGCGGCCGGTGACTACTCCGCTGCCGAAGCGGCCTACCAGCAAATCCTGACCACCGAGCCGGCCAACGAGCAGGCCAGAATCGCGCTCGCCCAGGTCCGTTTCCTGGCGCGCGCCGAAGCAGCCGACCCGACGGCGGTGGCGAAGGCAGACGTGGCGCCGGACGACGTCGACGCGCAGATCGCCGCCGCCGACGCCGAGTTGGCCGCCGAAATGCCGGAGCGGGCCTTCGAGCGGCTGGTCGGCGCTGTGCGGCGGCTGACCGGCGAGGACTGCGACCGGGCCCGCGCGCATCTGGTCGGGCTGTTCGAGCTGTTCCCACCAAGCGATCCGCGGGTCATCTCAGCCCGCCGGGCGCTGGCCAGAGCATTGTTCTGACCCGGCTGCGGTCGGCTGTGGTTGTCCCTGAGTGACCGCGAGCGGGATGACCCCGGTCCACGGCGAGGCACTCCCGGGTGGCCCCGGTTTCGGCGGCCCGCTGCGCGCTTTGACCGACACCTCGTGCAAGGGGACGGCGAGCACCAGGGTGGCAGCGAGTTCCTGGCGGGTATGCGCCGGCAGCTCACGTGTGCGCCCCGGTACGAGGAAGTCGATGACGCGGTCCAGCGCGCGTGCCTTGGCGTGGGGATCGGTGATCTGGATGGCGCGGCCGTAGATGACGGCACTGCGGTAGTTCATCGAGTGGGTGAACGCGGTGGCCGCGAGCACCAGCCCGTCGAGCAGCGTGACCGTCACGCACAGCTCGGCGCCACCGGCGAGGGCACGGAGCATGCGGTTTCGGCTTGAGCCGTGCAGTAGCAGCGTGTCGCCATCGCGGGCGTAGCCCATCGGCAACACGACCGGGTACCCGTCGGTGACGAACGCGACGTGGGCGACGAGCCCGGCGTCGAGGACCTCGTAGAGCTCGTCGCGGCTGTGGCCGGCACGATCGGCGTGGCGGCGGATGCGGGTGCGGGGGGTGGCACCGGGCGGCACCGCCGCGGTTGTGGCTACCGCGGCGCGCCCGGCGCCACTGACGGCCCAGCGTGCCCGCTGGGTGATGAGCACGCAGCCGGCGACGACCAGGACAGTGAGCAAGCCGGCCAGGTCGAAATGGTCGCCCAGCAGCGGCACCGACCAGGCGATCGTCAGCAGCGGCTGCCAGAGCTGCAGCTGGCTCGCCCTGGATACCCCCGCCTCGGCGAGCCCGCGGTACCAGGCCAAAAAGCCGACGAACATCGAGACGATCCCGACGTAGGCGAACCCCGCGACGGCCGACGCACTGGGCTGCACCGGCGGACGGTAGGCGAGCGATGCGATGGTGATCGGCAGCGAGATAGGCAGCGCAGCCAGCACGCCCCAGGCGATCACTTGCCAGCCCGGCATCAGGCGCGCAAGCCGGCCACCCTCGGCGTAGCCGGCGGCACCGATGATCAGCGCCCCGAGCAGCAGCAGATCGGCAGCGTGCGGGGTGCCGGCCTGGCGCGAGAGCGCGTAACCCACGACCGCGACCGTCCCGAGGCAGCTGGCCGCCCAGAACAGCGGACCGGGACGCTCGCCGATGCGGATGACGGCGACGACGGCGGTGGCCGCGGGCAGCAGTCCGATCACCACCGCCGCGTGGCTTGACGTGGTGTGTTGCAGGGCAAGCGCGGACAGCAGCCCGAAGCCGATGCCGCAGCCGACCGCGACGGCGATCAGCCCCGGCCAGTGATGGCGTCCGGGTAGCGGCGCGCGGGCGGCCCGCAGGCAGGCGGCCGCGACGGCGGCGGCGATCACCGATCGGCCGGCGCCGACGAGATAAGGGTCGAAGCCCTGCTCGGCCAGCGTCGTAGCGGGGAACGTGAAGGAGAACGCCAGCACACCCAGTGCCGCCCAGCCGAGGCCGGGAAACGCTGTCCTGCCAGGAAGAGTAGCGATATCCTGAGCTGTCATGTCCAACGATAGCAGTATTGACCGGGTGGGTGCGGCGCTGCGGGAGTCCGCGCACCAGATGAGCCCCGGCGAGCGGCTGCCGTCGACCCGCGAGCTCACCGCTCGCTATGGCGTCAGCCCGGTCACGCTGTCCCGGGCGCTGGCGGCGCTGGCGGCCGAGGGGGTGCTCGTCACCCGCCCGGGTAGCGGCACCTACGTCGCCGAGCGCGTCGCGCGCGCTGCCGAGCCCCCTGATCTGTCCTGGCAAACGCTGGCGCTGGGCGATCGTACGGTCGATGCGACGAGTGTGGCCTTCTTGCTGCAAGTGGAGCCGGCGGACGTCGTGTCGCTGGCGGGTGGCTACCCGCACCCCTCGCTGCTGCCCAATCGGGCGCTCGGTGCGGCGCTCGCTCGCGCCGCCCGGCGCCCGGACGCCGCGGAGCGCCCGCCACCGGCTGGCCTGCCGGCCCTGCGCGCCTGGTTCGCCCGCTCGCTCGGTGCTGCTGCGGTGGCGCCGGAGGACGTACTCGTCACCGGCGGCGCGCAGGCGGCGTTGTCGGCGGCGTTTCGCGCGATCGTGCCCAGCGGTGCCCCGGTGCTGCTCGAGTCGCCGACCTACCTCGGCGCGATCGCTGTCGCGCGAGCCGCGCGGCTGCGAACGGTTCCTGTTCCGACCGATGAGCATGGCGTACAGCCCGACCTGCTCGCGGCCGCTTTCGCGGCCACCGGGGCACGGCTGTTCTACTGCCAGCCGACTTTCCAGAACCCGACCGGCGCGGCTCTCGCCGGCCGGCGGCGCAAGGAGGTCCTCGACGCTGCCCGCCAGGCCGGTGCGTTCATCATCGAGGACGACTTCGCCCGCTGGCTGTCTCACGAACGTCCCGCGCCGCCGCCGCTGGTCGCCGACGATACCGACGGCCGCGTCGTGCACATCGCCTCGTTGACCAAAGCTACTTCGCCCAACCTGCGGGTAGGTGCGCTGATCGCACGCGGACCGGTCGCCGAGCGGCTGCGTGCGCTTCGACTCGTCGATGACTTCTTCGTCCCGCGGCTACTCCAGGATGCGGCGCTCGAGTTGGTCAGCGCGCCGGCGTGGCGCGCGCATCTCAGCCGGCTGTCAGCGGCGCTCGCCGAGCGCCGTGCAGCGCTGATGGCCGCGCTCGCCGACCTACTCCCGGATGCCCTCGTGAGCCGGTTACCCGCCGGCGGTCTGCATCTATGGGCGCGGCTGCCCGATCACGTCGACGACCTCAGGTTCGCCGCGCAGGCCCGGGCTTCCGGCGTGCTGGTCAGCCCCGGTCGGCCGTACTTCTGCGCCGAACCTCCAGGCGCGTACTTGCGGCTGTCGTTTGCTACCGTCCGCGACGTCGGCGAGCTGCGGCAGGGAGTTCACCGGCTGGCTAACACGCTGCGCGGCTGAGTATCCCCACGCGCGCCTGCACGGTGGAGGTCGTCATGACGTCAGCGGCGGAGCAGTCAGGTCGGGCGGGGACGCCGCAGCAGTCCGCCCGCAAACGCAGCGCTCAGGACAAGAGCAGGCTGCTGCCGGTGCTCGCGGTCGAGCGGGCACTTCGCGCGGTGCTGCTGGTAGGGGTCGGCCTCATCCTGGTCACCCATACGCACACCGACTGGACGGATCTCGCACGGCGCTTCGCCGAGCAGGTCGGGCTCGATCCCAGCCGCAACGAGACCGGTCGGCTGATCTCCAGGTTAAGCGGTTTCGGGTCGCGGCAGGTGCAGCGCGACGGGGTGATCGCTCTGGGGTATGGGCTGTTGGAGGCGGTCGAGGGCTATGGCCTGTTCCGACGCCGGGAATGGGGCGAGTACCTCACGGTGGTGTCGACGGCATTGTTGCTCATCCCCGAGGTTCAGGAGCTGCACAAGCATCCCACCGGGCTGAAGATCGGTGGCCTGGTGCTCAACGTGGTGATTCTCATCTACCTGGTCGTCCGGTTAATTCGGCGCCGGCGCGCCACCTAGCGAGTACACCCAGAAGCTGCCGGTCGGTCAGGACCGTCAAACCGTCTGCTGAGAGCCGTTGAGCAGGGCGGCGACGTCCTGTGGTGATCCTGGGGCACCGAACAGGGCTCCCACCGCCCAGTTCGCACCGATCCAAGGCCAGCATGCAGCTTGCTCGGCGCTGTCCACCGGGTAGGCGACCACGTCGACACCGGCTCCTCGAACGATGTGCACCTCGGCCTGTGCCGTCTGGGACAGGATCCGGGACGGGTCCTCGGCTACTTGCCGGGATATCGGCGCGGCGATGCGCACCGTGCACACCGGCAGGTCGGCCACGCAGCGCAGTCCGCCGATGCCACCGGCAAAATCGTAGAGTCCGGTGCGCACGCCGAGCTCGGTGAGAACCCGCAGATTGTCCTCGGCTTGTGCCCCGCCATCGTCGGCGAGTTCGCCGTCAACATTGCGGATCGCGGACACCGGCGCCCGGATCTCCAGCTGAGCCGGCGGCAGGCCGTTCTCGTCGAGCACCGATCGGATCTTGGCAACCAGGTCGGGGTCCTGCGCCTGGGACGGCATGAGATTGACCACCACCGGAGGCACCGTGTCGCCGACGCGCCGCCGCCATGACATGGCCTGCTCGGCGGCTGTGTGCAGCAGCCACTGGCCGACCTCGTGCACGGCACCGGTCCGCTCTGCGGCCTGCCTGCACTGGTCGTCGGTCAGCACGCCGAGCTGGGGGTGCTCCCAGATCAGCGCCGCCTCGATGCCTACCAGCCGCTGGTCGGCGAGGGTGACCACCGGCTGGTAGGTCGCCAGCAGCTGGCCGGTCTCCAGGGCGCCGGGCATCGCCGCGGCGAGGTGAAGCTTTGCTTGGTAGGCGGAATCCTGATCGGGGTCGAACAGCGCCCACTGCCGCTTATTGGCTCCGCGGACCCGGCGCAGCGTGGTGCTGGCGGCGCGCATCAGCCCGTCCGGAGAGAACTGGCCAGCTTGACACTGCACGACCCCGACAGTCGCGGTGAGGGCCACCCCGGTGTCGTCGAGGTAGAACGGTTCGGCCAGCTCGGTGTTGATCGACTCGATCAGGGCAGCGATGTCGAGAGGCCCATCGCCGGGTTCGATCAGGATGGCGAATTCGTCGGCGCTCAGCCGAGCCACCATCGCCGGCCGATCTGCAACCACCCCGGCTAGCCGGCGAGCGACCACGTTCAGCGCGAAGTCGCCAGCCGGACGCCCAAGGCCGTCATTGATGGTGGAGAAGCCGTCCAGATCGAGCTGTAGGAGCGTGACCACTGCCGAGGGCGCCAGCCGTGCCAGCACCTCTTCCAGGTGTGTGATGAAGTACTGCCGGTTCGGGAGATCGGTCTGCAGATCGTGCAGTGTTTGATGTTTCAGCTGCCGCTCAAGCAGCTGCAGGTTGGTGATGTCCTCGACCATCGTCACGACGTGGCGGGGCGACCCTTCGGCGTCGCGCACCACCACCCCGTCCAAGTAGGCCCATACCGTCTCATCGTCTACCCGGCGCAAGGCGACCCGGACGCGCAATCGCGGATCCCCACCGGCCACCAGTCCCCGGTGATGTTCCTCTGCGATTGGCCGGTCCGCGGGGGAGAACAACTCGGTCACATCGTGCCCGAGCAGCTCGCCAGCGGAGTAGCCGAGAATATCGTCCAGCGACCGGTTGGTTTGGATGATCCGACCGCCGGGCTCGCTGATCGCGATTCCCACCGGCGATGCATCGAACACCTCCCGGAACCGGGCGTCGCTGGCTCGCAGGTTCCGCTCGACGTCCTGCCATGCCAGTGATAGTGCCCGGGTGACCTCTCTTTCCTGGTCGAGGACCTGGCTTCGCAGCGCCCAGGTGTACCCGGACGCCAATGCGGCGAGCAGCTCGATGATCCGGCCACACGGTGGCTCTGCAGCGGTATCGCCTGCGACGGCCGGCAACGCGTTGCCCAGGACGTCGAATGTCCGCGACAAACTCTGGGTACCCGTGAATCCGTCGGCGACTAGCCGAGCCCCCACGTCGTACGCGGCGCCCGTGTCGACCGACGGGTTGGACAGCGCGGCCACCAACCGCTGCGTGAGATCCTCGAGGTGGTCCACGACTTCAGCGGCCGGCATCGGTACCGAGCACGTGTCGGCGAGAACGCGGGCCCACTTCCGGGCAACCGCGGATGGCGACCGGGAGCTGCGGTCCCGGTCACCATGGTTGCCTGTGTGGTCCTGTCTCACTTATCGCGCCCACCGTTAACGGACCGCAGATCGGTACGTACTGCGGTACGTACACCCTAGCGCCGGATGCCCTTCTCGATTTCGCCGCCATTGGCATGAAGCATAGGCCACTATGTTACCTCAGTGTAAGCGAAGCCATACTCACGGTTCCTCGATCGGAGTGAGCCAGAGCGCTCCAGCGGGTGGTAGGCGCAGCAGTGCCGAGTACGGCCGGCCATGCCAGGGCGTCTTGTTGGCGACCACTTCGCCGAGGTTTCCCACGCCGGAGCCACCGTAGTTCTCGGCGTCGGTGTTGAGCGCTTCGCGCCATCGTCCTGGTCTGGGCAGACCGACTCGGTAACCCTCGTGTGGGTTGCCGGCGAAGTTCACCACGCAGGCCAGCACCGAGCCGTCGTCTCCCCAGCGCAGGAAGCTCAGCACGTTTCCCCAGGCATCGTTGGCGTCGATCCACTCAAAACCGGCGGGAGCGGTGTCTTGGCTGTACAGCGCCCGATGGGAGCGGTAGATGGCGTTGAGATCGCCGACCAACTGCAGCAGGCCGCCGTGCAGCGGGTGGTAGCGCAGGTTCCAATCCAGCGACCGGCTCTCCGACCATTCACCGGGTTGCCCCAACTCGCCACCCATGAAAAGCAGCTGCTTGCCGGGGTGGGCCCACATGTAAGCCAGCAGGCAACGCAGATTAGCGGCCTTGTTCCAGTCATCGCCTGGCATCCGAGTCCACAGCGAACCCTTACCGTGTACCACCTCATCGTGCGACAGCGGCAGCACGAAGTTCTCGCTCCAGGCGTACATCAGCGAGAATGTCACTTCGTTGTGATGGTAGGTGCGGTGCACCGGGTCGTGGCCCGTATAGGCGAGGGTGTCGTGCATCCAGCCCATGTTCCATTTGAAGCCGAACCCCAAGCCGCCCACATGGGTCGCCCGCGTGACGCCGGGCCAGGCCGTGGATTCCTCGGCGACCGTGATGACGCCGGGGTGGCGCTTGTAAACTGTGGCATTCATTTCCTGCAGGAAGGCCACGGCGTCTAGGTTCTCCCGGCCGCCGTAAGCGTTGGGCGACCATTCTCCCGGTTGGCGTGAATAGTCCAGATACAGCATCGACGCCACCGCGTCGACCCGCAGTCCATCGAGGTGGAACTCCTCCAGCCAGTACAGCGCGTTGGCGACCAGGAAATTACGAACCTCATTGCGCCCGTAGTCGAAAATCAATGTTCCCCAGTCCGGGTGCGCGGCGCGCCGCGGATCGGAGTGCTCGTAGCACGGCGCGCCGTCGAAGCGAGCCAATGCCCACTCGTCGCGCGGGAAATGCGCGGGAACCCAGTCCATGAGCACCCCGATCCCGGCCGCATGCAGGGTGTCGACGAAATAGCGGAAGTCGTCAGGAGAGCCATACCGCGACGTCGGTGCGTAGTAGGAGGTGACCTGGTAGCCCCAGGAACCGCCGAAGGGATGCTCGGACACCGGCAGCAACTCGACGTGGGTGAATCCGGTGGTCTGGAGGTAGTCGACGAGCTGCTGAGCGAGTTCCCGGTAATCCAGGCCCTGCCGCCAGGATCCCAGGTGGAGTTCATAGACGCTCATCGGCTTGCTGCCCGGCCGGCCCTGGGCCCGCTCGGCGAGCCACTGGGCGTCATTCCACTCGTGCGTCGATGGGCCGGTGACCACCGAGGCCGTGCTCGGCGGCACCTCGGTACCGCGGGCCATCGGATCGGCCTTCTCATGCCAGCTCCCATCCGGACCCAGCATGCGGAACTTGTAGCGGGTTCCGGCGCCGACGCCGGGCAGGAACACCTCCCAAATCCCCGACGAGCCGAGCGAGCGCAGCGGCGTGGCCATCCCCGACCAGCCGTCGAAGTCTCCGCATACCCGCACGCCCCGGGCGTGCGGAGCCCACACCGCGAACGAGGTGCCCACCACCAGGCCCCCCGGCGTCGGATAGGTCCGCACGTGCGCTCCCAGCACCTCCCACAGCCGCTCATGGCGGCCTTCCCGGATGAGATGCAAGTCGACCTCACCCAGCGTAGGCAGCCAGCGGTACGGATCGTCGGCGATCTCGGTGTAGTCGCCGTAGCGCACCCGCAGCCGGTAGTCGCCACTGCCGTGGGTCATCCCGTGGAAGAAACCCCCGGCCAGGTGCTCCAGCGGGTACTCACCGTCGTCGGTGAGCACCGTGACTTCATCGGCGCGCGGGCGCAGCACCCGCACCGCGGTGCCGTCAGCGTACGGATGTGCCCCGAGGATGGAATGCGGGTCATGATGTTCGCCGGCGAGCAGCCGGTGTAGCTCCTCGGCCGGTGGCGCCGAAGTGGCGCGGTCTGCCGCCTGCACGGTCACGTCCTTCCTGGATTCGTCTCACACCAGTGTGTCGGCTCTCGGCCAGATCTGCTGAGTGGGGCAACCCGAGCGGGTGGCCCGGACCGTGCTGGCGTCGCCGAGTTCGACAACAGGGTTCCCCAGCCGGCGCCGCACAACCCTCCGGTCGAACTCGGCGACACACGGACGGCTCGGTGGCAACGCACAGCTAGCGAGCTAGGTGGTCAGGCGGGCTATCGCGGCCAGCGGGATCGGTAGCCAGGCGGGGCGGTTGGCGTGTTCGTAGCTGACCTCATAGACGGCCTTGTCCAACTCGAATGCGCGCAGCAGCACAGCGTGCTTGCGCGGGTCCGGCGCGACCTGCGCGTAGCCGTCGCAGAAGGCGTCCTGGTTGCGGGTTGTCCAGGCCAGCGCCGCCGCGGCGCGCTGCTCGGGGTCGGCATCGCCCGGCGGTTGGTGGTTGGCGGCGTAGTCGAACGAGCGCAGCATCCCGGCCACGTCACGCAGCGTCGAAGCCGGGGCGACGCGGGCCGCCAGCGGCACCATCGGCTCCCCTTCGAAGTCGATCAGAACCCACCGGGTGACGGTGCGCAGTACCTGACCGAGGTGCAAGTCGCCGTGGATGCGTTGCAGCGGCACCGCGCCATCGAGATGGCGCACTTCATCGAAGGCCGCCCGCAGTGCCCCGGCGTGCGGCTCGAGTTCGGCTACCCGCCCAAGGACCCCATCCAACCTGCGTTGCATGCCCGTGGCCAGGGCATCAAGGTACCCGGCGGTGGCCGGTGAGCTGCCCAGCGCGGTGGCCAGATCGGCGTGTACGGCCGCCACCGCGTGGCCCAGCCGGTGCGCCTCGGAGGCGAAGTCGCCGCCGGCGGCCGCCGGGTCGGTGGGCTGGGCAGAGCCGGGCGCACTGTCGAGGAGCAGGCTTTGCGCCAGTAGGTCGCGGGCGCTTGCGGTCGCCATCGCCCAGCCCTCGACGGCGCTTCGGAGGAACTCCGACATCATTCCGTAGCTCACCGGTTCGCCGTCCAGCGAGCCCTCGATGCTGCCCAGCGGCGCCGCGATGTGCTCGCAGCCCACCCCGGCCAACGCGCGGTGCAGCTCCAGATCTGGGCTGCGCCCGGTGGCCACCTTGCGGAACAGCTTGAGGATGTAGGTCTGCCCGTACACCAGCGAGGTGTTGGACTGCTCCGCCGCGACCGGGCGGGAGCGCTGCTCGGTGTCCAGTGTGACGCCCGGTTCGGTACCGAAACGCAGCCCGTCGATCTCCGCCCCGTGCGCCATCAGTTCCAGCAGCACAGCGGTGAGCTCGGCGTCGTGCACCGCCTGGTACACCGCATGATCGCCGCACGCGGCCACCCAGGCGTGCCCGAGGGACTCCGGCAGGTCGCTGCGCACGCCGAGCAGGACCTGGTAGCGGTCCCGATGTGGCTGTCCCTGGTCGACCTCGACGACGGCATGAATCAGCCGGGGGTCGGATCCGGCGAGATCGGTGGCGCGCACCGGGATGACCGCACGCACCGGCCGGTCCTTGCCGGCGAACCACCGCTGCTCGGGTAGCGCCACCGCCAGCGAGCCGGAGACGTCGGCAACGAGGTCAGCAGCGGTACTGATCACGCATCACGCCCTGGTGTCGGCAGCTCGATCTGAAACCAGTAAAAACCGTGCCCGGGCAGGGTGAGCAGGTAAGGCAGTTCCCCGATCGGCGGGAAGCGCACCCCGCCGGTCAGCTCCACCGGGACGCTGCCTTGATGCTCGGACAGGTCCAGCTCCACTGGTTGGGGGAAGCGGGACATGTTGTTGACGCAGATGACCACATCGCGCCCACCGTCGGTGTAGGTGCGCAAGTAGGCCAGCACACTGGGGTTGGACGAGCCGAGTTCGGTGAAATCGCCCAAGCCGAAGGCCGGGTGCTGCCGGCGCACCTGGATCATCCGCCGCGTCCAGTTCAGCAGCGACTGCGATGAGGCCTGCTGCGCTTCGACGTTGAGCGCCTGGTACCCGTACACCGGATCCATGAGCACCGGCAGGTGGATGCGGCCCGGGTCGCAGCTGGAGAACCCAGCGTTGCGGTCCGGGGTCCACTGCATCGGCGTGCGAACACCGTCCCGGTCGCCCAGCCAGATGTTGTCTCCCATCCCGATCTCGTCGCCGTAGTACAGCACCGGGGATCCCGGTAGTGACAATAATAGCGCGGTGAACAATTCCAGTTGGTTGCGGTCGTTGTCCAGCAGTGGCGCCAGACGTCGACGGATACCGATGTTCGCCCGCATCCGGGGATCCTTGACGTACTCACTGTACATGTAGTCGCGCTCCTCGTCGGTGACCATTTCCAAGGTCAGCTCGTCGTGGTTGCGCAGGAAAATCCCCCACTGGGCGTTGGACGGGATGGGCGGGGTCTGGGCGAGAATTTCCGAGATCGGGAACCGAGATTCCCGGCGGACCGCCATGAAAATGCGCGGCATCAGCGGAAAATGAAATGCCATGTGAGCTTCGTCGCCGCCCACCGTGGCGTCACCAAAATACTCCACCACGTCAGCAGGCCACTGATTGGCTTCGGCCAACAACACCCGGTCCGGATACTCGTCGTCGACCACCTTGCGGCAGCGCTTGAGGAATTCGTGGGTGCGTGGCAAGTTCTCGCAGTTGGTCCCTTCCGCCTCGAACAGGTAGGGCACCGCGTCCAGCCGGAAGCCGTCGATGCCCAGATCCAGCCAGAACCGCAGCACGTCGATCATCGCATCGCCGACCGCGGCGTTGTCGTAGTTCAGGTCGGGTTGGTGGGAGAAGAAGCGGTGCCAGTAGAACTGCCCGCGCACCGGGTCGTGGGTCCAGTTCGACGCTTCGGTGTCCACGAAGATGATGCGCGCGTCGGCGTAGCCTGTGTCGGTGTCCCGCCACACGTAGTAGTCACCGTAAGGCCCGTCCGGATCTCGCCGGGACTCCTGGAACCAGGGGTGCTGGTCGGAGGTGTGGTTCATGACCAAATCGGTGATCACTCGGATTCCCCGCTTGTGCGCCTCGTCCAGCAGCACGACGAAATCCTCGACGGTGCCGAACTCCGGTAGCACCGCCCGGAAGTCGGAGATGTCGTAGCCGCCGTCGCGCAGCGGAGAGGCGTAGAACGGCGGCAGCCACAAGCAGTCGATGCCCAGCCACTGTAAGTAGTCGAGCTTTCTCGTCAAGCCGATCAAGTCGCCGGTGCCGTTGCCGTCATGGTCGTGGAACGCCCGGACCAGCACCTCATAGAAGACCGCCCGCTTGTACCAATACGGGTCTGTCGGAGCGGCTTTGGCGTGCTCGAAGTCTTCGGCTTGTGGCTCGACCAGGTAGCCGTCGGGCAGGACCGCCTCACCGGTATGCGGAACTCCCGTTAGATCCGGGTTCGACTCATGTTCGAAGACTTGGGTGCGGAGATCGTCAGGCGACATCGAGAGGCGACCTTCATGGGACGGCGGACGGGCTGCGGTGCGGCCGGATATGCACTGCATCAAGCAGGTCTCGGTATCCATGCCTCGACCCTGCAAGCAGGTCCCAGTATCCATGCCTCGACCCTGCAAGCAGGTCTCAGTGCCAGTCGTACCCGTCCGGCTTCGGGAACGCAAAAGAAGATACCGTCAGGTGGCCCCCGGTCCGCGGACCGGGAAAGGAGTGCGTAATGGTGGCAGGTGACCGGATCCCGCTGCGGCGGTTGCCGGCGTGGACGTGGGCTGGGCAGGAGCCTACCTGGCGCGACGCCCGGCCCGGTTTGATCTCCGAGGCGCTGAAGCGCGCACAGGCTCGCCCGTCGGGCAACTGGTTCGTGCTCGCGGCGAGCCGGGAAATCAGGGGTGAGAAACCGTTCGGTCGGACTATCGCCGGCGTCGAGGTGGTGGCCTGGCGCACCCCCGATGGCGCGCTGCATGCCGGCCCAGGCGAGTGCCCGCACATGGGTGCGCCGCTGTGCCTGGCGGCGGTGAACGGAGGGAAGCTGGTGTGCCGCTGGCACGGTCTGGCGATCGGGGCGCAGGGTGTCGCGGGATGGGACCCGTTCCCGGCTCATGACGATGGGGTGCTGGCCTGGGTGCGGCTGGATTCTGTTGGTGGCGACGATCCGCTGCCGGCGCCGGTGCTGCCCCGCAGGCCCGACCCACAGACCAGCATGGACGCCGTGTTCACCGGGGTCGGGCGCTGCGAGCCGGAAGACGTGATCGTCAACCGGCTCGACCCCTGGCATGGCAGCTGGTTTCACCCGTACTCCTTCGTCGGGCTGCGCGTCGTGGAAGAGCCAACTGAGGACGTGGATCGGTTCGTGGTGGATGTGGCGTTCCGGCTGACCCGGCGGGTGGGGGTACCGGTGCGCGCCGCATTCAGCTGCCCGGAACCGCGGACCGTGGTGATGGACATCCTGGAGGGTGAGGGCGCGGGCAGTGTCGTCGAGACACACGCTGTCCCGCTGGGCCTCGACGACACCGGTCATCCACGGACGGCGGTGATCGAGGCCAGCATCGCCACTTCACCTCGCCCGGGATTCGCCCTGGCCCGCCGCGGGGCGCCCCTGATGCGGCCGGCGATGCGCTGGGCGGCGGCGAGGCTGTGGCGTGACGATTTGGCCTATGCGGCGCGTCGCTACGAACTGAGGACCACCGGGCGCTGGCCCGGGTAGCTCAGCCGAAGCGAGCGGCCACGGCCCGCAGCGGCGCTAACCGACCCCGGGTCGGCACGGTCCACAGCGGGTGCCCGCGCAACTTCCAGCTCTTGAGCAGGGCGTTGGCGGCGAGCAGCCCGCTGGTGGCGGCGCGCTCCATCAGCGCCACTGGAAGATCCACCCGAGTGAGGTCCCCGGCGAGTACCACGGCTTGGTCTGGCGTCGTGACGGTGGGCCGGCCGGCGAAGGTACCCGGTGCGAACAGCGGGCAGTCGGCGCGTAGCTCGTGACGCTCGTCGAGGATCGTCGCGGCGGTGGTTTCCGGGTAGACGCGATGCAGTTCCGAGACGAGCCGACGCTTGCCTTCCTCCGGGCCTGACGTCAGCGCGTAGGCGTGCAGCTCGACTACCGAACCGCCGGTGCGGCGCGCCCAGCGGGCCGCCTCGCCTTCGAAGCGGTCCAGCACGCTGACGTTGTCCAGCGGCCCGAACCCACTGGTGCCGAGGAACCCGGGGCGGCCGGGTCGCACCGGGCGGTCCAGCCACAGCCGGGACACCAGAAACGGCGGTGCCGTGCGCAACCGCGCGATGCGATCCCGCCAGTGCGCCGCACCGACGTGGGGCGAGGCGGACAGTAGCGCCTGCAACCCGGCGACGTCGGTAGCCAGCACCACGGCGTCAGCGTCAGCGGCGTTGCTGCCGAACCGGACGGTGAAGCGACGGTCGCGCCCCGGGCCGATCTCCTGCACGGGGATCCCCGTATTGACCACGACGCCGAGTTCGGTCAGGTAGTCGCCCATCGGCTCCCACAGCGCCTGCGGGAACGGCTCGGCGGTGACGTCGAACACCAGGCCCTCGGCGGAGCCGAGGAAGTAGATGTGGAACATCGTGGCCAGCTCGGCGGCCGACAGCTCCCGGGGATCGGCGAAGAAGCTGCGGGAGAACACCGAGAACGCCAGGTGGCGGGCGGCGTCCGGGAAGCGCACCCGCTCCAGGAAAGTCATCGCATCCTGGTCGTCCAACCGGTGGTAGACCTGCGGCACCGACACGTCGACCAGCGCAAGCGCGGCCACCGGGTCGATCCGGGTGATCAGGTCTCGCCACTGGAAGGTCGGGCTGAGCAATGCGAAGGCCAGCGCGTTCCACGGTGGGGTGCGCGGCAGTCCCTGGAAGGTGTCCCGGTGGCCGTCGGCGTCGACCAGCGGGTAGTCCGCCATCGGGACCAGCGCCCGGCCGAGCGGATCGGCTCGACGCAGCAGCGCCCGCAGGTTGTAGTACTGCCGGAAGAAGGCGTGAAACCCGCGGCTCATGGTGACCGCCGAACCGTCGGTCAGGGTGGTCGGCCAGCCGCGCAGCCGGCCACCCAGCTGGTGTTCCCGCTCCAGCAGTTGCACGTGCACGCCGCGCTCGGCCAGCGCCACGGCAGCCGCGATACCGGCAATCCCACCGCCGACGACGGCGACTCGGGGGGCCGGCCCGTCGGGCCGCGTTCGACCCCCGTGCGGGGGGTGCAGCACAGCCCGCCGGTCCCGGCCCGGTCGTTCGCCGTTGCCGTGGGAGGTCATGCCGGCTTCCAGCCCACGACAGTGTGTACGATGCCGCGTTCCCAGCTCGGCATTGTGGAGATCTCGATGTCGACCAGGCCGTGCCTGCGCAGCCGGGCCGCCAGCGCGTCGACGGTGTCGAAGCGCAGCACGCTGCGCCACAGGTACCGGTAGAGCCCGGCGCGCCCGGTGACCACCTTCCCGGCGGGGATGATCACGCTCCAGCACACCGCGGTCCAGATAGCCCGGCTGCGCGCCCGGCCGTCTAGCGCGTAGTCGTGCACCCCGAGCGGTGCCCCCGGGGCCAGCTGATCGCACAGCGCCGCCAGCACGGGGTCCGGTTCCGGCAGGTTGCGCACCAGGTAGGCGGCAAAGATTCCGTCGAAGGGCCCGTGGACCCCATTTGCGGCGAGCTGCTCGGCGTGGGCGTGTACGAACGACACCCGCGGGGGCCAGTCGGCTTGCCGGGCTTTGCCGAGCATGCCGGCCGACCCGTCCACCGCGGTGATCCTGGCTTTGGGCGCCGCGGCCAGCAGCGCCAACGTCGACGCTCCCGTGCCACAACCCAGATCCAGCAGGTGCAGCCCGGCGCCCCCGTCCGGCAGCTGCATCCGGCGAGCAGAACGCGCCAAGTTCCGGTAGTAGCCCGGGCTGGCGGCGACCAGCCGGTCGTAACTGTTCGCTGCCGCGTCGAACTCGCTCGTCACATCGATGGTCACGACAGGAGCCTACGGATACCCGCCTTGATCGGTTCGCTGAAGTGGCTGGCGCCCCTCAGGCCGGGCGCAGCCACAAGATGTGCGCCACCGCGCGCCACGGCTGCAACTGCACGAAGTTCACCGCGCCCCAGCGGTAGGTCTCGCCAGAGACTTCGTCGTACACGTCGAAGCGGTCTGACCAGCCCATGCCCAGGGCCGGCAGGTCCAGCGAGACCGTTCCGCTGACTGTGGTGAACGGGTCCAGGGTGACCACGCAGATCACGGTGTCGCCAGAGGCCGGATCGATCTTGGAATATGCCAGCAGCAAGTCGTTGTCCGCGACGTGGAACCGCAGCGTGCGAAGCTGCTGCAAGGCGGGATGGGCGTGGCGGATCGCATTGAGCCGGCCGATCCACGGTTCTAGGGACCGGCCTGCGGCGAGCGCGCCGGCGAAGTCCCGGGGACGCAGCTGGTACTTCTCGCTGTTGAGGTACTCCTCGCTGCCCGGCGCCACCGGGAGGTGCTCGAACAACTCGAAGCCCGAGTACACCCCCCACGACGGGGACAGCGTGGCGGCCAGCGCGGCGCGGATGGCGAACATGCCCGGCCCACCGTGCTGCAGCGATGCGTGCAGGATGTCCGGAGTGTTGACGAAGAAATTCGGCCGGCATTCGTCCACTCTGGACGCCAGCTCGAGGGCGTAGTCGGTGAGCTCCTGCTTGCCGGTACGCCAGGTGAAGTAGGTGTAGGACTGGGTGAAGCCCAGCCGGGCCAGCCCGTAGAGCCGGGCCGGGCGGGTGAATGCCTCGGACAGGAACAACACGTCCGGGTACCGATCCTTGACCTGCCAGATCAGCCACTCCCAGAAGTCCGGTGGCTTGGTGTGCGGGTTGTCAACCCGGAAGATCCGTACGCCGTGCTCCGCCCAGAACACCATCACCCGCAGCATCTCCTGGTAGATCCCGCGCGGGTCGGAGTCGAAATTGAGCGGATAGATGTCCTGGTAGCGCTTGGGCGGATTCTCCGCGTAAGCGATGCTGCCGTCCGGACGGATGGTGAACCACTCCTGGTGCTCCTTGGCCCACGGGTGATCCGGTGCGCATTGCAGCGCGAAGTCCAGCGCGACCTCCATGCCTAGCTCGCGAGCTCGTGCGACGAACGCGTCGAAGTCGTCCAGCGTGCCCAGCCGGGGATGCAGCGCATCATGGCCGCCATCGGCCGAACCGATCGCCCACGGCGATCCGACGTCGTCCGGACCGGCCTCAATGGTGTTGTTCGCGCCCTTGCGATTGACCTCGCCGATGGGGTGGATCGGGGGCAGGTACACCACGTCGAAGCCCATCTGCGCGATCCGGTCCAGCTCGCGGGCCGCGGTGACGAAGGTGCCGTGCACCGGGTTGCCCTCGGTGTCCCAGCCGCCGGTGGAGCGCGGGAAGAACTCATACCAGGAGCTGAACAGTGCCTTGGGGCGGTCCACCCATACCTTGTGCGACGCACCCTTGGAGATCAGGTCGCGGAGCGGGTCGGCAGTCAGGATGCGGATCACCAGCGTGGACAGCGCCGGACCGACCCGCTCCCCGAGCCGGCGCCCAGTGTCGCGCAATGCGGCCGCCGCGGCGCTCAACGCCGTCCGGTGGAGCTGCTGGCCCGGGCGCCGGGCGGCTCGCTCCAGCAGCCGAGCACCGGTGATCAAGTCGTTCTGTAGCTCAGCCTCGGTCTGGCCGGCCGCCATCTTCACTTCGATCGTATGCCGCCAGCTCTCCCACGGGTCAGCCCAGCCCTCAACCCGGAAACTCCACCAACCCACCTGGTCGGGCACCACGGTCGCGATGAACCGGTCGGTGCCCGGCAGCCCGGGCTGCATCCGAACGTGACTGGCTGCGGTGTTGCCGGGACCGCGCCAGACCACCGTGGCACCCAGCGCGTCATGCCCCTCGCGCCACACCGTGGCACCGACCGGCACCTGTTCCCCGACCACCGCCTTGCTGGGGTACTTGCCGCACGAGACCGTGGGCGTGACCTCGTCGATGGCGATCCGACCACTCACCGCTGGCGCCCCTTCCCTCGGTCCCGGTGTCCAGTCTGCCGCGGCCAGACCGGCGTTGCGCGCCGGATCTGATTCCCGTGACCGCTTTTTTACCGCCGACCGCGGGAATCACGTGCTCGTTACAAACGGTCTGGGCCCGCAAGCCACCATCCCGGGATAAAGTCCGCCCGTGAAAGCATTGCGCCGCTTCATCGTCCGCGCCCAACTGCCCGAGCCGCTCGCACCACTGGAGACACTGGCCACCAACCTGCGGTGGACCTGGCACCGGCCGACCCAGGACCTGTTCGCTTCGTTGGACGAGCGCACCTGGGTTGCCGTGAGCGGTGATCCGGTGCGGCTGCTCGGGGAGATCGCCCCCCGGCGGCTGAGCACGCTGGCTGCCGACGAGACCGTGGTGGCGCGCACCGCGGAGCTCGCCGAAGACCTGCGCCGCTACCTGGACGAACCGCGGTGGTACCAGCAGCACTCCGGCGCGCTGCCGGGTGCGATCGCGTACTTCTCCATGGAGTTCGGCGTCTCGGAGGTACTGCCGTTCTACTCCGGCGGCCTGGGTGTGCTGGCGGGTGACCACCTCAAGGCCGCCTCGGATCTGGGTGTTCCGCTGATCGGAGTCGGGCTGCTCTACGGCTCGGGCTACTTCCGGCAGTCGTTGTCACTGGACGGCTGGCAGTTGGAGCACTACCCGGCGCTGGATCCGCAGGGACTGCCGCTGAGGCTGCTAGCTGACGCCACGGGCGCGCCATTGCTGGTCGGCGTCGGCATGCCCGGCGCACGAGTGCTCCGCGCCCGGATCTGGCGGGCTGATATCGGGCGGGTGCCGCTGCTGTTGCTGGATTCCGACATCGAGGCCAATGCCGACGATCTGCGCGGCGTCACCGACCGGCTCTACGGTGGCGACCAGGGTCACCGGATCACCCAGGAGATCCTGGCGGGGGTCGGCGGGGTCCGTGCGGTGCGGCTGTTCTGCTCGCTCACCGGTCATCCCGAACCGACGGTGTTCCACACCAACGAGGGTCACTGCGGGTTCCTCGGCCTGGAACGGATCCGGGAGCTGATCAGCGCGAACGGGTTGAGCTTCGACGAGGCGCTGACGGCGGTACGCGCCGGTACCGTCTTCACCACGCACACGCCAGTGCCCGCGGGAATTGATCGCTTTCCGGTCGACCGGGTCCGGCACCACTTCGCGCAATCATCGGGCGAGTGCGCGCTGCTACCCGGGGTGGACGTCGACCGGGCGCTGGCGCTGGGCGCCGAGGAGAACCCCGGAATGTTCAACATGGCGCACATGGGGCTGCGCCTGGCCCAGCGCGCCAACGGTGTCTCGCAGCTGCATGGCGCCGTGTCCCGGGCAATGTTCCGCGATCTGTGGCCGCAGTTCGACGTCGACGAGGTGCCGATCGGGTCGGTAACCAACGGCGTGCACGGGCCGACCTGGACGGCGCGGGAGATCACCGGACTGATCGGTGAGTCCGACAGTGGTGACAGTGGCGCTGCGGCGCTGTCGGTTCCCGACAGCCTGCTGTGGGAGCTGCGCTGCGCGCTGCGCGCGAAGCTCGTGGAGGAGGTGCGCAGGCGGGTCCGGGCCGCTTGGCTGGAACGCGGTGCCTCGGCTCCGGAGCTGGGTTGGACATCGCGCGTCTTCGACCCTCATGTGCTCACCATGGGTTTCGCTCGCCGGGTACCCACCTACAAGCGGCTGACCCTGATGTTGCGTGACCGTGAGCGGCTGCGCGCGCTGCTGCTCGACCCCGACCACCCGGTGCAGCTGATCATCGCCGGCAAGTCCCACCCCGCTGACGACGGCGGCAAGGCGTTGATCCAGCAGGTCGTGCAGTTCGCCGACTCTCCTGATGTGCGGCACCGGATGGTGTTCCTGCCCGACTACGACATGTCGATGGCCCGGTACCTGTACTGGGGCTGCGATGTGTGGCTGAACAACCCGCTGCGGCCGTTGGAGGCATGCGGTACTTCGGGGATGAAATCGGCGCTCAACGGCGGGTTGAACCTGTCCATCCGGGACGGCTGGTGGGACGAGCTCTACGACGGAAAGAACGGCTGGGCGATCCCGACCGCCGATGGCGTGGAGAATCCGGACCGGCGCGACACCCTGGAGGCGAATGCGCTTTACGAGCTGATCGCCACCCAAGTCGCTCCCCAGTTCTACGATCGGGCCCCCGACGGGGTGCCGACCAGTTGGGTATCCCTGGTGCGCCACACCCTGGCCACGCTGAGCCCTCAAGTGCAGGCCTCGCGCATGGTCCAGGAGTACGTGGAGCGGCTTTACGCGCCGGCTGCCGGGTCAGCCGCGGTGATGGTCGCCGACAACTTCGCCGGAGCTCGCGCGCTGGCCGCCTACCGCGCGCGGGTTCACGCCGCGTGGCCTGCGGTCCGGGTCGCGCAGGTGGACATCTCCGGCCTGCCCGACACGCCGACGTTGGGCTCGGAGATGACCGTCCGTGCCGCTGTCACGTTGGGTGGCCTGCAGCCGCGCGACGTGCAAGTGCAGGCCGTCGTCGGCCGGGTCGACGATGGCGACGAGCTGCCGGACCCGCTCGTGGTGACGATGCACCCGCTGGGTGACGGCGACAGCGGGGAGCACCGGTTCGAGGCGACCGTGCGCCTACCCCACGCCGGCCTACTCGGCTATACCGTCCGCGTCTTGCCCCAGCACCCCCTGATGGCCACCCCCGCCGAGTTCGGCCTCATCCACCTGGCCACCTGACCACGGTCTCATTCCGGCCCAAGATCGAGGCCGGAGTTATCCACACCAGGGGTGCCGTCCACAGCGTGAGGGCACGGGCGTAGCGGACGGGCGCTCAGATGGCCACGCTGTGCCGGATGTTGATCGAGGAACTGGCGGCTTCCCGCGATGGCGTGCTCACCAGGGCGGAGGCGATGTGTGGTGGACTGACGTTGCGGCAGATCCAGCATCGCGTCCATTGCGGGCAGTGGGTCAAGCTGCACCCGGGGGTCTATCTGGTCGGCCGGGGCGAGCCTGATCAGCGGGCTGCCCTTCGGGCGGCGGTGGCCTGGGCGGGTCCGTGTGCAGTGGCCAGCGGGCTGACCGCCGCGTGGTGGTGGGGGTTGCGTGACTGGGCGCCCGGCGCTGCCGAGGTCACTGTGCCTCGCGGGCGGTCTCACCGCTGTCCACCGGATGTGGTGCTGCGCCGCCGGGGCCTCGATCCGGTGGACCTGGTGGTGGTGCGCGGGCTGCCGGTGACCGCGCTACCACTTACCGTGCTGGACGCCGCCGCAGCGCTGGGCATTGATTCGGCGCAACCACTGGTGGATCGGGCGTTGCAACAGCGGGTCTCATTTGCGGAGTTGCATGCCGCGTACTGCCGATCGTTTGGTCGTCATGGGTCGCCGTGGCTGGGCCGGGTGCTGCGGCAGGCCGCGGACGGGGCCTGCTCGCAGGCCGAACGGGTGCTGCACCGGCTGCTCCGGCATGCCCGGATTGAGGGGTGGGTGGCCAATCACAAGGCGATAGTGGCCGGTGCCGAATACTGGCTTGACATTGCTGTGGTGGCACGCCGGCTGGCCATCGAGGTCGACGGGTGGGCCTGGCATTCCACCGTTGACCGCTTCGCTCGTGACCGGCGCCGGCAAAATGCGCTGGTGCTCGCCGGATGGACCGTGCTGCGCTTCACCTGGCGTGACCTGACCTGCCGGCCGGAGGCGGTCATCGCGCAGATCCGGGCGGCGCTACGGCGATGATCACAGTTTGTGTGCCGTAGGCGACATCAGATGTCGCGCAAGGCACTCAAACCGCGATCATGGGCGCACTGCGCGGAACAGCAGGACGCTTCGAGGCGGGATGGACATCCGGGTGCTGGGGCGGCGGCTTCGTGGGTGGGTGGGCTGGCCGTCCGGGGACGCGGTGTCCAGCACCGGCTCGTAGCGCTCGCCGTACTCCGGGCCCGGCAGCGTGAACATGATCGGGTGGGCACCGGCGTGCAGCACCAGCAGCCACGAGTCGGTGGCCGTCCCCGGCGGGTGGGACCGCACGTCGGCGCCGTCGATCCACATACCGAGGCTTTGCTGGCTACCGTCGCACCAGTCGACGAGTTCCATGGGACGCCCGTCGGGGTGCAACCACACCAGGTCAGAGGTGCCGCTGGGGGTGGTTCGTCCTTCGAAGAACTCGGGTTGGCGCAGGGCGGGGGTGGTGTTGCGCAGCGCGAGCAGGCGGCGGGTGAACACCGTGAACATCTCGGTGTCCGGATCGGCCGACCAGTCCAGCCACGAGGTGGCGTCGTCGAGCCGGTACGGGTTGTTGTTGCCGCCCTGGGTGCGCCAGCGCTCGTCGCCGGCCAGCAGCATCGGGGTACCGGTGGACAGCACCAGGGTGGCGAGCAGGTTACGCGCCTGGCGGCCACGCAAGGTGCGCACCGCAGGATCGTCGGTCTCTCCTTCGACCCCGCAGTTCCAGGAGCGGTTGTCATCGGTGCCGTCGGCGCCGCCCTCGCCGTTGGCGTCGTTGTGCTTGCGGTTGTAGGAGACCAAGTCCCGCAACGTGAATCCGTCGTGCGCGGTGATGAAGTTGATCGACGCCCACGGCCGGCGCCCACTGCCGGCGTAAAGGTCGGAGCTGCCGGCCAGCCGGGAAGCGAGCTCGCTGACGCCTGGGACGCCACGCCAGAAATCGCGCACGACATCGCGGTAGCGCCCGTTCCACTCGCTGAAGTCGGCCGGAAACCCGCCCACCCGGTACCCATCGGAGGTGGCATCCCATGGCTCGGCGATGAGCTTGCGGCTGCTCAGCAGCGGGTCAGCGGCAATCGCGCTGAGCACCGGCGCGCCCGGATCGAACGGCCCGCCGCGGGGGCGGCCCAGCACGCTGGCCAGGTCCAGCCGGAAGCCGTCGACGCCGAGTTCGCCCGCCCAGTATCGCAACGCGTCGGTCACCAGCCGCACCACCGTCAGGGAGCCGGCGTCCAAGGTGTTGCCGCAGCCGGTCAGGTCGCGCCCGAGGTAGTAGGCGGGCGCGTCCAACCCTCGGTAGCACAGGGTGAGGCCATCCACCTGACCCTCGCAGGTGTGATTGGCCACCACGTCGACGATCACTTCGAGGCCCGCGGCATGCAGCGCGGCCACCATCGTGCGGAACTCCGCGACCTCGTCGCCGGGCACCGCGGCATACCCTGGATGGACCGCAAGCAGCGCCAGCGGTGAGTAGCCCCAGTAGTTGGGCATCCCGGCGCGCAGTAGGGACGGCTCGGGGCAGAACGCGGCCACCGGCAGCAGCTCCACGGTGGTGACGCCCAGTTCGATGAGGTAGTCGAGCACGGCCGGATGGGCCAGACCCAGGTAGGTGCCGCGGTGCTCGATCGGCACCTCGGGATGGGTGCGGGTGAAGCCGCGCACGTGCAGCTCGTAGATCACGGTCTGCTCCCACGGCACGTCGGGCCGTGCGCCGGTGTCCGGCCCACCGGGCGCGGTGACCACCGACACCGGGACACTGCCCAGGGAGTCGATGTCACAACGGGGCCCGGCGGGATCGTCCCGGTAACCCAGCGCAGCCCGCAGGTCAGTGACGGTGCCCTCGACCCGGCGCGCGTACGGATCGACCAGCAACTTCGCGGGATTGCACCACAGGCCGCGCCCGGGGTTCCACGGCCCCTGCACCCGGTAGCCGTAGCGTTGCCCGGGACCTATCCCACTGAGCAGGCCGTGCCATACCCCGAAGGTGCGCTCGGTCAACGGCACCCGCTGCTCCTGGCCATCGGCGGACAGCAGGCAGACCTCGACGGCGTCGGCGATCGACGATGCCACCGCGAAGCGCACCCCGCCACCCTCGGCGTGCGCGCCGAGGGGAAATGGTCGGCCGACCTGCGGGCGGGTCACGGACACCCATTCTGCCTACCCGCACAATGACCAGGTGACCCCGCGGGATTGGCAGCCAGCCGACAACAGCACCCTCGATCTCACCGACCTCGTGGTGCGGATGGACGGCGTGGGCGTCCGGCGCGGAGCCGGCACGCTGCTGGAGCGGGTCGACTGGCGGGTGGAGCTGGACGAGAAGTGGGTCATCCTGGGTCCCAACGGCGCCGGCAAGACCACCCTGCTACGGCTGGCCGCTACCGAGCTGCATCCGACCCGCGGCACGGTCCACGTGCTCGGGCAACGGTTGGGTCGCACGGATGTCTTCGAGCTCAGACCGCGGATCGGGTTCTCCTCGGCAGCGCTGGCCAGCCGGATCCCCGCTGATGAGCTGGTGTCCGACCTGGTGGTCAGCGCCGGCTACGCGGTGCTCGGAAGGTGGCGGGAACGCTACGAAGCTCTCGACCGGGCACGAGCCGTCGGGTTGCTGGCCGACTTCGGTGTCGGCGAGATGGCTGATCGACGCTTCGGCACCCTGTCGGAGGGCGAACGCAAACGGGCACTGATCGCCAGGGCGCTGATGACCGATCCGGAGCTGCTGTTGCTCGACGAGCCGGCGGCGGGGCTGGACCTCGGCGGCCGAGAGGACCTGCTGTTCCGGCTGGGCGAACTGGCCGCTGATCCGGATTCCCCGGCGACGGTGCTGGTGACCCATCACGTCGAGGAGATCCCGCCGGGCTTCACACACGCGATGCTGATGCGCGACGGCACGGTGGTAGCCCAGGGCTTGCTGGAGACGGTGCTGACCAAGGACAACCTCTCGAAGACTTTCGACGTGGATCTGGTATTGCGCCGTTCCGGGCAGCGCTATTTCGCCTACCGCAGGTAGCGTGCCCAGACATGGAGTCAGCCATGGAGTTCGTCAGGCTCGAGGTCGACGGCGGCATCGGCACCATCCGGTTGGACCGCCCGCCGATGAACGTCCTGAACCGCACCTGCGCCGGGGAGATCCGGCAGGCGGCGCGGCAGGCGGCGCAGCGCGACGAGATCCGGGCGGTGATCGTCTACGGCGGCGAGCGGGTCTTCGCGGCCGGCGCGGACGTCAAGGAGATGGCGACGGCCCCCGTGGACGAGATGCCGGCGCTGGCCGCAGAGCTGTCGTCGTCGTTCGTCACGGTCGCTGACATCCCGAAACCAACCGTGGCCGCGATCACGGGTTTCGCCCTCGGCGGTGGCTGCGAGCTCGCGCTGTGCTGCGACCGGCGCATCGCCGCCGAGGACGCCAAGATCGGCCAGCCGGAGATCCTGCTCGGGATCATCCCGGGTGCCGGCGGCACCCAGCGGCTGCCGCGGCTGATCGGCCCCTCCCGGGCCAAGGAACTGATCTACACCGGCCGGTTCACCCGCGCTGACGAGGCGCTGCGGATTGGTCTGGTGGACGAGGTGGTCGCCCCCGGTGTGGTGTATGCCGTGGCTCGGCGCTGGGCGCAGCAGTTCGTTGCGGGGCCGGCGCGTGCGCTGGCCGCGGCCAAGGCAGCTGTCGACGACGGCTTCGACGTCGATCTCAGCGATGGTCTGCGACTCGAGGGTGAGGCGTTCGCGGCGTTGGCACACACCGAGGACCGGGTGACCGGAATGCGCTCGTTCCTCGATCACGGCCCGGGCAAGGCGACGTTTACGGGACGCTGAGTGAGCGATACGGTACTGCGCGTGTGGGATGGAGTAGACCTCAACTACCACAACCTGATCAATATCTTCTTGCATCATCTCGAAGTGCCGGCCAGCTTCATCCCGGGAGCGGTGCTGCTGGGCGGTGCGGCCTGGTGGTGGGCGCCGCGTCAGGGCTTGGACCGCAAGTTCGCGGTGCTTGCCGGCTGCGGCCTGGCGCTGGCGCTGGCGCTCACGGTAGTGCGCCCGTTCGGGCATTTCCCGACCGGTGGACTCAGCCCGCTGGCGACGCTGCGGGTCTGCACGGTCGGCACCTTCTCGCTGGCTCAGCTGTATGAAGAGCTCAACGTCGTGATGCTGGTGCCGTTCGCGATCTTCGGGACGCTGGCGACCCGCCGCCCGGTGTTCGTCGCGATGTCCAGCGTGCTCGTCAGCGCCTTTATCGAATACATCCAGGGCGCCACCGGCGGCGGCGAATGCCAGCTCCGGGACATCGCACACAACACCCTGGGCGCGGTGCTCGGAGCACTGATCGCGGTGCTGGCGCTCCGGTTGCGGGCCAGGCAACCCGATGAGGTCACCCCAAGCGTCGCAGCTGGCTCAGGATCGCCGCGTTGACCGCGGCCAGGTCGGCTTCGCGCGCGACCTGCACTCGTCGGCCGTTCCCGCCGCTGACCACCGCACCGCGGGTAGGTCCGTGATCGCAGATCACCTCCAGATGCTGCTGGTCGGTGCGTACCGTGCCCGGCGCGGCGGCCTCCAGCACCGCTAGTGAGTCGTGCAGCGCCACCGGCGCCCGGCGCCGCTGCCGGTACGCCTCGATGACGACGGCCAAGGTGGCGCAGCGCGGGCCTGCTGCCGCCAGCTCGGCAAGCCAGCTGTCGTCGAGGACAGCCTGCCGGGTCAGGTCCAGCGGCACCAACGTGGTCGGCACGTCTTCCTCGACGAGCACCCGGCGGGCCGCCTCCGGATCGGAGCCGATGTTGAACTCGGCTTGCGGCCCGGACAGATCGCCGCCCATCGTCACGATGCGCCCGATGCGGGGCTTCACCTCGGGGTGCACCGCGAGCAGCAGCGCGATGTTGGTCAGCGGACCGATCGCCACCAGCGTCACCGGTGCGACCGCGCCCCGCAGCAGGGTGGCCATCAGGGGCACGGCGCCGAGCGGATTGACCGGCCCACTGGGCGCCGGTAGCAGGTCAGCCCGCCCAGCGAGCCCGTCGGCGCCGTGCCAGGCGCTGGCCCGCGGGCGCCGCGGATACACCAACGGCCGGGCCGCACCCACAGCCACCGGCAGCTGACCGAGATGATGCTCGACCCTGCAAGCAGGTCTTCGTTGATGATGCTCGACCCTGCAAGCAGGTCTTCGTTGCCCGGCCAGCGCCCGCAGCCGCAGCGCGTTGGCGGTGGTGACCTCCACGGCGGCATTACCGAACACCGTGGTCACCGCCAGCAGCTGCACCTGAGGGCTGGCCACCGCCAGCATCACTGCCACCGCGTCATCCACTCCCGGATCGGTATCGATGATCATCGGTACGGTCACCGGGCCAGCACCCGGTCGATCTGCGCGGCGGTGGGTAGGGAGGCTTGGGCACCGTGCCGGGTCGCCGCTAGAGCGCCGGCGGCGCAGGCCCGGGCGAGCAGCTCGGCGTCGGCCAGCCCGCCCAGTAGCCCTGCTACGGCGGCAGCGATGAACGCGTCACCGGCACCGGTGCCGTCCACCGCGTCGACCGGCGGGGGAGTGGCGGCCGCGACCTGCCGGCCGTGGCGAAGCAGCACCGCGCCGCGCGGCCCGTCGGTGACGGCCAGCGCCTGGGCGATGCGCAGGTCGGGCAGCGCGGCGTACTCGGCCTTGTTGACCACCACCAGATCGGCGCGGTGCAGCACCTCGGCCGGCACCGGGCGGGCCGGGGCCGCGTTGAGCGCGAACAACCCGGTGGCGTGTCGGGCGGCGGCGACGACGGCGCCGTCGGGCACCTCCAGCACGGTCAGCACCGCGTCGGCGCCCGCCACGTCCTCGGCGCCTACCCGCAGCGCTGCATTCGCACCGGGAACCACCGTGATGGTGGTGTCGCCTGCGGTATCGACGGCGATCAGCGCCAGCCCGGTCGGCTCGGTGACCCGCTGCAGCCGGTCCAGCCCGACGCCGTCCCGGCGCAGTAGCTCCAGGGCGCTGTCGGCGTCGGCGTCGGTGCCCACTGCGGCGACCAGCCGGACCGGTAGTCCCAACCGGCGGACGGCCAGCGCCTGGTTGGCCCCCTTGCCGCCGGGGACGCGGCTCAACCCGGTGGCGGTCAGCGTCTCGCCAGCCTGGGGCAAACGCGGCAGCGTGGCCACCAGATCAAGGTTGACGCTGCCCACCACGGTTACGCTCACGGGTGCATCCCACTCCAGGGATTGGTGGGATCCGGGACGCTCAACGGTCCTCCAGCGCGCGGTGGTCCGCCCAACGGGATCGGCAGTGCCTTGCCAGTGTGCTGACAACGCCGCCCTCACTCAAAGCTTTTCACCACGTCATCGGCAGCCGAGCGGTCGTCCGAGCGACGGACAGCCCTGGGGTCGGACTTGGCGACAACGGCTGCTTTTTGCGATTTGTCGGCTAATCGGGTCACGCGCAGTCGCCACTGGTACCCCCTGACCGGATGCGCCAGTTCAGCCGGTCGGACGTGGCCACGCACGAGTACCCTGCGGGGCGCTGAAGTCAGCGTAGACAGCTCTGGATGCCAATGAACGCAACCGCGGGAGGCGCCGTGACGACCAAAAATCCGAACGCTATTTTGCGCAGAATCCGATCGTCGGTGGCGACGCTGAGCCGGGGCAGTCCTGCCGCCGTGCCGCCGGATGTGCACGAACTCATCCAATCCGTTACGGACCTGGACAACCACCTGTCCTGGGGTGGTGCGCCGCCTGACGACTGGTGTGCTGCCCCGTTCGCGCCGCCCACCAAGCGGTTCTTCGATATGACACGGGCCGACGAGCCGGATCCGGTGGAAGACATCATCCGCCGGATGTGATGGCGAGCGTGGCGCCGGCCCGCTACCGTCGGGGAGAAATGCCTGCCACGCCGCCGCCATCCTGCATGGTGATCCACTGCGCTGATTACCAGCGGGATCCGCAGCACCAGGTTCGTATCGACGGCGCCGGGGGTGTGTGCACCGCGCCTGTATGTGTGGCCCACCAGGGGCGGATCGAGCAGGGTGAACCGTGGCTATGGGTGCCCTGGCAGCGACTGAAGGCTGCCAGTTCCGACCTGGCAGAGGGCTGCATCCTGATGGGCGAGGAGCTGGCCGGTTACGGTCTCGTGGTCGACGCCGACATCCGGATGAGCACCACCCTGGTGTTCAGCCCCGATCTGGCAGCGGGACGCAAGACCACCACGCTGTCCATCGACGGCCGGTTGTTCGGCGACAACCATCCCGTCTCCCTTGAGCTGCTCCTGCAGCCGGAAACGGTGAGCCGCCTCAAGGAGGCACTGCGTTTCCTGTAACCATGGGAACTAGTGGACTCCTAGGAGCAAGTCCGACAGCGTGACCAGGCGGTATCCGCGGTCCCGCAGTCCGGTGATGATGGACGGAAGTGCATCGGCGGTGCGCGGGGCGTTGGCTTCGGTGATGTGCAGGACGACGATCCCACCGTTGTGCGCGTGCCGTAGCACATTGTCGGTGATGGCGTTCGGGTCGTTGTTGAACGGATCACCGCCGACGATGTCGTATTGGATGACCGTGCAGTGAGCCGGGGCGATCGCGCGCAGGGCGGTGGAGTCGTAGCAGCCGCCGGGGAAGCGGAAGTAGCCGGTCTGCCGGCCGCCGAAGGGCGCCAGCACCCGGAATGAGTGTTCGACGTCCGCGGCCATCTGGTCGGTGGGCAATTTGCCCAGGTGATAGCAATGGTCGGTGAAGCCGATATGGGCATAGGAGTGGCTGGCGAGCTCGAAGCTCGGATCGGCCGCGATCCGGTGAGTGAGAGTGGGATAGCGCTCGACCCATTTACCGGCCAGAAAGAACGTCGCGGGCGTGCGGCTGCGCTGTAGCTCGTCGATCACCGCGACGTTCGCGTAGGACTTGACCTTCCCGCTGTCCAGTGACCGGAGCATCGCGTCGGTCATGTTCGAATCGAAGGTCAACGCGATCCGAGGCAGCGCTGCTGGACCGTGCGCGATCACGGGCCCGGTTGGTGACCCGGCCTGCCGGTCCCCCGGCAACCCAAACGCCGCCACCGCACACACCACCGCCCCCACAACTCGTAACATCACGCCCCCCTTCTACCGCAGTCTGGATGCAGACTGCGGTATTTCGGGGCCTGAAAACCGCAGTCTGCATCCAGACTGCGGGTAGCTTGCCAGTGAGGGGCTACTGGTGGGTAACGTTGGGGGTATGAACATTGTGGTTCTGATCAAGCAGGTGCCGGACACCTGGTCCGAGCGCAGGCTGACCGATTCTGACCACACGTTGGATCGCGCGTCGGCGGATGTCGTCCTGGACGAGATCAACGAGCGCGCGGTCGAAGAAGCCCTCAAGATCAAGGAAGCGGGCGGGGGTGAGGTCACCGTGGTGACCATGGGCCCGCCGCGAGCCACCGACGCCGTGCGTAAGGCGTTGCAGATGGGTGCGGACTCCGGTGTGCATCTCGCCGACGACGGCCTGCACGGGTCCTGCGCGGTGCGGACCGCCCAAGCGCTGGCCAAGGTCATCGGCACCCTTGGCGGGGTCGATCTCATCATTGCCGGCAACGAAGCCACCGACGGCACCATAGGCGCGATCCCGGCGATGGTCGCCGACGTTCTCGGCCTGCCCGAGCTGACCCACGCCCGCAAGGTCACCGTCGAGGGCCGCACCGTGACCGTCGAGCGGGAAACCGACGACGGGGTCACCGTCCTGCAGGCCGATCTACCCGCCGTGGTCAGCGTGAACGAGAAGATCAACGAGCCCCGGTACCCCTCGTTCAAGGGCATCATGGCCGCGAAGAAGAAGCCGGTACGTACGTTGTCGCTGGCCGATGCGGGGATAGCGGCCAGCGACGTCGGGCTGGCCGCGGCTACCTCGACGGTGATCGAGTCCGCGCCGCGCCCGCCACGGTCGGCTGGGCAGGTCATCACCGACGAGGGGGATGGGGCGGCGCGGCTGGTCGAGTACCTCATCGGGCAAAAGCTGATCTGAGCCGCGTCTGCGACAGGAGAACCGTCATGGCAGAGGTCCTGGTCCTCGTCGAGCATGCGGGTGGCGAGGTCAAGAAGGTCACCAACGAGCTGCTCACGGCCGCCGCCAAGCTGGGGGAGCCCGCAGCAGTGGTCGTCGGCACGCCAGGGACCGCTGGCAAGTTGTCCGACCGGCTGGCGGCCTACGGCGCGGCCAAGATTTACGTTGCCGAGTCCGACCAGGTCAACCAGTTCCTCACCGCTCCCGCCGTCGGGGTGCTCGCAGAGCTGCTCGCGTCGGTCCAGCCGGCAGCGGTGCTCATCGCCGCCTCGCCCGACGGTAAGGAGATCGCCGGCAAGCTCGCCGTGCGCACCGGGTCGGGCCTGTTGTCCGACGCCGTCGAGCTCGCCGAGGACTGCACCGCCACGCACTCCGTGTTCGGCGGTACCTACCTCGCCAAGTCCAAAGCCACCACGCCGGTCGCGGTGATCACCATCCGCGCCGGGGCCATCGAGCCGGTCTGCTCGCCGGGCGCGGCGGTCGAGCAGACCCTCGAGGTCCCCGTGGTGCGCGCCGGCACCACAGCGAAGATCGTCGAGCGCCGGCCGGTGGAGGGCGGCGACCGCCCGGAGCTCACCGAAGCCAGCGTGGTGGTCTCCGGAGGTCGCGGGGTGGGCTCGGCGGACAACTTCGCGATCGTCGAGAAGCTCGCCGACTCGCTCGGTGCCGCGGTCGGCGCCTCCCGGGCAGCGGTCGACTCCGGCTTCTACCCGCACCAGTTCCAGGTCGGGCAGACCGGCAAGACGGTCGCCCCGCAGCTCTACGTGGCGCTGGGCATCTCCGGGGCCATCCAGCACCGCGCCGGGATGCAGACTTCCAAGACCATCATCGCGGTCAACAAGGACTCAGAGGCGCCGATTTTCGAGATCGCCGACTTCGGGGTGGTGGGCGACCTGTTCACCATCGCTCCGCAACTCACCGAGGCGGTCACCAAGCGCAAGGGCTGACTCAGCCGGTGCCGGCCAACCTCGGCACGACCCGCTGGGTGAGCTGCTCAGCGAACTCGACCGGGTGCCGATCTGGCATCACCTGCACCTCGCTGACGCCCAACGCCGCGTACTGCTCGACGTCGGCGAGGAAGGCGTCAGTCTCATCAAGCACCGGCGGTCCGATCACCAGCACCGTCTTCTCGATGCTGTCGTAGTCACGGTCCTCGGCAGCGCAATGCCCGCGCAGCACGTCAAGCTTGGATGCCACGTCGGCCGGCCTGGAGCCGAACACGTTGCAGGCGTCCGCATAGCGGGCCACCAACCGCAGCGTCCTCTTCTCGCCACCGCCGCCGATCAGGATCGGCGGCCGCGGACGGCTCAGCGGCGCCGGAACGCACAGCGTTTCTTCCAGCTGGTAGTGCCGCCCGTGGAACGGGCCGTTGTTCTCACTCCACATCTGCAGGCAGATCTGCACTGTTTCCTCGAGTCGCTCGAAGCGCTCGGTGATCGGCACCACCGGCACGCCGAGACCATGCTGCTCCCGCTCGTACCAGGAGGCACCGATTCCCAGCCGGGCGCGGCCGCCGGATAGCACGTCCAGCGTGGTGACTGTCTTGGCGAGCAGGCCGGGATAGCGGTACATCACGCCGGTGACCATCAGGCCGAGGGTCATCCGCGCGGTCTGGGCGGCCACGTATCCCAGCGTGGTGTAGCCCTCCAGCATGGGTTCATCCGCGTTGCCCCGGTGCTCCATCTGGAAGAAGTGATCCATGACGGTGAACGAGGAGACCCCGCCCTGTTCGGCCAGGCGCGCGGTCTCGGCCAGGGTCGGCGCGATCGCGGCAGGATCGGCCGGCGTCGAGTAGTTCCAGTAATGCAGCCCCAGTTTCACGGCGCTCCTCTGTGCAACCACACAACAGTAGTAGCTCACGACGGGCCCCTGTCCCGAGAACGCAGCAACGGCGCGCGCAGTTAGGCTGGGGCGCAATGACTTACCTTGATCATGCGGCCACCACGCCTATGTTGCCGGCGGCGGTAGCGGCGATGAGCCAGGCACTGTCCACCTTGGGCAATGCCTCCTCGCTGCACGGGTCCGGGCGCCGGGCTCGCCGCACGGTCGAAGAGTGCCGGGAGAGCATCGCTGAGGCGCTCGGTGCCCGCCCTTCGGAGGTGGTCTTCACCGGCGGTGGCACGGAGGGGGACAACCTCGCCGTCAAGGGCATCTTCTGGCAGCGGCGCGCCACCGACCCGCGCCGTATCCGGGTGCTCGCCTCCACCGTCGAACACCACGCGGTGATCGACGCGGTGACCTGGCTGGCCGATCACGAGGGCGCGCAGGTGGAGTGGCTCGAGGTGGACGGCTACGGCCGGGTCCACCCCGAGACGCTGCGCGCCGCGCTGGCGCGCGATGCCGACTCGGTGGCGCTGGTGACCGTGATGTGGGCGAACAACGAGGTCGGCACCGTCGCGCCGATCCGCGAGCTGGCCGAGGTCGCGGCCGGCTACGGGGTACCGCTGCACACCGACGCGGTCCAGGCAGTCGGCCAGCTGCCGGTGCATTTCGGCGCTTCCGGCGCCGCGGCGCTCACCCTGACCGGGCACAAGCTGGGCGGACCCTACGGTGCGGGGGCGCTGTTGCTGGGCCGCGAGGTGGCCGTCACCCCGCTGCTGCATGGCGGCGGGCAGGAGCGCGATGTGCGATCCGGCACCCTGGACGTGCCGTCGATCGTCGGGTTGGCCACCGCGATCCGGGATGCGGTCCAGAACCTGCCGCGAACCGCGATCGCCGTCAGCAAGCTGCGTGACGAGCTGGTGGACGGGATCATGTCCCGGGTTCCCGATGCGGTGCTCAACGGCGATCCTGGCGACGGCCTGATCGACGACGGCCCCTCCCGATTGCCGGGCAACGCCCACCTCACCTTCCCTGGCTGCGAGGGTGAGTCACTGTTGATGCTGCTCGACGCCCGCGACATTCAGTGCTCCACCGGTGCGGCCTGTACCGCCGGGGTGGCGCAGCCCTCCCATGTCTTGCTGGCGATGGGTGCCACAGCGGCGGCGGCGCGTGCCTCGCTGCGTTTCTCCCTCGGCCGGACCACGACGGGTGCAGACGTCGCTGACCTGCTCGGCGCTATCGAGCCGGTGGTCGCCCGATCCCGGAGCGCGGCAACCAGGCGGGCGAAGGTGCTGTGAAGGTCCTGGCAGCGATGAGCGGCGGGGTGGACTCTTCGGTGGCAGCCGCCCGCGCGGTGGACGCCGGGCACGAGGTCGTCGGGGTTCACCTGGCGCTGTCGGCGCAGCCCGGCACGTTGCGCACCGGCGCCCGCGGGTGCTGCACGAAAGAGGATGCCGCCGACGCTCGGCGGGTCGCCGACATCATCGACGTCCCGTTCTACGTGTGGGACTTCGCGGAGCAGTTCAGCGCCGACGTGGTGGACGACTTCGTCGCGGAGTACGCCGCCGGGCGGACCCCCAACCCGTGCCTGCGGTGCAACGAGAAGATCAAGTTCACCGCGCTGCTGGATCGGGCCTGCGCGCTGGGCTTCGACGCGGTCTGCACCGGTCACTACGCACGCCTGGCCGGCGGCGTGCTACGGCGAGCCGTGGACGCGGGCAAGGACCAGTCCTACGTGCTCGCCAGCCTCACCGCCGACCAGCTGGCCCATGCCCTGTTCCCGGTGGGCGACACGCCCAAGGCTGGCATCCGGGCTGAGGCGACCCGGCGCGGCCTGGCCGTCGCGGGCAAGCCGGACAGCCACGACATCTGCTTCATCCCCTCCGGAGACACCCGGGCATTCCTCGCCGGCCGGCTCGGGTCACGGCCGGGTGAGCTGGTCGACGGGCAGACCGGTGAGGTGCTGGGCCGCCACCACGGAGTGCACGGCTTCACCGTCGGCCAGCGCCGCGGGCTCGGCTTGCAGCGCCCAGCGCCCGATGGCCGCCCGCGCTTCGTGCTGGGGCTTGAGCCGGCAACGGGCACGGTGCGGGTCGGATCCGCGCGGCACTTGGACGTCAGCGTCATTGAGGCCCAGCGCCCGGTATGGGCGCGCGGTGCCCCGGACGGCCCCATCGAATGCGTCGCGCAGGTCCGCGCCCACGGTGGGTGCGCCGGCGCGGTCGCAGAGGCGATCGACGGCGGCGTGCGGATGCAGTTGAGGCACCCGCTGCGTGGAGTAGCGCCGGGTCAGGCCGTCGTCCTCTACCGCCCTGACCCGGACGGCGACATCGTCCTGGGGAGTGCCACGATCACCGCTACCCGATAACCCGGCAGGTCGTACGGCCCTCAAAAGACCGCCGGTGGCGCTGCCGGAGAAGCCGCTAGGACAGGCCGCTGTTTCCCCCGCCGGAGGCGCCGCTAACGCCGTTGCTGCCGCCGTCGCCGCTAGCGAGAACCTTACCCACGAGGGGAAGGTGGGTGACGAGCCCGACCGCATCCATGCCGTCGCTGCCGTCGCTCCCCTCGGTGGCTCCGGCAAGGGTCGACAAGACAGTGCGGGCCGGCAGCAGCTCCACGTGCTGACTATCGAATTGAATATCGCGCCATGTGTCAGACATCGATACCTCCTAAGAGATTCCGGCCCGGGGCACGGGCCCTGCGCCAACCGTGCCCAGCGGTGATGGTGCAGGCAATTCGTAAGCGCACGTAAGTTGTTGACCTCCACCACGTAGTGCCGGCGAGTCCTTGATAGACATTCCCGGTGACCGACCTCCCGCCCTGGCCCCCTGGCACCGCGACCGCGATCGGTTCGATGCCCGGCACCGACGCCCTGGAAGCCGCGCGCACCGTCGTCGGCGAGCTACCCCAGCTGCCGCACCTGCCCGAGCTGCCCGGTCGGGGTGCCGGTGCTGACCTGATCGGCCGCACTGCGGCGCTGCTCGTCGACCTCGCCGTCGAGCTGGTGCCCTCCGGATACCGGGTCACCGCGCGGCCCGGCCGCGACCACCGCCGTGGCGTCGACCTGCTGCGCACCGACCTGGATGCGCTCGAGGAGGCGGTGGACTCCGCCGGCGTCCAGCCGGCGGTAATCAAGCTGCAGGCCGCCGGCCCCTGGACGTTGACCTCCGAAGTCGAGCTGCGCACCGGGCACAAGGTGCTCACCGACACCGGCGCATTGCGGGAGTTCGCCGCGTCGCTGGCCGAAGGGCTGCGTTCCCATGCCGCCGAAGTATCCCGCCGGCTCGGGGTCGCCACCGTGGTGCAACTCGACGAACCAGGCTTGCCTGCCGTGCTCGCCGGCGGCGTTCCCACCCCGTCCGGGTACGGCACGGTGCCCGCAGTACCCGAGAGTGACACCGTTGAGCTGCTGCGCGGCGTGCTCGACGCGCTGCCCGTGCCGCGAATCGTGCACTGCTGCGCGCCGCGGCCACCACTGGCGCTGCTGCGCCGTGCCGGAGCCGACGCGCTGGCCGTCGACGCCGAACTGCTCGCCGGTGCGCCCCGGTCCACCGTCGACGCCCTCGGCGAGGCATGGGACACCGGGGCGATGGTGCTGCTGGGCCTGGTGCCGGCGCTGCCGCCCGCAGCGCCACCCAGTCTGGAGACACTGGCGCGTCCGGCGCTGAATCTGGTGGACCGGCTCGGTTTCGACCGGGAACTGCTGGCACAGCGTTGCCTGCCGACCCCGTCCTGCGGCCTGGCTGGCGCCACTGCGGGTTGGGCCCAGCGCGCCCTGATCCTGGCGCGGGAGCTGGGGCAGGCGTTTGTCGACCCGCCCGATTCCTGGTCGGGGTGAGCGCGGAAATCCAGTAGCGCCAGGCTCGGGGGTCGTGGCGGGATAGGGGCATGTCCACCGTCAGCCTCAGCGGGCTATCTGTCGTCCTGGTCGATCCGTCCGATGGAGACGCCATCCGGCAGTGGTACGAGCTGCGTTGCGCGGTGGTGGCGGCGGACCAGCCCGATGACCCGCCGCCGTGCTGGGTGCACGAGCTGGGTGGCTTCTGGCACCCCTGGCCTGGCGAGGTGCGGACGATATGGCTGGCTCGGGTAGCCGGCTCGGTGGTGGGTGGTTGCGTGCTTGTGCTGCCGATGCTGGATAACCTGCGCAACGCGTACGGCGGCATCCTGGTGGCGCCCGAGCGCCGGCGGTACGGCATCGGTCGATCCCTGCTCGCTCACCTTCGCACCGAGGCCACCCGGCAGAATCGGAGCCGTTTGCTCTTCTGGGTGTCGCAGCCGCTCGATCCGGCCGTTCCCGATCCGGCAGGTCGATTCGCCGCCGCATCCGGCGCGGTGCCGGCGTTGGTGCAGACCCGGCGGCGCCTCGACGTGGATGCGGTCCACCCCGCCGTGCTGGCCCAGCTCGACGCGCAGGCGCGGGCCCGCTCTCGGGCCTACTCGCTGGTCCAATGGGTGGGTACGACGCCTCCGCAGTGGCTCGATGACGTCGCCTACCTCACCGGCCGGATGTCGACCGACGCCCCGCAGGACGACCTCCAGTGGGACCAGGAGATCTACGACGCGGCACGGATAAAGGCCAGGGATGCCTGCTGGCTGGGTCGCGGGCAGCGCAACGTCACCACCGCAGCGCTGGACCGCACCGGGCGGCTGGTCGCCTTCACCCACATCGGCGCTGACACGACCTCGCGCTGGTTCGCCTGGCAGGGCGACACGATCGTTGCGCCGGAGCATCGTGGTCACCGGCTGGGCACGCTGATCAAGGTGGCCAATCTGGAGCGTGCCCGGCTTGAGCGTCCCGAGTTGCGTCTCATCGACACCGTCAACGCTGATTCCAACCCGTACATGGTGGCGATCAACGAGGCGATGGGCTTCCGGCCGTACCGCCGCGCGGTCGATTGGCAACTCGCGCTTTAGTTACATATGCGTCTTTCGGGTGGCAAACACTGCTGGCGGGCGCCTGGTGCGGGCAGCCGCCGACGAGAACGCTGACCTGCTGTGGGCGCTGCGCAGCGGCGGTGGCAACTTCGGCGTCGTGACCGAGTTCGAGTTCCAGCTGCACCCGGTCGGTCCAAACCCGCGTTACAGCCGATCTGACGCATGTCCCGAGCCAGGCCCCGCTGCGCAAGGTGATAGCGTGGCGCCAGGTTGTGGTCGTGTAGGTTCCCCGATCGTTGTGAAGCGTCCGTGGAATGTCTGACTACGGGCTTCGCGCTTCCCTCGGGGACGTCTCCCAATGGGGCGCGTGGTCCGCGCAACCGTGCGGCCGGCACGGTGCTGGCTGCAGCTTCCACAGCGTCAGATTTAGGGAGAGCACATGGCACAGGGCGTCGTGAAGTGGTTCAACGCGGAGAAGGGCTTCGGCTTCATCTCCGTCGACGGGGGTGGCCCCGACGTGTTCGTCCACTTCTCCGCCATCCAGGGCGACGGCTACCGCACCCTGGACGAGAACCAGCGCGTGGAATTCGAGTCGAGCCAGGGCCCCAAGGGCCCGCAGGCGGACTCGGTTCGCGCCCTCTAGCAGCGCGTCTGACCCGCGGCCCCGTACCGTCGATGGCGCGGGGCCGTATTTTGTCGCCGAGTTCGACACCCTGGTTGTCCGGCCGCTGTCGGGCAGCCACCGTGTCTAACTCGGCGACAAGACGGCTAGCCACCGCCTCTCCCGGTCCGGCGCTCGCGCGGTCGGCACACTGTCAGGGTCCGGAGCTAGTCTGCCCTGCGTGATGACCAAAGACCTGCTTGCAGGGTCGAGCACTGGTACCGAAGACCTGCTGCAGGGTCGAGCATGATGGCCGAACCACCTGGCGAGGTGCGAGCCGAGTACGGCGAACTTGTCGAGACCGTGCGCGGTCACCAGTTCCGTTACTACGTGCTCGACGCCCCCACCGTGTCCGACGCCGAGTTCGACCAGCTGTTCCGCCGGCTGCAGGAGCTCGAGCAACGCTGGCCGGAGCTGGTCACACCGGACTCTCCGACGCAGGTGGTCGGCGGAGGCTTCAGCACCGAGTTCGCCGCGCACGATCACCTCGAGCGGATGCTCAGCCTGGACAACGCCTTCGACACGGACACCCTGCGCGCCTGGCTGGAGCGGGTCACCCGCGAGGTGGGTACCGAGGTGCACTACCTGGCCGAGCTGAAAATCGACGGGCTGGCGGTGAACCTGCTCTACGAGGACGGGCGTCTGGTCCGGGGTCTGACCCGCGGCGACGGGCACACCGGCGAAGACGTCACACTCAACCTGCGCACCGTGCGCGACATCCCCGACCGGCTGCACGCCAGCGCCGACTTCCCGGTGCCGGAACTGCTCGAGGTGCGGGGCGAGGTGTTCTTCCGGCTCGCCGATTTCGCCGAGCTCAACGCAGCGCTCGTCGAGGCCGGCAAACCGGCCTTCGCCAATCCTCGCAACTCCGCAGCAGGCTCGTTGCGGCAGAAGGACCCGCGGGTCACCGCGACCCGCCCGCTGCGGATGCTCTGCCACGGCCTGGGTCGCCGGCGCGGGTTTGAACCGGTGCGTCAATCGGAGTCGTACCAGGCCCTGGCCGCCTGGGGATTGCCGGTCTCCGAGCGCACCAGGCTGCTGTCCACGATTGATGAGCTGATCGCACACATCGCCTACTGGGGCGAGCATCGCCACGATGTGGAGCACGAGATCGACGGCGTGGTGGTGAAAATCGACGAGGTGTCGGCGCAACGCCGGCTGGGCTCGACATCGCGGGCGCCGCGCTGGGCGATCGCCTTCAAGTACCCCCCGGAGGAGGCCACCACCAAGCTGCTGGACATCCGGGTCAACGTCGGTCGCACCGGGCGGGTCACCCCGTTCGCATTCATGGAGCCGGTGACCGTCGCGGGGTCCACGGTGTCACTGGCGACGTTGCACAACGCCGACGAGGTACGCCGCAAGGGCGTGTTGATCGGGGACACCGTGACCATCCGCAAAGCCGGCGACGTCATCCCCGAAGTCCTCGGCCCGGTGGTGGATCTACGAACCGGGGACGAGCGCGAGTTCGTCATGCCCACGACGTGCCCGGAATGCGGCACGCCACTGCGTCATGAGCGCGAGGCCGACGTCGACATCCGCTGTCCCAACGCCCGGTCCTGCCCAGCGCAGCTGCGCGAGCGGATCTTCCACATGGCCGGGCGCGGCGCCTTCGACATCGAGATGCTCGGCTACGAGGCCGCGGTGGCACTACTGGCTGCCGGTGTCGTACACGACGAGGGTGACCTGTTCACCCTGGACGAGTCCAAACTGCTGGCGGTGGATCTATTCCGCACCAAGGCGGGAGAGCTCTCGGCCAACGGACGCAAGCTGCTGACCAACCTGGATTCCGCGAAAGATCGACCGTTGTGGCGAGTGCTGGTGGCGCTGTCGATCCGGCACGTCGGGCCCACCGCGGCGCAGGCGCTGGCCCGGGAGTTCCGCAGCTTGGATGCCATCGAGGAGGCGGACGAGCAGGCCCTGGCCGCAGTCGATGGCGTTGGCCCGACGATCGCAGCCGCCGTGCGCGAATGGTTTGGCGTGGACTGGCACCGCGAGGTGGTGGCCAAGTGGTGCGCCGCGGGAGTGCGGCTGGCCGAGCCGGTCGACAACTCGGTGGTGCGCCACCTCGAAGGCCTCTCCATCGTGGTGACCGGCTCACTCGAAGGCTTTTCCCGGGACGAGGCCACCGAGGCGATCACCCAGCGAGGTGGTCGGGCAGCCGGGTCGGTGTCGAAGAAAACCGCGTTCGTGGTCGTCGGCCAGGAGCCGGGATCCAAGTATGACAAGGCCGTGGCGCTCAAGGTGCCGGTGCTCGACGAAAACGGGTTCCGGATCCTGCTCAGTGAGGGCGCCGACGCGGCCCGAGCAGTGGCGGCATCACCCGCTGAGTGATATCGGCGGCTGGGTGGACGGGCCTGCGGGTTTCTCGCACCGCGTTCTGGATGCAGAACGCGGTTATTCGGCACCCGTTTACCGCGTTCTGCATCCAGAACGCGCGACGGCTGGGCAGGGGGCTAGGGTCACCGGCCCATGGGATGCGTGACGCGATCAGGGACATGGCGTGCGGTGCTGGCGGCAGCGCTCACGGTCGCGCTGGCCTGCTGCGGTGGACCCAACCCCACGGGCCCAGCTGCGCAGCGCCAGACCGGCACGGTCTTTGCGACCTGCGATGCGAACCCGAACACCTGCAACCTCGCTGAGCCGGGCAAGCTGCGGCAAGGTGGCCAGCTCAGCTACGCCATTGACAAGAACATCTCGAATTGGAACCTGCTGTCCAGCCAGGGCAACGTGCTGGAGACCGGCTGGGTACTGTCCGGGCTGTTGCCCCGCACCTTCATCACCGCGCCCGACCTCACCGTGGCGATGAACAACGAACTGCTCGACTCGGCGAAAGTGACGGCAACCTACCCGGAAACGATCGTCTATAAGGTCAAGCCGAATGCGATCTGGTCGGACGGCACACCGATCACTGCAGACGACTTTATCTACAACTGGAAAGTCCAGAACGGGCGGGACTGCCCGGACTGCGGTGCGGCCCGCACCGCCGGATATGACCAGATCAAATCGGTAGTCGGCGCCGACAACGGTAAGACGGTCACGGTGACGTTCAGCAAGCCCTTCACGGACTGGAAACAGCTTTGGGGAAGCGGGTCACCGATGTATCCAGCGCACCTCGCGGCACAGCATGGGGATATCAAGACTCCGCAGGGTCTGGCCGCGTCGTTCAGCTGGTTTGGAACGACCGTGCCCACCTACTCCGGTGGCCCCTTCCAGATCGATAACGTCAGCAACAACGAATCGGTCACCCTGGTGCCTAACCCGAAATGGTACGGGTCTCGCCCGAAGCTCGACCGGGTGATCTACCGGATCATCACCGACGCCGATCAAGAGCTCACGGCGCTGCAGAATCGTCAGGTACAGGTTATCTACCCGCAACCGCAGGTCGGCCAGGTGCAGCAAGTGCGCAAGATCCCCGGCGTCTCCTCCTTCGTCGGGCGCGGGCTGAGCTGGGAGCACTTCGACTTCAACCTCACCAACCCCTATCTCGCCGATCCCGCGCTGCGCACCGCGATGTTCACCGCAGTCGACCGGCAGGCCATCATCGACAAGACCGTCGGACAATTCACCAATAAGATCAAACCGCTGAACAGTCACAACTTCGTCCCGCAGCAGAGCGGTTATGAGGATGTGATCAGCGAGACCGGCCAGGGTTCCGGCAACCTGGCGCGGGCCAAACAAATCCTCGCTGCGGCCGGTTACCGCATCGACCGTGGGCAGCTCAAGACCTCCATCGGCATGACGGTGCCGCCGCTGCGCATGCGCTACACCGTCAGAAATCAGGTTCGCCAGGTCGAATGCGAATTGTTCGCTCAGATGGTCAAACCGCTGGGAATCACCGTCCACGTGGTACCAGCCGACGACCTCGGGACTGCCACCTCGCTGGGTGACTTCGACATCGTCGTCTTCTCCTGGATCGCCACGCCGTTCCCGTACAGCGGTGCAGGCCAGCTCTGGACCACCGGCCAGGGCAGCAATTTCGGCCGCTACAGCAACCCCGACGTCGACCGCTTGATCGCGGCGGCGCAGAACTCTGCGGACGAGTCGCTGGCCAGGGAGACACTCAACCAAGCGGACCGCCGGCTGACCAGGGATGCGTACGTTCTGCCGCTATACCAGAGACCGACGTTCATCGCGCTCTACAACGACATCGCCAACATCCGCAACAACTCCTCGCTGGACGGCCCCCCGTACAACATCGCCCAGTGGGGCCTTCGCGCCGCCGGCTGATCACCTACGCTGGGACCCACCAAGATGTCCCGCATCCAGCGGGCTCAGCGGGGTTATTGGCGACGTTTTACCGCGCCCAGCCCGCTCAATGCGGAAGTTGGAGACCCAGATGAGCCAGCGGCGGATAGTGGTGGTGCACGCGCATCCGGACGACGAGACGCTGTGGACCGGGGGAATGATCGCGCGGTACGTCGCCGCCGGGGTGGTCGTGACGTTGGTGACCTGCACACTCGGGGAACAGGGCGAGGTGCTCCGCGAAGAGCTGCGGGGCCTGGCCGCCGATCGTGCCGACCAGCTCGGTGGTTACCGGCTGGCCGAACTGCGCGCGGCGTGTGCCGTGCTCGGGGTCGCTGATCAGCGGTTCCTCGGCGGGATCGGTCGGTGGCGCGATTCCGGCATGGTCGCCGAACCCGGAGCGAGGGCGAGCGTGCCGGCGCAGCTGCACGCGCGGGCTTTCGCCGCCGGTGCGCTCGACGAGCAGGTCGACGCGCTAGTCGAAGTGCTCGACGCGGTGCGGCCCCAAGTCGTGGTGACCTACGGCCCCGACGGTGGTTACGGGCATCCCGATCACGTCCGGGCCCACCAGGTCACGATGGCCGCAGCAGCGCAGACACCCGAGGTGGCCCGGGTGTTCTGGGCGGTCCAGCCGACCTCGGCCGTGGCCGGTGGAATCACCGCGCTGGCCGCAATGCCGGGACTGCCCTTCCCCGTGCCGGACGACCGGGGACTGCCCGGCGTGGACGACGCCGAGGTGACTACCGCTCTGGACGTCACTGCGCACCGCCCTGCCGTCCTCGCGGCGATGCGCGCCCACGCTACCCAGGTCAAGGTGTGGACGGACGGTTCGTACGCAGCCTTTGCGCTGGCCGACGGGGTGGCCCGGCCAGTGTTCGACACCGAGCACTTCACCCTGGCCGGCGGGGTCGCTGCCCACCGCCCGCTCGGGCGGGATCACGATGAGGCGGCGCGGGATGACCTTTTCGGCGGGCTGCCCGACCTGGTGGCGGCCCACTCGAAGGAGTGAGCGTGCTCGCCCGTATCACCCTCGTCGTGCTGCTGTTCGACGCGGTCGCGCTGGCTACGGTGGAGCTGCTCTACCTGCCGCTGCGGGTGGGTGCGGCGCCGTTTCCGATCACCATCCTGCTCGCCGCGGTGAGCACCCCGTTGCTGGTTCGCAGTGCCGCTGAGCTGGGCGGACCCCGAACGCTGGCGGCGCTCCCGCTGATGGTGTGGCTACTCGCCATCGGCGTGCTCGGAGTCGGTGGACCGGGCGGCGACGTGCTGCTGGCCGCGGACTGGCGCTCGGGAATTCTGTTGGCTGCTGGCACGTTCCCGGCTGCGGTGGCGTTGGGCCGGGCAATGGCCGGATAGTGACTGGTGGGGTCGTTGGCCCGTGCCTGCGCGCACGGAGATACTGTGCAGGTAGACGGCCCGTTCGGGTACCGCGAGTGAGGAGCAGGAGATACCCCGTGACATACGTGATCGCAGAGCCCTGCGTGGACGTCATGGACAGATCGTGCATCGAAGAATGCCCGGTGGATTGTATTTATGAAGGCGGTCGGATGCTTTACATCCAGCCCGACGAATGTGTCGACTGCGGTGCCTGTGAGCCCGTCTGCCCGGTAGAAGCCATCTATTACGAGGACGACGTGCCGGACCAGTGGAAGGACTACACCAAGGCCAACGTCGACTTCTTCACCGAGCTGGGATCCCCCGGTGGGGCGTCGAAGGTCGGTCCGGTCAACGACGACCCACCGATGGTCGCGGACCTGCCGCCGCAGAACGAGGAGTGATCCGCCCGGGCGCGGGTGTCACGCAACGGACCTCGGGTGCCGGCACGGTGCGTCTGGATCTTCCCGTGTTTCCCTGGGACACCCTCTCCGATGCAGCTCGGCGTGCCGCGGAGTATCCCGATGGCGCGGTCGATCTGTCGGTCGGTACCCCGGTGGATCCGGTTCCCGACGTGCTGCGCCGCGCCTTGGCGTCGGCGTCGGCGCAGCCCGGTTACCCAGCTACGCATGGCACACCAGAACTGCGTCAAGCCGCTGTCGACGCGCTGGCGCGGCGGTACGGCGTGCCCGGCGTGCCCGCAGAGGCGGTGCTGCCGACGGCGGGTTCCAAGGAGCTGGTGGCCTGGCTGCCTACCTTGCTCGGGTTCGGCCCGGGTGATCTCATTGCGCTCCCCGAGTTGGCCTATCCCACCTACGAGGTGGGTGCGCGGCTGGCCGGCGCTACCCCGGTCCGTCTCGGTGATCACCAGCCGGCGCCGCCGGGCACCCGGTTGCGCTGGCTGAACTCGCCGAGCAACCCCACCGGCGAGGTCATGCCGGCCGCGGTATTGGCCGTGGCGGTGGGCCAGGCCCGGGAGATCGGCGCGGTAGTGGCCTCAGACGAGTGTTATCTGTCTCTGGGATGGGACGCGCAGCCGGTCTCAGTGCTGCACCCGCAGGTGTCCGGTGGAAACCATCGCGGGTTGCTGGCGGTGCACTCGCTGTCCAAGTCGTCCAACCTCGCCGGCTACCGGGCCGGTTTCGTGGCCGGCGACCCGGATCTGGTCGCCGCGCTGCTCGCGGTGCGTAGACACGCAGGCATGATGGTTGCCCGACCGGTACAGCAGGCCATGGTGGTCGCCCTGTCCGACGACACGCACATCGCGCAGCAGCGGGAGCGGTACGCGCGGCGCCGGGCACTGTTGCGGCCGGCGTTGGACCGCGCCGGGCTGCGAGTGCAGCGGTCCCAGGGTGGGCTGTTCCTGTGGTGCACCGCGGGCGAACCGTGCTGGGACACCGTCGCCCGGCTGGCTGAGCTGGGTGTGCTCGTCGCGCCGGGGGAGTTCTACGGTCCCGCCGGAGCGCGCCACGTCCGGGTCTCGCTCACCGCAGCGGATCGGTGTATCGACGCCGTGGTA
>DASUVX010000074.1:0-13146 GCA_036378735.1 Pseudonocardiaceae bacterium | reverse complement strand
CCAGAGCCGGTGATCTACCCGAAGGCTTCGTGGGGGCCAGTCCAGGCGGACCGCCTCGCCGAGCCCACCGGCTGGCTGCTGGGGTCTGGTAGCTAGCAGGAAGGTCCGGGTTACCGCCGGCGGGAATGGCAAATGGGCGCTGGTGTCGAAGACGAGCGAGCGTTCATAGACGACTTTGGAAGCTATGAACCTGCCGTGCATGCGATGCCCGGCCGATCACGACCGGGACTCTGCCTTCCCGCGCCGCTCCCACGGCACGTTTCATCCCGACGAGGAGGCAACACAGTGACCATCGATCCCAAGACGCAGACGACGGATGCCGGTATCCCAATTGAGAGCGACGAGTACTCGCTGACCGTCGGCCGGGACGGCCCGATCCTGCTGCAGGATAGCTATCTCATCGAGCAGATGGCGAATTTCAACCGCGAGCGCATCGCCGAGCGCCAGCCGCACGCCAAGGGTAGTGGCGCTTTTGGTCATTTCGTGGTGACCCACGACGTCAGTGCCTACACCAAGGCTGCGGTGTTCCAGCCGAATACCACGACTGAATTGGTGGCGCGATTCTCGACGGTGGCCGGGGAGCGCGGCAGCCCTGATCTGTGGCGTGACCTGCGAGGTTTCTCGGTGAAGTTTTACACCACCGAGGGCAACTACGACATGGTCGGCAACGACACCCCGGTCTTTTTCATTCGCGACCCCATTCATTTCCAGAACTTCATCCGCTCCCAGAAACGCCGAGCCGACAACAACCTGCGCAGCAATGACATGCAGTGGGACTTCTGGACGCTGCTACCGCAGACATGCCACCAGGTCACCTGGCTAATGGGGGATCGGGGTTTCCCGCGCAGCTGGCGGCACATGAACGGCTACTCCAGCCACACCTACATGTGGGTCAACGCCAAGGGCCAGAAGTTCTGGGTCAAATATCATTTCAAGACTAACCAGGGCATCGAGTTCTTCACCCAGGAGGAGGGTGACCGGCTGGCCGGTCTGGACCCCGACTACCACACCCGTGACCTGTTTGACGCGATCAAGCGCGGGGATCACCCCAGCTGGACGCTCAAAATGCAGATCATGCCCTTTGAGGACGCCAAGACCTACCGGTTCAACCCCTTCGACTTGACCAAGGTGTGGCCGCACAGCGACTACCCGCTCATCGAGGTCGGCCAGATGATCCTGGACCGCAACGCCACCGACAATCACACCGAGATCGAGCAGGCCGCCTTCCAACCCAACAACCTGGTGCCCGGCATCGGCGCCAGCCCGGACCGGATGCTGCTGGCCCGGCTGTTCTCCTACTCCGACGCCCACCGCGCCCGCCTGGGGGTCAACTACACCCAGATCCCGGTCAACGCGCCGAAGTCCCCGGTGCACAGCTACAGCAAAGACGGCGTAATGCGCATCCATCCTGTCACCGACCCGGTGTATTGGCCCAACTCCTACGATGGCCCGCGCGCCGACGTCGCCCGCTACGGCGAGCCCGCGGGGTGGTACTCCGACGGCGAGATGGTGCACGCCGCCTACACCCTGCACGCCGAAGATGATGACTGGGGCCAGGCCGGCGCCCTGGTCCGGGATGTGATGGACGAGGACGCCCGCACCAGGCTGGTCAACAACACCGTCGGGGCGCTGCTCAACGGCGTCAGCGAGAAAGTCCTGCTCCGCGCCTTCGACTACCTGCGCAACGTGGACAAAGACTACGGCGACCGCGTCGAGCAGGGCGTCCGCGCCGCACAGTCCTAATCACATCCGCCTGATCCTGATCACCCCGACATGGAGACATATCGGGGTGATCCGGCCCCCAAAACCCCGATATGTCTCCATGTCGGGAATCAGCAGATCAGGAGATCACCAATGTCGGAACGGATCGCTGGTATTGACATCCCGGACAGCCGGCTGGCGCGCGAGGCCACCGAACTGGTCCGCGACGCCGCCACCCCATTGCTGTACCACCACTCGCGCCGGGTTTTCCTCTTCGGTTCACTGCAGGGGAAAAGACTCGGCCTGATCGCCGACCCGGAACTGCTCTACGTCGGCGCGATGTTTCACGACCTCGGCTTGACTGAGAAGTACCGGACTACCGACCAGCGCTTCGAAATCGACGGTGCGGACGAGGCCCGCCGATTCCTCGCCGCGCACGGCCTGCCCGAGGACCGCGCCCGCCTGGCCTGGCTGGGCATCGCGCTGCACACCACCCCGGAAACCCCCTACCGCCTGGAGCCCGAGGTGGCTCTGGTCAGCGCCGGGGTGGAAACCGACGTGCTCGGCATCGGCTATGAGAACCTCGAGAGAACACTCATTGACGCCGTGGTCAGCGCTCACCCGCGGCCCGATTTCAAACGGCAGATCCTGCAGGCATTCTTCGAGGGCATGAAAGACCGGCCCGACACCACCTTCGGCACGATGAACGACGACGTGCTTGCCCACTTCGCACCCGGCTTCGTCCGGGCCGATTTCGTGCAGATCATCCAGAATTCCGGCTGGCCCGAATAGCCGGGCCTGGCTGGCGCATTCCCAGTAGCTCCGCCGCAACGTGGTGGCCTAGCGTCTCGGCATCGGTGAGCTTCCCGGTGGCCGATGCCCGGCGCAGGTCACCGTCCGCGGTGGCGGCGACCCCCCGCAGGAACAGCCGCTTCTCGACGACTTCGGCGAGCGCGCCGATCGGGGCGCTGCAGCCGGCCTCCAGGGCGGCCAGCAATGCCCGTTCGGCGGTGACTGCGGCGCGCACGCTGGTGTCGTCGAGGACAGCGGTCAGCGCGCGTGCGGTGCTCAGGTCGTCGGCCCGGCACTCGCACGCCAGCGCGCCCTGCCCTGGCGCGGGCAGCATCTGCTGCGGGTCGAGCAGCTCGGTGGCTTCCGCGATCCGGCCGAGCCGGGCCAGCCCGGCGGCTGCGATCACCACACCATCCAGCTCGCCGTCGAGGACTCGGCGGATCCGTGAGTCGACGTTGCCGCGGATTGGGACGACCTGCAGCTCCAGGCCGAGCGCGCGTAGCTGTGCGGCGCGCCGCGGCGAGCCGGTGCCGAGCACCGCCCCAGGAGGTAACTCGCCGAGCGCCATCCCGTTGCGGGCCACCAGTGCATCCCGCGGATCGGCGCGTTCCGGGACGGCGGCGAGCACCAGCCGGGGATCCCCCGCGGTCGGCAGGTCCTTGTAGGAGTGCACCGCCGCGTCAACCTCACCGGCCGTCAGGGCTTCGCGCAACGCTGAGACGAACACCCCCACGCCGAGGTCGCTGATCGGGTGTGCGCTGGCGTCTCCCACGGTGCGCACCGGCACGATGCGTACCGGGATTCCGGCGGTCCGTAATCGCTGTGCCACCCACTGTGTCTGGGTGAGCGCCAGGGCGCTGCCGCGGGTACCTAGTCGCAAGGCAGACCAGCGTGCCCCCGACATCACCCTGTTCCCCTGTCCGGTGCGGTGATGGCGGCAACGGCCTGCGGGTCAAGTTGGAACAGCTGCCGTAGCGCGTCGGCGTATGCCTGGCCATTACCGGCTTTGGCGAGTTGTTTGACCTGCACCGTCGGGGCATGCAAGAGCTTGTCGACCACACGGTGGACGGTGCGGGTGAGCTCAGTGCGCACGGCCCAATCGAGCCCCGGTAGCCGACCGTCCAGCCGCTGTAGCTCCCCGTCGATCACCTCGGCAGCCCGCTTGCGCAGGGCGGCAACCGTCGGGATGACCTCCGCGGTGCGCTGGGCCAGCAGGTAATGGTGCACCTCCTGCGCAACGACACGCTGGGCGCGATCGACCACGTCCGACCCGGTGGCGCGCTGCTGCGCCCGGCGGGCCACGGTGGTGAGATCCAGCAAGGTCACTCCGGGCAGGTCACCTACTGCGGGCTCGACATTGCGGGGCAATCCCAGGTCGCAGATCACCAGCGGGTGTCGCCGGGTGCTCGTGACACCGTCGATGTGCTCGATACCGAGCACCGCGTCGGCGGCGCCGGTGCAGCAGACCACCAGGTCCACCATGGGCAGGGCGGCGGTTACGCCGTCCAGGCCGACAACGCGGGCAAGGGCGCCCTCGGCCTCGCACAGCGCGGCGAGCCGCTGCGCGCTGCCCGGGGTGCGATTGGCCAGCACGATCTCGGCGACCCCGGCCCTGCGCAACTGCGCGGTGGCCAAGCTGCCCAGGGCACCGGCGCCAAGCACCAGCACCCGCCGGCCCGCCAGTCCAGCCAGACCCGTCCGGTCCGGGCCAGCCAGCGCGGCGGCCGCCGCGGCGAGGGCTTCGGACACCACCGAGGCCCCGGCGGCAGCGATACCGGTCTCGGTGTGGACCCGCTTGCCGACCCGCAACGCCTGCTGCACAACCTCGTGCAACGTGCCGCCCACGGTGCCGGCCTGCTCAGCGCCGGTGTACGCGCTGCGCAGTTGACCAAGAATCTGCGGCTCGCCCACGACCATCGAATCCAGCCCCGCGGCCACTGAGAACAGATGCTGCACACCGGCCGCCGAGTAGTGCACGGAGAGATGTTTGGAGAGTTCGTCCGGTGTCATCGCGCACTGGTGGGCCAGCACCTCGGTAATCTCGGCCAGTCCGTCATGGAAAGTGGTCACCACCGCGTAGACCTCGACCCGGTTGCACGTCGACAGCAGCAGTGCTTCTGCGACGTGCTCACGCTCGAGCAGCTGGTGCAGGACCTTGCCGGCGTCCGTGCAGGACACCGCCACTCGCTCCAGCATGTCCACCGGTGCGCTGCGATGGGACAGCCCCAGGACTAGCAAACTCATCGGCACATCCATCTCGGCCGTTTGTGCTGATCCCAGAATTACGCGTGAAGCCAGTTACGTCTTCACGGCCAGCGCTGAACTTCAATACCTGTCAGCAGGAACCCGAAGACTGCCGCCAGCACCAGAGCACAGCGACCACCGGATCGGCGAGAGCAGCACCGCATGAAAGAGGTGAAGTCAGCGCCGGAGTGGGTTGGTAAGGGTCGCCGATTGGGGTCGATGAGGGCGGGTGGTCGGAATTCGACGCGTCCGCCGTGGATGGCGACCTCCCAGCCTTGCAGGTGGACCTGGTGATGGTGTGCTGGGCACAGCAGGCAACAATTGTTCGTAGCGGTGACGCCGCCGTCGACCAGCGCCTCACCGGTCAATCCGTGCCGCGCACCGACCATCGCAGCCTGCTCCACCCGGGCCCGCGCGCCTCTGACGACAGGTGCAGCATTCCCGCCACGAGTCGCTGGGTGGTGCCGAATCCCGCTCGGCCAGCAATGCCGCGGGAGCCGATTTTAGCGACCAGGTGGAGCATCATCGCATGGGTCCGCCGCGATAGCGCCTCGATATCCCGCAATGCTTGGGTTATCCCCTCGTCGGGCAGTCCGGTGAGTGTTTCGCGCAGTTGGCCATCAGCCGCCGACGGCGTGGAACAACCGGCCTACGACGAAACCGACGGCCGCAGCGCCGAGACCGATCACGACCATCTTGAGGCCGTTGCGGCGCCAATCGCCGACGAGCGTCAGCGATGAGTACACGCCAACACCGAACAGCACCAGAGCGCTCAGCACGACGGCCAGCACCAGGGCCGGCGTCCTGCCTAGCCACAGGAACGGGACCAGCGGGATCAGGTGGCCGATCAGCGTGGCGATGGTGATGACGATCGAGCTGCGCAGGATGTCGGATGTCCCCACCGGTTGCAGATGCAGTTCGTCGTCCATCATCGTCGCCAGCCAGCTTTGGCGGTTGGCCGTAATGGTGTCGACGACGCGGTCGAGCAGTTCGCCGCTGAATCCCTTGGTCGCGTAGAGCTTGCGCACCTCCCGGCGCTCCGCCTCGGGCGCGGTTTCGATGTGTTGCAGTTCCCGCTGGCGCTGGGCGCTGTAGTAGTCCCGCTCGGAGATCGACGACGTGTAGCCGACGGCGCCCATGGAAATGGACTCGGTGATGGCGGCCGCGAAGCCGGTGGCCACCAGCACCGTGTTCGAGCCGCCGCCGGCGATGACGCCGAGGATGATCCCGAGGATGTTCACCAGCCCGTCCTGGCCGCCGAGGATGACGTCTCGCAGCCAGTTGGACTTGGGACGATGATCAACTTGCGGTGTCAAGCGGCTGATGCCGGTCGTATCTTGTTCCCGCACCGCTCGCCCAAGCGCCGTATCGACCCGAGCCCTGTCCTTTTCCATTGCCGTCACCAGGTATTTCGACATATCGGATCGTTGCAAATGCACCTGCCTTGCCGCCTACACGCGAACGGTGACCACGGCGCCATGAGCGTCGTGGTCACCGTTCCGCCATCCCCCTGATCACGCCGCGGTGGCCTGTTGATACAAGCAACAATCGCATCGAGACCCGGGTGTGTCATCGAGGGCAGCTACCGACTGAACTACCGGCTAGCTGCAATCGGGCCGGCCCAGCTAGCGGGAATTCGCCGCGGGTATCGAGCAAACGCAGAATTCCTGGCAACCGGTAAGGACAACGGGCGCCAGCCGTGCAGACACTGGGTACCGGGAACGTGCAGCCTTAGTGGTGACAACTCGTCGCGCTGTATTAGACGGCGGCGGGCCGCTGAGGAGGACGACATGACGCAACTGGCACCACAGGAGCGCTACAGCGGCGGGGAATCTGAGCACCAACATCCCGAATTTCCGCACGATGCCGAACAGTTTGCTGCGGGTCTTGAGGATGACCGTAAGTTGCACAGGGCCTGGCTGATCGCCGGCGTGATATCGGAAATAGCCTTGGTTGGCATGCTCATTACTGCGCTTCAGGAGCCTGGCCGGGCAGCGCCTATCGTGCTCGCGCTCGTGGTGGCTGGGCTGGGCTTGGCCATGGGTCTACATGGCGCTCGAACTGCGCGCCGCTCGATCATCCGCTAGACATCCAGGCTTGCCGGCGCGGTCGTGGGGACCCCTTGCCCCGGAGTCGTCCTGCGGTCACTACCGATGGCAACAGTCGTGGTCAGCCGGCAAACCGGTTTTGTGGTATCAGTTCCAACCGGATGGCAGAAGGCGCAATCGGAATGATACGTACTTCGGCCATACCCAGGTCGTAGGCAATCGTCTCCGCGTGGGCGGAAAAGTCTTCGGGTGACTGGCCCGGCAGGATGTCGATGTCGACCTTCATCGGTGGACCGGGGTCCACCGCGACCACTTGCGGAATGTGGTATATGCGTCCGGCGCTGATACTAAAATCTTGTTCGATCAATCCCAGCCCGGTGATGATTTCCTCCACCCGCTCGGCAAGCCGCTCGTAGGCCCCCTGCTGGCGTCGCTCCAGGTTGCGAGTGTGACGCCGCTCCAGCGGATGCCGTAGCTGCGACAGCCACGGGGTTTCCTCCGCAGTGGCCTGTTGGGTACCACCTGGGCGCCGGCGCTTGATCACCACATCGGGCCCGTGCGGCAGCAAGCTCTCGTGACCGGTGTCTGACCACTGCACGAGATAGACCACACCACCGGCATCGTGTCGGATCTCCCGGATGTGGCCCTCGTGCACCGGCTCGCGCCCCTCACGAGGAATGATCATGATCTCGTCGCCGAGCTGGGCGATCATCGATGCCTCCGGATTACGCTCTTGCGACGGCCGGCTGTCGGTGGTCCGAAATACCGAGGATGTCGTCCATAACAGTGCCGTCGATGTGGCTAGTTGGCAAAGCTGCTCGCGTACCGCTCGGTGTGTGCGGTGCTCCTCCAGCGCGCTGGCGTAGTGATCAACGCCGTTCGTCCAGTGCGCGCAGAACGGGAGTCGTGGTCGGGCGAATCCGGGTCGCCTGGCGCCAGCGTCCACGCAGGATCCACAGGCCAACCAGCGCGTCGAATACCAGTAGCGCCCAGCTCAGGCCCGTGAACAGGTGCACCTGTTTGTGTGACCACAAGGGGACGCGACCGACATCGATCAGCAGCCACTGCACCGGGGTGGCGGTGAGTTGCAGCGTCAACCACGCCGCGATCGGCTGGGAGGCATCCCACAACGCGTGCAGCAGTGCCACCACCACATACCATGCCAGGACGGACCCGGTAAGCCGCAGTCGGCCAGAGCGCGCTGCGCCTGCGAACAGCACCCCGCCCAAGATTGCCGTCCACAGCCCGTGACCGACTGGCGTCAGAATGCTCCGGAGCACTTCGGTCTCGAGCAGATCCGGTAATGACAGGCCCCTTCTGGTGAACAGCGCATTGAAGGCATAGCCAGCGCTTTCCAAAGCCGCAAAACCGAACCCGACGGCGGCGCCCAGCACCATCCCGTCGCGCATGGTGTAACGGGGCAGGCGGCGGGCGAGCAACCACAGCGCGCCGAGCTTGACGCCCTCCTCGATCAACCCGACACCAATGTAGAGAAGTCCCGACTGCGGACGGAGAAACGCCGATTCCAGGACGGCGGCGCCCAGCACGCCGAGCAAACCGCCATAGATGAAGGCGCTGAAGATGCGCTGGGCGGTGACGATTTCGTCGGCGTGTCCAAAGGCGTAGGTGACGAACGTGACGGGGACCAGGAAACTACCCAGCAGAATAATGGTCGGGATCAGGTTGGAGTTTGCGGTCACGAAGGTGACCACTACGGTCGCCACCCACATCACCAAGCCAACGATAAAAACCAACATCCAACTCGGTTTGGTGGGGCGCCTGCGCCCGGCGCTCTCCACAGCGGGTGCCGGCGGGGTTGCATCTGCGGCCGGGGACATCTCGCGCTCCTTCGGTTACCGCCTCCTGCTACCAAGCCGGCGGTCTTATGCCAGGGTTGCGCTTTGGTGATGGTCGGTCTTCCCCGTCTGCAACCAATCCCCCTACCAGCTGGCCGGAAATAGCCCGCTACCCCGACATGGAGACATAGCGGGGTCAGCAGCCCCGGTTTGACCCCGATATGTGTCCATGTCGGGGTAGCGGCGCCGGCAGCGGGGAATTGCAGCCAGCGGGTAGGGAGGATGCCTGCAGGCGGGGATGACCGACCATCACCACACCGCCACCCTCTGGCTACATCGCCCTGATGCGACGAAGTGGTGGCCGACGGCAACCGCCAAGGAGAGCACATGAAGATCGGCATCATCGGTGCAGGCAATATCGGCAGTACGCTCGCCCAGCGTCTTGCCGCGTTGGGCCATGAGGTCTCGGTGGCCAACTCCCGCGGCCCCGAAACGCTGCGCGAGCTAGCCGCGCAGAGCGGCGCCAGCGCGGTGTCGGTCACCGAAGCAGCGCGCGACAAGGACCTCGTCATTGTGACCATCCCGGAGAAGAACGTGACCGACCTGCCGCGCGATCTGTTCGCTGACGCCGGCGACACCGTCGTCGTGGATACCGGCAACTACTATCCCCAGCAGCGCGATGGCCGCATCGACGCCATTGAACAGGGCATGACCGAAAGCGGCTGGGTAGCGCAGCAGCTGGGCCGACCGGTGATCAAAGCGTTCAACAACATCTACGCGGACCATCTGCGGCACAACGGCCGCCCCGCGGGTACCCCTGGACGCATAGCCCTGCCGGTGGCCGGCGACGACGACGCCGCCAAGAAAGTGGTCATGCGCCTCATCGACGAACTCGGATTCGACGCCGTCGATACCGGCAACCTTGACCAGTCCTGGCGTCAGCAGCCGGGCACGCCCGTCTACACCACCGATCTTGACGCCAGCGGCGTGCAAGGGGCCCTCGCGCACGCCAACCCGCAGCGCACATCCCAGTGGCGCGCCACGCCCAACAGCCCCGGCAGTTTCACCGACCCGCGGTAGCGCCTGCCAGTGTCCGTTGCAGCTAGCGGGTATCACGGGCGGTAGCCGATGGGAAACCCGGTTGGGTGCTGGCGTGGAAGACGAATAGGCGCGCAAAGGCCAAGCTAAGAATGTGGCCAAAGCTGTTCTGGCGCAGTCAGCTTCACGGTGATCAGGAGGCCGGCATGGACATCGCAGTATTGGGCATGGGACGGATGGGCCGCGCGCTGGCCGGGAGGTTGCTCGAGTGCGGCCACCGGGTGGCGGTGTGGAACCGCTCGAAGGGCAAGGCCGGCGAGATCGTGTCCGCGGGTGGCCGGGAGGCAGACAGCGTCGCCGAGGCTGTGGACGGCGTCGACGTCGCGATCACCATGCTGGCCAACGACGACGCCGTCAGAGCAATAGCACTCGGGGAGCTACGGTCGTCGATCGCGAACAAGACCATCTACGTCGACTGCTCGACGGTGTCGCCCGCGCTCAGCGGCGAGCTCGCTGAGGCGTTCCCGGGCCGCTTCCTGGCCGTGCCCGTGATCGGCAGTCCCCTCGCGGTACGGGCAGGCCAGGCGGTGTACCTCGCCGGGGGCAACGATGGCCTGGTGGACCGTCTCGAGCCGGTGCTGTCCTCGCTATCCAACACCGTCCGGAGATATGACACCGCGCCACTAGCGCTGGCCGCCAAGCTGACCAACAACGTGCTGCTGTTGTCGGAGATCGTCGCCCTGACGGAGGCATTCGCCGTGGGCCGCTGCGGTGGTCTCAGCGATGACCAGCTCCGAGAGTTACTAGGCAACAGTCCCCTGGTTGCGCCAGGGCTCAAGAACCGCTTCGAGGGCGTCCTGACCGGTTCCCAGGAGGGCTGGTGGAGCACCTCGCTCGGCGCCAAGGACGCCGGCTTGGCGATCGACATCGCCCGAACGGCCGACGTCGAGCTACCCGGGGCCACGGTGGTGCAGGAACTTTATGGAAAGGCGGCGGCATCGGGTCTCGAAGACGCCGACATTGCTACCGTGACCCGGCTCTACCGGTGACGCCCATCCGTCAGCGAGCTTCCAGGAATTTGATCACTGCCAGCACCCGACGGTGGTCGTCGTCGGTTTCGGGCAGGCACAGCTTGGCCAGGATGCTGCGCACGTGCTTTTCGACCGTCCCCTCGGTGACCCACAGCTGGCGCGCGATGCCGGCGTTCGAGCGTCCCTCGGCCATCAGTCCCAGCACCTCACGCTCCCGGGTGCTCAGCGCGGACAGCGGGTCATTGCGCCGGCGGGCCGACACCAGCTCCTGCACCAGCGCGGGATCCACGACCGAGCCACCCTTGGCGATCCGCTGTAGCGTCTCGACGAAGTCGGACACGTCAACGACCCGGCTTTTAAGCAGGTAGCCGATCCCCCGCCCGGTGGCCAGCAGTTCCATCGCGTGCTCCATCTCGGCATGTGCCGACAGGACCAAGATGCCGATCTCCGGGAACTCCTGTCGGATCCGCCCGGCCGCCTCTAGTCCCTCGGTGCTATTCGTCGGCGGCATCCGGATGTCGACCACCACCAGGTCGGGCGCCTCCTGGCGCACCACCGCCAGCAGCTGCGGGGCACCGGCGGCCTGTCCCACCACCTCGAAGCCGTGGCCCTCCAGCACGCTGGCCAGGCCCTCACGTAGCAGGATGTCGTCCTCGGCGAGGGCCACCCGCAGCTTGGCCGCGGCCACGACGTCGCCATCTTGACTGGAACGATCCATTTTGGGACGGTCCTTCGTGGCTTCCCCGTTGATCGCCATAGCCATGAGTATCTCGCTAGTCATCCGCCGTGCATACGGGTTTGGGTCGGTGGATCCGGTTGCCCGGTCGCGAGGGCCCAGCCGCCATCTGCGAAGACGGTCACGCCGACGCCGACGAGGAAGGTGGCGCCGGCCAGTGCTGCGAGTACGTGGATTTGCCCTTCACGGCAGGCGTGTGGCGCGATGCGGGCGGTCGCCCGGGGTGGCCGCGGAGTCAGGGCGTCACCGCAGGACAAGTCGGCACCGTGTCGGCGTTGACGAGCCGCTCGGCTAACGCCTGCCCGGGCTTGTCAGGCGGCACCACGGCGCTGGATCTGACGTCAATCAACCGCTTGGCCACGGTCCTCATCACAATCGTCTCCCGCTGGGATCGATTCGCCGACCCGGACAGTGTTTCCGTATACACCGCCGCTGGCATCCCCGTCAGCGGGCGTCGTGCAGTGATGCTTACCAGAGTCTCCAGATACCCGCTGGCAGGTAGGCCTACCCGCGGCCGCCGCTGACGCGCTACTGGCGGGCTCCCAGCGTCGTCGCCATGGTCACAACTCCCGCCAGAGCGCTCATCGGCAGGATAGGAAATGCCGCCGGCAGGGCAGCGAGTAGAGCACCACCGGCGGCGGCGCCGGCCGCTAGCGCGACGAGGACCGTCACGTTCAGACTGTTGCGCCGGCGCGGCTGTTTGTGGGTGACCAGGGAATCGACCGCGCTGGTGAGCGTTCCGGTCAAATACGTGGTGGACAGCGTCGTACCGACGTTGCGCATGGCCGCGCTCTGCAGCCCCATCGCCAGTGCGGCAACGGCGAGCACACCGAGTTGCCAGGCGCCGGCCGGATGGTTGCCGGTGAGTTCCCAGCCCACTGTGAAGCCTGCGAACGCGAGCAGTTCGACGACCAGAGTTGCTGTCACCGGTGCCGGCCACAGCACATCCTTGCGCGGGGTTCGCCCGCCGATGCGGCTGCCGAGCGCAGCACCCGCGATGTAGCCGGCGAAGGCCACCGCAGTATGCACCGCCATATCGCCGGATGCGTGCGCTGTCGCCAGACCGAGCAGGACCAGGTTGCCGGTCATGACGCTGCAGAACACTTGACCAAGGTGGGTAAAGGCGGCGATGTCCATCGCCCCGCTGGCGAAGGCCAGCGCGGCCGCCAGGACGATTAGCGGCACCCCCCGCTGGGGATGCCGGTTACCGTTCACCCGCGAGGCTGGCTGGACCGCAAGACGGCCTTGATCACTCCATCGGCGCGCTGGTCGAACGCCCGATACAGCTGCGGCGCGTCGTCGAGCCGGCCGTGATGAGTGACGACGGCGCTGGGACGGGCCCGACCAGAAAGCACGAGATCGCGCAGTAACACGGTGTAACGACGGTCATGGGTGCGGCCGAAGCCGATCGATACCCCTTTAGAGAACAAGGTGGCCCACGGCACCGTAAGGCTCCCATCGGGGTGGCCTCCGGGGACCGGTTGCAGGTCCCTTTCGGCGTACACACCAACGATGCCCAACCGGCCTGTGGGGTTGATCAGGCGGGCGAGATCACGGATAACCTGCGTCGGGTTCTCCTCCTCCGGCGCCACGCGATCGTGTGCCTGAAAGCCCACCGCATCGATGCCGATGGGCAGCCCGCGGGCTCGGCGCAGTTCGCGGATCTGGTCGACCGGATCCGCCTGCCGGTAGTCGACTGGGGTGGCGCCGAGCTCGCCCGCCTTGTCCAGGCGCTCGGGTATTCGATCGACGACGTAGAC
>DASUVX010000073.1:0-28854 GCA_036378735.1 Pseudonocardiaceae bacterium | reverse complement strand
AGAGGCTGTTGCCTAATCGAAGTCCCGGCGTGGAAGCCACTTGTGGATCTTGATTGTTGGGAGGATCTGGGGGTGGCGAAGGGGTATCGGCCGGTGCGGCGTGATCAGGAATTCTTGTTGCCGCCGCGGATGGTGGACTGGCTCCCAGATGATCATTTGGTGTGGTTTGTGTTGGATGTGGTGGCCGAGCTGGATACCTCGCGGTTGCATGCGCGGGCGGCGCGGCGCCGGGATGGGTTGGCGGTGCGCAGTGCGGCGGGTCGGGCTGGGTATGACCCGGACCTGCTGCTGGCGTTGTTGGTTTATGCGTATGCGTGTGGGGAGCGTTCCAGCCGGCGGATTGAGCGGTTGTGTGTCACGGATGTGGCATTCCGGGTGATCTGCGCTTCGGATGTGCCGGATCACAGTGTGCTGGCCCGGTTTAGGCAGGTGCATGCGCCGGTGTTCGCGGAGTTGTTTGTGCAGGTGCTGCGGTTGTGCCGGGCGGCGGGGCTGGTGCAGTTAGGGACCGTGGCCATCGACGGGACGAAGATCGCGGCGAATGCGTCCCCGCTGGCTAATCGCAGCGCGGCGTGGCTGGCCGCGGACGCGGACAGGATGGACCGCGACGCCGCGGCGCGGGCGGCGGACCGACAGACCGTGGCGGGGATCCTGGGCGAGGCAGCGGAGGTGGACGCGGCCGAGGACGCGCGGTTCGGGTCGGCCCGGGGTGATGAGCTGCCCCCGGGCTGGAATGGGCCCGACGGTCGCCGGGAGCGCATCCGGGCCGCGGCGGCTCGGCTGGCCGCCGCCGAAGCCGAGCAACGGGAGCGGGAGCGGGCCGCCGCGGCAGCCCACCGGGAACGAGACACCGCGGCGCTGGTCAAGGCCGAGTCCGCGCTGGTGGACGCCCGGACCACCCAGCAAGCCAAGATCGAGGAATGGGAGCGGGCCTGGGAACACGCCGTGACCCATCCTGGGGCGCCGGTGCCCAAGGGACGCGCCCCCCGGCAAGACTCCACCACCGTGCGTCGCGCCGAGCAACGCCTGGCCGCTGCCCGCGAGCGGCTCGCTCACCCCCCCCGCGCGCCCCGGCCCGGCCGCCGGCCCGCCCCTGCGGGCCAGCCGGCCCACAAACCCACGGCCAACATCACCGACCCCGACTCCACCATCATGCCCACCCGGTATGGCTGGCTGCAGGCCTACAACGCCCAGTTCGCCATCACCGCTGACCAATGCATCCTGACCACGCTGGTCAGCACCAATCCCAACGACCGGGTCAGCTACTCCCCGATGACCACCGCCGCCCAGCACACCGCCGAGACCACCCTCGCCGATCCCGAGGGCATCGCAACCCTGCTCTACGACGCCGGCTACACCTGCGAGGACACCCTCGCCGCCCCCACCCCCAACCGGCTCATGGCCCTGGGCAAGACCCGCTCTGTGCGCAAAGCCGCCCGCGAGCGCCCCACCAGCGGCCCACCCCCACCCGACGCCACCCCCCGCCAGGCCATGGACCACCGGCTGCGCACCCCCGAAGGAACCGCCCTCTATACCCGCCGCGGTGCCACCGTCGAGCCCGGCATCGGCAACCTCAAAAAACTCCTCGACCGCTTCTCCCGCCGCGGTCTCGCCGCCGTCACCAGCGAACTCCACTTCACCGCGACCGTGTTCAACCTCCTCAAACTGCACCGAGCCACCCACGCATAACCCAGAGCCCACAGCCCCCGCCTACCCAACCCCCAATAACCAAGACCAGCCCAGCCCACCTCACCCGAGTCAGCCAACACAACCAACACCGGCGGCAGCACTAGAACCCTCGGCAAATAGGCAACAGCCTCATTATGTCGCCCTGGGCACACAAACCGTGATCATGCACCGGTTTCGAGGCTAGCCGCGGTCATAACCCGCCTTACCTAGAGATCATCAACCTCACTCACGGTCGTCTCGGTGAACCGCTGATGTCCGGCTCTCGTGGTCGAGACGTGGAACCCACGCCACGTCCCCACCTGGCGCGTAAGGTCCGCGGCAAGAGCATTCTCCGGCACGTCTGATCGGGCAACACCGACAGTTCCGATAACGGTCCGCGGCGATCCGGCGCAATGCGACGGCTGCGCTAGGCGGTTCCGAGCCCGGCCGCGGTCAATGCGGCGGCAGTGAGCGCCTCGCGCACGTGCCGGTCGAACCGAACACTGGCCTGGCGGTCGGTTCGGACCTCGACCAGGCGCGTCCCCCCGCCTTTCAACGCTCCCGGCAACTCCTCAGCGCTGCTCACCCAGTGGTATTCCCACCCCGTCGCGGCGGCCACCTGGGCGAAATCGACCCCGTGGGGAGTCCCGAACAGCTTCTCGAACTGGGACAAGCCCGCGTAGGGCAAGAATGAGAAGATCCCGCCGCCAGCGTTGTTGACGACCACCACGGTCAAATCCGGGCGCGGCTCACCTGGGCCGATGATCAGACCATTCTGGTCGTGCAGCACCGACAGGTCGCCGAGCATGGCGAAGGCCGGGCCGCCGCCGTTCGCCTGGTGAGCCAACGCCGCGCCCACCGCGGTGGAGACGCATCCATCGATGCCGCTGGCCCCTCGATTGGCCAGCACCCAAGCTCCGGGGTTGGCGGGCATCACCAGGTCGAGGCACCGGATCGGCATGCTCGACCCGACGATGAACACTGCGCTGTCCCCCGCGACGTCGGCCATCTGCCGAGCCAGCCGCAGCTCGCTCAACTCACCGTCCTGGCCCAGGATCCGCTCCAGCTCACCGCGCGCGGCCGTTTCCAGCCGCTGCCAGGCCGCCAACCAGTCCGACGAACTCCGGGTGTGCTGCAGCACGGGCAGCGCGGGAACCACCCATGACGCGGTGCGCGTCGGGTCTGCCCATCGGGCGCTCGGGTCCACCACCAGGTGCGCAACCCGGGGATACAGCTCGAGCAGTGACCGGGCCAATCCCGGCTTGCCGACGGTGACGATCAGTTCTGGGGCGTACCTGCCGACCACGTCGGGGATAGCGACGAGCTGGCTGTAGGTCGTGATCGCATGCGACCCGCGCCGAGCGCCGCTCATCGGCTCCGGGAAGATCGGCCACTGGGCGGCTTCGGCGAACGCCACCGCCTGTCCGGGAGCCGCGGCGCCGTCGCCGACCACGAGGATCCCCCGCTCGGGCGGATCGGCCAACTCCGCAACCGGCTCCGCTATCACGGACGTCGGGCTGACGTCTGTCCAGGGCCGCCCATCCGATCGTCCTGCCAACGACTCTGGCCATGCCTCATCGGCGGGATCGTGCACCAGCGGCTCCCGGAATGGCACGTTGAGGTGCACCGGCCCGGACCGGGCGGCAACCGACAGCGCGCGGCAGACCACCGACCGCCAGTAGGCGACCATGCCGCGTCGCGCCTCGGCGACACCGAGCTCGGTGAACAAACCAACGGCATCGCCGTACAGCTTGATCTGATCCACTGTCTGGTTCGCGCCCGTGCCGCGCAGTTCCGGCGGCCGGTCTGCGGTCAGGACGACCAGGCCTACCTGGGAGTGCGCAGCTTCCAGCACCGCCGGATGGAAATTGGCCGCGGCGGTGCCCGACGTGCACACGATTGGCACCGGGGTGCCTGACGCCTTGGCCAGCCCGAGGCCGAGAAAGGCAGCCGAACGCTCATCGATCCGGACATGCAGCCTGATCCCGGGATGCTCGGCGAACGCGATCGCCAACGGCGCCGATCGCGAACCCGGCGCGATCACCGCCTCGACCACCCCGCCACGGGCGAGTTCGTCCACGACAACACGAGCCAGTGCCGTCCCCGGGTTGAGCATTGTTCAGCTGCCGTCCCCAGCCGAGCCCTGCGACTCGATGATCTTCACGGCGACGTGCGCGACCAGCCGATCATCCGGATCGCCCAGATCGAGCCCGGTGACGGCCTCGATGCGGGCAACCCGGTAGGCGACGGTGTTGGTGTGCAGGTGCAGCATCCGGGCGGATTGCTTGTGACTGCCGTGGTGGCGCAGGTACACCGACAGCGTCCGCACCAGTTCGGTGCGGTGTTCGGTGTCGTAGTCCAGCAACGGCCCGAGCACGTCGCGCGCGTAGCCCATCAAGTGCTGCATGTCGCCGATCGTGCACAGCAGCCGGTAGATGCCCAGCTCGTCATAGCGGACCGGCAGCCCCGCCCGACCCAGGCGCAATCCGAGATCGATCGCCCGCTCAGCCTGTCGCATCCCCCGGGGCAGCAGTTCCGGTGAATCCACCTGCTCGCTTACCCCGCAGGTGGCGCCCGGACCCAGCTCGCACAGCGTGGCCAGCGCTTCGGCCGTCGGGTCACCGGGAATGATGATGGCCAATGCGCTGTCTCGCACCGCTGCGCCGGCGCCGGGTAACACCCCAGCGATCCGCTGTGCCCAGATCGGGTCCGGCGGCAGCGGGCGCAGCATCGCGACGCGCAACGCGGCGCCGTCCCGCAGACCCAGCGACCGGGCCTTGCGCCGGGCGTCCTGGGCGTCCAGGAAGTGGCCGGAGACCAGGGCGTCGACCACGCTGGCGCGGTAGCGCAGGTCCAGCTCGCTGCTGGTCTGTTCATGCGCCAGAGTCAACGCGAACAGCGTGGCCGCATACGTGACGGTGAGAAACTCGGCATCGTCGGGCGCCGCCGGAAAGCCGCCGGCCGGGGCGGTTTCATCGAGCACGAGCAGGTAACCCAAGCTGGTCTCACGGACCACCACGGGAGCCACCAGGCACGCCTGGTCCAGCAGCGATCCGGGGATGGCGGGGATGCGCAACGGGCGCCGCGCGGCCTCCAGTGCCCGCAGCAGCCGGTCGACGCTGGGATCGGTGCGGTTCCAGCGCAGCCCAGGCAACGAGTCCGACCCACCGGCTTGGGCGCGCAACCGGAATGCCGTGTCCAGCAACACGATCCGCTTGCCGACCAGCTGGGCGAAGACCTCGGTGAGCCGGACCGGGTCAGCCCCACCCAGCGCCGCGTCGGCCAGCTCGTCGCAGATCGCCATGGTCCGCCGGTATATCGAGTTCTGCCGCGACAGCCCGCTCAGCGCGGTGCCACCGTCACGCGCCGGCACCCGCTCGGACCTTTCGGGGCTGGTCATCAACCCGCCCGTAACCGCGCGAGTGCACTGACCAGCTGCACAGCATGCTCGTTGGCCCCGCCGGGCACGTGCACCACGACGCCGGAGATCAGGTGCCGCAACTTCTCCACCGCGCTCACCGCGAACTCGACAGTCTGCTCGGAACTGTCCCGGTGGTGCTTCTCCCGCCGGGCGGCCGCAGTCAGCACAGACAGCGGGATCGACCCGTCCGGATCCTCGTAAGACAGCCGTTGCAGGGTCCGGATATCGGCGAACGGGGCGAGCGTGGCCAGCACCGGCAGCCCCACCCCACGCGCCCGTACCGCGTTCAGTGCCCGAGCCGCCTCCTCAACGTCGTAGATCACATCGGTGACCAGGAAATTCGCGCCGGCCCGAGCCTTGGCCTCGACCCTGTCCAGCTCGTGGGGAAGGTCGCCGGCGCTGGTATGCAAGATGCCACCGATCACGAACCGGGTGTGCTCTGCGGTGGCCACACCACGCCAATCGATACCGTCGTTGAGCGCGCTGAGCATGGCGATGAGCCCGAGCGAGTCGACGTCCCACGGCGTTCCACCGGGGCCAATGGGGTAGTCGCCGGCCACCCGCGGGCGGCCGGTGCGGCACACCACCATCCGTAGCCCGAGCGCATGCGCTCCAAGTAGATCAGCTTGCAATGCAGCGAGGTTCCGGTCGGCGGCCTCCACCGGTAACAGCACCTCGCTGCCCACCCGTTCGCGCACGACCACGGCAGCGCCGACCGGGCTGATCCGGGCCGCCGGCGGCGCGGCTTCGATAATCGCCAGCACTCGTGCACCGGCGGCGCGTAGGGTGGACGCCTGCGCGAGGAACGCCGGCAGCTGCGCGCCGTTCGGGGCTTGCAACCCGGCGGCGACCACCAGCTCGCCCTCCCACGGCCACGCCGGGGCCGGTTGCTGCACTACACGCGCGGCGGCAGCGGCAGCGGGCCGCGGCGCGGTCCGGGGTCGCTGGATGGGAGGCAGCGCGGCGACCGCTTGGGAGATGGCCCGCACATGGGCTGGTGTCGTCCCGCAGCATCCCCCTAGCAGCGTGGCCCCGGCAGTGACGAACCGCTGCGCGGCCTCGGCGAAGTAGGCCGCGTTGCGGGCGTAGCGAAGCTGGCCGCCGAGCCTTTGCGGCATCCCCGCGTTGGGCTGGACCGACACCGGCAGCTGCGTGTTGCGGGCCAGCTCGGCCACCACGCCCACCAGCACCGCGGGTCCGACCGTGCAGTTCGCGCCGAGCGCGATCACCGGCAACTCGGACACTGCCGCAGCCACACTCGGCGGATCCTCCCCCCGCAGGGTCCGGCCGTCGTCACCGAAAGTCAGCTGGGCCACCACCGGCAGGTGACTTTCCGAGTTGGCCACCTCGACGGCCTGCACCAGCGACTCCAGGTCGCCGAAGGTCTCCAGGATCAGCAGGTCGACCCAGTCGCACAGCGCCGCGATCTGCTCTCGCAGGCCCTCCGCCCGGGCGCCGGCGGGTACCCGCCGCACCGCCGGAGCGCTCACCGCGGGCCCGATGGAACCAGCGACCAGCACCGGGTGCCCGGCGCGCTGGGCCGCCTCACGAGCCAGCCGGGCACCCGCGATGTTGATCTCAGAGACGCTGCTCTCCAGTCCCGACCCGGCCAGCCGTAACCGGTTCGCGCCGAAGGTGTTGGTCTGCAGGATCCGGGCACCGGCACCGACATACGCCGCGTGCAGGTCTCGGACCAGGGCCGGGCGCGACAGGTTGAGCTCGGGCAGGGCACGGTCCAGCGAGACCCCGGCCGCATGCAGCATCGTGCCCATCGCACCGTCACAGACCACCACCTGACCGGCACGAATCTCGTCGAGTACGGCCCGGGGCTCCGGTGCGTCCACTGGCCTCGCCTCCCGATCCGATTCTCCCCCGGGACCGCCACCCGAAACCAGCGACCACCGTGCCCCTGACGACGGCAGCGTGCGCAAGGATTCATAAGACCAGAAGGGCGAATGGATACCGCGCAGCGCGCCCGGGGACCGGACTATTCGGGGGCGATCCCGTGCTCTTTGAGCAGCAGCAGTCCGAGCTCGCGGGCGCGTGCTGCGGCCTGGGTGTCGCCCTCGGCGGCGGAGATGATGGATCCTTTCATCAGGATGTGCCATTTGCGGGCGAATGAATCGGGGTCCGCTACCCCGGCTTCGGCCGCGAGCTCGAACAGAAAGCTGCGGATGTTCGCCAGGTGCTTGACACTTGCCTGCCGGACCGGGCTGTCCCGGTTGGTCACCTCGAGCAGCGTGGTGACAAAGGAACAGCCTTCGAAATCAGGCCGGGCGAACCACTCACCGAACAACTCGAAGATGGCCAGCAGGCGCTGCGCTGGGGTCTCACCCCGGCGGTGCGCTTCAGCCCGAACCCAACCATGGGTCCAGTGGGCCTCGCGACGCTCGAGAAAAGCCAGGATGAGGTCGTCCTTGGAAGCGAAATTCCGGTACAGCGTCATCTTCGCGACGCCGGCCTGGCCGATCACCGCGTCCACTCCGACAGTGCGCGTGCCGTGGCGGCTGAACAGGTCATATGCCGCCCGCATCACCCGTTCGCGACCGGTCTCGGTATCGGCGCCGACGACCACGACACCGCTCGCGTCCTCGTCTCCGACGACTACGACGACATCGGCGGATTCCACCGCTTCTTCGGTAGGTTTCCGTAGAGGCTTCGGGGGCACCATTGACCAATCGTGGGAGAAAAATTGACCCAGTGTACCAGTGAGGAGTTTCCCCCCCAGGCTACTGGAGGCACCCGCGGTATCACCGATAAGACCACGCCGCTGCTAGTTGAGGTGCGCCCGGCCGTTGCGGACGACCTGCCGGCAGTGCGCCGGATCGTCACCGCAGCCTACGCGGAGTTCGAACCCTGGCTGGCTCCGGCCAACTGGGCAGTGATGACGAGCAATATCGCCAAGGTCATCGAGTCCGGCGCGCCAGGCCTGCTGCGAGTCGCGCAGCTCGGTGATCAGCTCGCCGGCACCGTCACCTACCTGCCACCTGGCCCCAAGGATTACCGGCACGTGCCACCGGAGTGGGCGGTGATCCGGGTGCTCGGGGTCGACCCGGCGCTACGTGGCCGGGGGGTGGCGCGTGCCCTCACCGCGGATTGCCTCGCCCTGGCGCAGGCCGATCACGCCCCCGCGGTGGGCCTGCACACCGCGGAGATGATGGTCGCCGCCCGGACGCTCTACGAGCACGCCGGCTTCGTCCGCCAGCACGACTTCATGCACCTCGATCTGAAATTCAGCATTTACATGCGCCCGATGTGACAACGTGCCCGCGCTGTCGGCCCCGGCATTGGTCAGCTTCGTGCTGCTCGATCTCGTGATCATCCTTGCGGTGGCCCGGTCGGTCGGCACGCTGTGCACCACGATCGGTCAGCCCCGGGTGGTCGGCGAGATCCTCGCCGGCGTGCTGCTGGGACCGACGCTGCTGGGTCCCACGCTCTGGCCGGGGTTCGCTGCGCCCGCGTTGCTGCACTGCATGATCGAACCCGGGGTGATCCAACCCGGCTTTATCCAACCCGGGACCCAGCCCGTAACGCCCATCAGCCCCACGACGTGCCTGTTTCCGGTGCCGGCTCGGGCGGTGCTCGGCCAGCTGGGCCAGCTCGGGTTGTTGCTGTTCAGCTTCCTCACCGCGGTGGAGCTGGACCGGGCAGTACTGCGCAACCGCACCCTGGGTATCGCGCTGGTCGGCCCGGGCTCGGTGCTGCTGCCGATCGCGATCGGTATCCCCCTGGGACCCGTGCTCGCGACCCGAGTATTCAAGCCGGAGTCGGCGTCCACGCTGGGGTTCACCCTGTTCGTCGGTGTCATGCTGGCGGCCACCGCGCTGCCCGTGATGGTGCGGATCTTGCAGGAGCGCGGCCTGTCCCGGTCCGCGCTGGGCTGCACCGGCATTGCGGCCTCTGCGGTGGCCACCATGGGGCTGTTCGTCGCGGCATCCGTCGCCTCCTCGATCAACGGCGCAGCCGGCACGGCCGGAGCGTCGCGGGCGCTGGCCGCAGCCCTCGGCTACCTCGGACTGATGCTGCTGGTGGTGCGGCCGCTACTGGCCAAGATCGCCGCACGTCCCACTCGCGGGCCCGCCGGAGGGGTGGGCCTGTTGGTCTGGGTGCTGGTGCTGCTGCTCGCCTCGGGCCTGGCCGCGCAGCTCGCCGGGCTGACGGTGATCGTCGGCGGGTTCATGGCCGGCCTGGTGCTGCCGGTCCAGGCGGCGGTGCACTGCGCGCTGGAGCAGCGGCTGGGCGAGCTCACCCGCTCGGTGCTGCTGCCGATCTTTCTCGCCTCCTCCGGGCTGCAGACCGATCTGACGGCGGTGCCGGTCGCGGCATACGGGGGCCTGGCGCTGTTGCTGGCCGCCGGGTTGGTGAGCAAATGGGGCGGTGGGGCGGTGTTGGCCCGGCTATCGGGGCTGTCCTGGGCCGAGAGCAACGTGCTAGGCATCCTGATGAACTGCCCCGGGGTGATCGTGCTGGTGGTCGCCCTGGTCGGGCTGCAGAACGGAGTGATCACCTCTGCCCTGCAAGCCGGGGTTGTGCTGGTGGCCTTGATCGCAACCGCGATGACCGGTCCACTGCTCGATGTCTACCTGCCGCGGTTGCCGGCGACGTCACTGGTAGCCCTGCCACCGCCAGCCGTGCGTAGGCTGCGGGCATGAGCAGGCCAACCGAGCGGCCGCTGCGGGTGGTCGTCGTCGATGACCACCAGATGGTGCTGGACGGGCTGCGGGCGATGCTGGCCGCCTATTCCGGCCAGGTAGAGATCGTCGGGGAGGCCACCGAACCGGAGCTGGCAATCAAGGTGATCACCGGGCAGGAGCCGGACATCACGCTGCTCGACGTCCGGCTGCGCGGCTCCAGCGGGTTGGACCTGTGCGCGGAGATCCGCAAGCGGCGGCCGGAGTGCAAGGTGGTGTTCCTGACCGTCTACGACGACGAGCAGTACCTGTACCAGGCGCTGCGGCTGGGCGCCGCCGGGTTCCTGCTCAAGCGGGTCCGCGGCGCGGAGCTGGTGGACCACCTGCAGCGGATCCACCAGGGCGAGGTCCTGATCGATCCCAGCCTGGCCACCAAGGTCGCGATGTCGGTGGCCCACCTGCGCGGTGGCGAGTTCTGGCCGGGAGCCCGCCTCGGGCTGACCCAGCGGGAAAGTGAGGTGCTCGCTCTCATGGTGGCCGGGCTGTCCAACCGGGCCATCGCCGGCCGGCTCACCGTCAGTGAGGAGACCGTCAAAACACACGCCCGCGGGATCTACCGCAAGCTCGACGTCGCGGACCGCTCCGGCGCCGTCGCCGCCGCACTGCGGGAGGGAGTGTTCCAGTGACCTCCTCGCGGCTGGGCCCGGGCGTCGGAGCCGGCGCCGATTCCGACGCCCAGCTGCTGCACCGGGTGATCGAGATCTTGTCGGCCGGGTTGGACCTCGACGGGATCGCCCAGGGGGTGGCTGATCTGATCACCGAGACCACGTCGACGGACGTCTGTTTCGTGCACCTGCTGGACAGCGACCGGTTACAGCTGCGCGGCGCCACACCGCCGTTCGATCGGCTCGCCCGGCGCATCGAGCTACCCATCGGCGAGGGGATTTCCGGGTGGGTTGCCGCGCACTGCCAGCCTGTGGTGATCACCGACAACAAGCGCGACGACCCGCGCTACCGCTACATCCCGGAACTGCGCGGTGAGGAATTCACCTCGATGGCCTCGGTTCCCATGATCACCAGGCCTGGCGATCTCGTCGGGGTGCTCAACGTGCACACCCGGGACCGCCGGGAGTTCACCGAGGCCGACATCGAGCTGCTGGAGTCAGTGGCCGGGCTGATGGCCGGGGCCATCGAGAACGCGAGCCTGCACAGCCGCCTGGCTGAGCGGGAGGAGGCAATGGAGCGCTTCGCCGAGCAGATCGTGCTGCTCCAGGAAACCGAGCGGCGCCGGCTCGCCGGTGAGATCCACGACGGGATCAGCCAGCGAATCGTCAGCCTGTCGTTCCATCTCTCCGCGGCGGCGGACGCAGTCGGCTCCGACCCGGCCGGCGCCGCCCAGCAGATCACCTGTGCCCAGGAGCTCGCAGCCGGAGCGCTGGATGAGACGCGCAACGCGATTGCCGGGCTGCGCCCGCCCGTGCTGGACGATCTCGGGCTGGCTGCGAGCCTGGAAAGCCTCGCGCGATCGACCCCGCTGCCCAACGTCAAGGTGGACACCGTGAGCACCGTGCTGCCCGAGCACGTCGAGACCGCGGTCTACCGGATCGCCCAAGAGGCACTGCAGAACGTGATGAAGCACGCCAGCGCGGTACACGTCCAGCTGCGGCTGTCGGTAGCCGCCGGCGCGGTGCTGCTGGAGATCTCCGACGACGGTATCGGTTTCGATCCGGCCACCACTCCCGAGCGAGCCGGCCCGGTGGGATACGGGCTGCCCGGCATGCAGCAGCGTGCCGAGCTGCTGGGCGGGCAGCTCACCGCCGACAGCACCCTCGGCCGCGGCACCGTCGTGCGCCTGCGGGTACCCCTTCCACTGGAGCACTAGGCGGCCGTTTGTGATCCCTTATTCCGCCAGCTGCGATTAGTCCGGCCGATACGGGGTAAGCCGGCGGAGTCGCCAGCACGCTGGCCGGGTAGCAGACCGGTCCGATCAACTACGCCGATCACGGGGAGCCTGACCATGAACATTTCACGCGGCGCAGCGCTGCGCCGCCCGCTCGCCGCCGCCGTCGTGGCCGCAGGGCTCGCGCTGGCGGGATGCGCCAGCAACGCCGGCAATGCACCCGCCTCGTCGACCACCCCAGCTGCTCCTGGGGTGAGCTCGCCAGGGCAAGCTCAGTCGCAGCCGGCAGCGCGCGCCTGGGCCGCGTCGATGTGCCAGGCACTGGGCCCAACCTTGGGTCAGCTCGGTGCGCCACCCCAGATCGACGCCGGCAACCCCACCGCGACGCGCCAGGCCTACATCGACTATCTGAGCCGCGCGACCAACGCCTCGCAGCAGGCGATTGATCGGCTCGCATCCGTGGGAGCCCCACCGGTGAGCAACGGGCAGCAGATCCTCGATCAACTGCGCGGCCAGCTCACCCAGCTGCACAACAACCTCAACGACGCGATGACCCAGCTCAAGGCGGCCAACCCCAATGAAGTTTCGGCGATGGGACCGGCCTTCAGCGCGGCGGGTAATGCGGTCAGCTTAGTCGGCACGCTGACCAGCGACCCGCAACTGCGCGCAGCCATTGATCAAACCGCGGAGTGCCAGAACGTGCCCGGGATGCACCCCACGGCCTCGTCGCCGTCCCAGCCGCCCAGCTAAGCGAGTACTCGAAACTACATCGCGTCGGGACGTAAGCTTGCGGCGTGACGCTGCGCCGCGCGCTCGCCGTGTTCGTCGCGGCCACGGGCCTCACGGTGGCAGCTTGCGCCACCAACACCAGCAACGCGGCCGGCCCGGCAGCTACCACGTCGCCGCCGGTAATGAGCTCGATGGCACCAGCGCAACCGCAGCCGACGATTCGCGGCTGGGCCAAGTCGACGTGCCAGGCACTGGGGTTCGCCTTCCTGCCGCTGGGTAGGCCACCAGAGCCCGACTTCGCCAACCCGGCCGAGATGCGGCAGGCCTTCAGCACCTATCTGAGCAACGCGGCGAACGCCACCCAGCAGGCGATTGATCTTTTGTCGTCAGTCGGCGCTCCGCCAGTGGACAACGGCCAGCGAATACTCGACCAGATGCGTACCCAACTCACCCAACTGCGCGGCAACCTCAACGAAATGGCGACCCAGCTCAAGGCGGCCAATGCCAACGACGCGGGCGCGATCGCGCAGGCCTTCGGCGCGATGGGCAACGTTGTCGGCTTATTCGGCACCCTCACGAACGATCCACAACTGCGCGCCGCCATCGACCAGACGCCAGAATGTCACATGCCGGCCGGTTGACCGCAGTTCACGCATCGAGCACGGCGACCACTTTGGCGGCAGTCTCGGCTGCGTGCGCGGCGCGGTTGGTCAGGTCAGCATCCAGGTCGCCGAGCTCGACGTTGAGCCGGACCAGTTCGGCGGCCGATCGGGCCGCGGCGGCGGCCAGAATGGCTGCGGTGAAGGCGTCGCCGCGCAGGTTATGGTTGCCCCGCTTGGCGAGCTCGACAGCCTCCACCGCCACGCTGCTGGCCGCTTCGGCGATCTCGGTGGGTACCCGAGCGGCCCGCTCGAGTGCGCGCCGGATCTGCCGGCGGCGCACCTGCGGATCGGGCTCCCGGGGAAGCGCGAACGCGGCCAGCACGGCCTGGTAGGCCTCGGCGTCCTGCTCGGCCAGCGCCGCGACCTGGACCCGCACCCGGTCAGCGCGCGCGGCCCTGCTGGCTGCGTCGATCAGCTGCACGGTGGAGAACCGGGCGGCCATCCCCAGCAGCCCAGCGGCCATCGCGGCGGTGAGCGCCGCCGCGCCACCGCCGCCGGGTGTGGGCTGCTTGGCAGCGAGACGATCCAGCAGCTCGGCGACCGGGCAGTCGAGCAACGGCGCACTGCGGGCAGAGATCACGACAGGCCCACGATCTCACCGCGGGAATCGATGTCGATGCGGGTCGCGGCGGGGTTGGCGCTCAGACCCGGCATCGTGCGCATGTCACCACAGATCGGGTAGATGAACCCGGCGCCCACCGAGGCCCGCGCCTCCCGCACCGGGAGCACCCATCCGGTCGGCGCGCCTTTGAGTGCCGGGTCCGACGAGATCGACAGGTGCGTCTTAGCGATGCACACCGGCAGCTTGCCGAATCCGTTGCGCTCGTAGCCTTCCAGCTGCCGGGCCGCTTTGAAGTCGTAGTCCACGGCTTGGGCGCCGTATACCCGCAGCGCCACGGTGAGGATCTTCTCCCGCAGCGTGGCGTCGTTGGGGTACAGGAAGTTGAAGGCCGACGGCTCGTCGGCGGCCTCGGCAACCGCGGTGGCCAGCTCGGCGGCTCCCTTGCCGCCCTCGGCGAAATGCGTGCACAGCGCCGAGCGCACACCCATGGAGTCAGCGATCTGTCGGATGGCGGCATGCTCGGACGGGTGATCGGTGGGAAAGGCGTTGATCGCCACCACCGGTGCCACGCCATGGATGCGCACGTTGTCGATCTGCTTGCGCAGGTTGGCCGCGCCGGCATGCACGTCGTCGGGATTCTCCGCCAGCATTCTCTCCGGTAACGGACGGCCAGCGGTGATCTTGAACCGGCCGGAGTGGGTCTTGAGCGCGCGCACCGTGGCCACCAGCACCGCGGCATCCGGCCGCAGTCCCGACGCCCGGCACTTGATGTTGAAGAAGCGCTCGGCGCCCATGTCGGCGCCGAAGCCCGCCTCAGTGACCAGGTAGTCACCGCAGTGGACGCCGATCAGATCGGCGATCACCGACGAGTTGCCGTGCGCGATGTTGCCGAACGGCCCCGCGTGCACCAGCACCGGTGTGCCCTCCAGCGTCTGCAGCAGGTTAGGCTTGATCGCCTCGCGCATGATCACTGTCATGGCCCCGGCGGCGTGCAGGTCCTCGGCGGTCACCGGCTGCCCGTCGCGGGTCTGGCCGATCACGATCCGGCCCAAGCGGGACCGCATGTCGGCCAGTGAAGTGGATAGCGCGAGCACCGCCATCACCTCACTGGCGGCGGTGATGTCGAAACCGCTCTGCCGGGGGTTGCCGTCGGCCTTGGAGCCCAGCCCGATCACGATGTTGCGCAAGACCCGGTCGTTGACGTCCAGCACCCGGTTCCAGGTGATGCTGTGCGGGTCGAGGTCGGTGCCGTTGCGCTGCTGCAGCTGGTTGTCGATCATCGCGGCGAGCAGGTTGTGCGCTGCGGTCACCGCGTGCATGTCCCCGGTGAGGTGCAGGTTGAGTGTCTCCATGGGGACGACCTGGCTGTAGCCCCCACCCGCGGCGCCGCCCTTGATCCCGAAAGTGGGGCCCATGGAGGGCTGCCGGATCGCGACCGTGGCGCGCTTGCCGATGTGCGCGAAGCCCTGGCCCAGCCCGACCGTGGTGGTGGTCTTCCCTTCCCCGAGCGGTGTGGGAGTCACCGCCGTGACCACCACGTATTTCGCCGCCGGAGCCTGCGCCAGCTCGTCGATCGCCGCCAGCTTGATCTTCACCACGTGCTCGCCGTACGGCTCGAGCAGGTGCGGACCCAACCCCATCGCTGCTGCGACGTCCGCCAGCGGCGTGAGCGTGGCACCCCGCGCAATTTCAAGATCAGTGGGAAAAGCCACCTGACGTGCTCCCTTCGCGTCACCCCGACATGGAGACATATCGTGGTAGTAAGGGTGCCTCTCACCCCGATATGTCTCCATGTCGGGTACAGGGGTCGCGGGTTAGTAGCGGTAGTGGGCCGGCTTGTAGGGGCCCTCGACGTCGACGTCGATGTACTCGGCCTGCTCCTTGGTCAATTTGGTGAGCTGACCGCCCAGTGCCTCGACGTGGATCCGGGCGACCTTCTCATCGAGCACCTTGGGCAGGACGTAGACCTCCCGGTCGTATTCCTGGTGCTTGGTGAACAGCTCGATCTGGGCGATCACCTGGTTGGAGAACGAGTTCGACATCACGAAGCTCGGGTGCCCGGTGGCGTTGCCCAGGTTCAACAGCCGTCCCTCGGACAGCACGATGATCGAGTGCCCGTCCTTGAACGTCCACTCGTCGACCTGCGGCTTGATGTTCAACCGGCGGGCCCCCGATCGGCGCTCCAGCCCGGCCATGTCGATCTCGTTGTCGAAGTGCCCGATATTGCCCAGGATCGCCTGGTGCTTCATCCGCGACATGTGGTCGACGGTGACGATGTCCTTGTTGCCGGTGGCGGTGATGATGATGTCGGCCTTGCCGACCGCGTTGTCCAGGGTGTCGACGGTGAAGCCGTCCATCATCGCCTGCAACGCGCAGATCGGATCTATCTCGGCGACCACGACCCGGGCACCTTGGCCCCGCAGGGACTCCGCGCAGCCCTTGCCGACGTCGCCGTACCCACAGACCAGGGCCAGCTTGCCGGCGATCAACACATCGACCGCCCGGTTGATCCCGTCCACCAGGGAGTGCCGGCACCCGTACTTGTTGTCGAACTTCGACTTGGTCACCGAGTCGTTGACGTTGATCGCCGGGAACAGCAGCTCACCTGCCGCGGCCAGCTGGTACAACCGGTGCACCCCGGTGGTGGTCTCCTCGGTGACCCCGCGGATCCCCTCGGCGATCGCGGTCCACTTGCCCGGCGTCGCGACCAGCGAGGCCCGCAACACCTCCAGGAATACCTTCCACTCATCCGAGTCGGCCTCATCCGGGGAGGGCACTACTCCGGCCTTCTCGTACGCCACTCCCTTGTGCACAAGCAGGGTGGCGTCGCCCCCGTCATCCAGGATCATGTTCGGTCCGGCACCGTCCGGCCAGGTCAACATCTGCTCGGCGCACCACCAGTACTCCGTCAGGGTCTCGCCCTTCCAGGCGAAACACGCCACCCCCTGCGGCTCCTCGGCGGTCCCGTGCGGGCCCACCACCACGGCCGCCGCGGCGTGATCCTGCGTGGAGAAGATGTTGCACGACGCCCACCGCACCTCGGCGCCCAAGCTCACCAGCGTCTCGATCAACACGGCGGTCTGGACGGTCATGTGCAGCGACCCGGAGATGCGTGCCCCACGCAACGGGAACACATCTGCATACTCCCGGCGCAACGCCATCAGACCCGGCATCTCATGTTGTGCCAACCGGATCTCGTTACGGCCGAAATCGGCCAGCCCCAGATCGGCCACCGCGAAGTCGATACCACCGCGGCTCTGGAGCTTCTTTTCGGCAGCAGGCGCCACAGTCATCGCAATGCTCTCCTTGTCGGTGAAATCAGCGCTCACGCGCGCACGTGGTCGGCCACCTCGGCCGCGCTGTCAGGTCCGTAGGCTTCGCTGAACCGCTCCATGAACGTCCCGCGTTCCAACTCGTGCTCCTGGGTTCCGACCGACTCGATCACCAGGGTGGCCAGCATGCAGCCGAGTTGGGCGGCCCGCTCGTCACTCACCCCCCACTGGACGCCGGCCAGGAAGCCGGCCCGGAACGCGTCACCGACACCAGTGGGATCCGCCTTGGCCAGCTCCTGCGGCGGCGTCACCGAGATGACCGGTTCGCCTGGCCGTTGCACGGTCACGCCCTTGGCGCCGCGGGTCATCACCGAGACACCCACGCGCTCCAGGACATCCTCGTCGCCCCAGCCGGTCTTGCGTTCCAGCAAGCCGCGCTCGTAGGTGTTGGTGAACAGGTACCTCGCGCCCTCGACGAGCTCTTTGATCTGATCGCCTTCCAGGCTGGCGAGCTGTTGGGAAGGGTCAGCGGCGAACGGGTAGCCGCGGTCACGGCACTCCTGGGTGTGCCGCAACATCCCCGCCGGATCGTTGGGGCCGATCAGCACGAGCTCCGTGCCGCCCAAGCGGTCCACGATCGGCTTGAGCTCGATGTCGCGGGCCTCGCTCATCGCGCCGGGATAGAACGAGGCGATCTGGTTGGAGTCAGCATCGGTGGTGCACAAAAACCGTGCGGTGTGCTTGGTCTGCGAGACGTGCACCGCGCTGACGTCCACCCCGTGGTCCGACAACCACTGCCCGTACTCGGCGAAGTCGGCACCGACCGCCCCCACCAGCACCGGCGCCAACCCGAGGCAGCCCAGGTTGAACGCGATGTTGGCACCCGCACCGCCGCGGTGAATCGCCAGGTCCTCCACCAGGAACGACACCGAGATGCTCTCGAGTGCCTCCGGCACGATCTGCTCGACGAACCGGCCGGGATAAACCATCAGGTGATCCGTGGCGATCGACCCGGTGACGATGATGCTCACGCGCTACCCCTCTCACGCTTCCTCTTCAGGCTCCTCTTCAAGCCACTGCCGGCTGTTCACTCGCCGGCAAGCCGGCGGACTCGCGCAATTCTGCCGCCTTGTCGGTGCGCTCCCAGGTGAAGTCGGGATCGTCGCGCCCGAAGTGGCCGTAGGCGGCGGTCTTAGCGTAGATGGGCCGGTGCAGCCCTACGTAGCTGCGGAACGCTGCCGGGCGCAGATCGAAGTGCTCGCCGACCAGCTTCTCGATGGTACGGCGTGGCACCTGCTCCGTGCCGAAGGTCTCCACCAGCAACGACAGCGGCCGCGCCACGCCGATCGCGTAGGCCACCTGCACCTCGGCGCGGTCGGCCAAACCGGCCGCGACGATGTTCTTGGCCACGTAGCGGGCCGCGTACGCGGCGGAGCGGTCCACCTTGGACGGATCCTTGCCGGAGAATGCGCCGCCACCGTGCCGGGCGAACCCGCCGTAGGTGTCCACGATGATCTTTCGGCCGGTCAGGCCGGCGTCACCGACCGGCCCACCGATGACGAACCGGCCGGTGGGATTGATGAACAGATTGCGCGCCAGTTCTTTCTTGTCGAAGAAGTCGTGAGGTAACACCGTCAGCACCACGTGTTCCCACAGATCCGCCCGGATCTGCTCGGAGGTGACGTCTTCGGCGTGCTGGGTGGAGATCAGCACCTTCTCCACCCCGATCGGCACGCCATCCCGGTACCGGACGGTCACCTGCGTCTTGCCGTCGGGCCGCAGGTAGGGCAGCGTGCCGTCCTTACGCACTGTCGACAGCCGCTTGGACAGCCGGTGGGCCAGCGCGATCGGCATCGGCATGAGTTCGGGGGTCTCCTTCGTGGCGTACCCGAACATCATCCCCTGGTCACCGGCGCCGGCACTGTCCAGTTCGTCTTCGGATAGCTCCCCGCGCCGCTCGTGGGCCATGTCGACGCCCTGGGCGATGTCCGGCGACTGCTTGTCCAGCGCGGTCATCACCGCGCAGCAGTGCCCGTCGAAGCCGAAACTGCCGTTGTCGTAGCCGATGCCGCAGATCGTGTCCCGCACGATCTGGGTGTAGTCCAGCACACCCGGTGTGGTGATCTCACCAGCCAGCACGACCAGCCCGGTGGTGACCAGCGTCTCGCACGCCACCCGCGAGTTCGGGTCCATCGCCAGTGCCGCGTCCAGCACCGCATCGGAGATCTGGTCGGCCATCTTGTCCGGGTGGCCCTCGGTCACCGACTCAGAAGTGAAGAGAAACTCGACGGACTCTAGCTGGGTCATGCGATCACGCTCCTTGCTCGACAGTCGGGTCCGGGGCCAGCTCCGGCTCGGTGTGCCCCGATTGATCCGGCCCCGATTGATCCGGCCCAAATTGATCCGGCCCAAATTGATCCGGCAGGGTTCGGCGGACCGCGATAGTCCCTTCTACCATCGCGGCCAGCTTGGCCCTGGCCACATCGGCGGGCAGGTGACGCAGCCCACAATCCGGATTGATGACCAATTTTTCGGGTGCGAAAGTGTCCAGTGCCTTGCGGATGCGCGCCGCGATGAGTTCCGCGGATTCAATCTGCTCGGTTTTGACGTCCACCACGCCCAGACCCAGCGCACGGTCCCAACCCAGGCGCTGGATGACGTGGAGGTCTTCGTAGCCTTTGCGCCCGAACTCGAGGACCAGTTGGTCGACGTCGGCATCGAGCACCGCGGGGAACAGGAAGTCGTAGTGGCCTTCCCAGGACGGCCGGGCGTAGCGGTTGCCGTAGCAGACGTGCAGCCCCCAGGTGACGTCGACGCCGTGGGTCACGATATTGATCGCCTCAACCGCCACGGCGGCGTCCTCGGGGTAGCCGGCCAGGAACGGCTCATCGATTTGCAGCAGGTCTGCACCGGCCCGGGCCAGCGCCCGGGCCTCGGCGTTGAGCACCTGCGCCAGCGCGCGAATCAGATCGGCCGAGTTGGCGTACGCCTTGTTCTGGATCCGGTGGGCCAGCGAAAAAGGTCCGGTGAAACTGAATTTGATCGGGCGGTCGGTGTGCGCCCGGGTGAAGCGGTAGTCCTCGGCCAGGCCAAGCGGCGGCGGCTCGGCCGGCAACGGGTCGGTGACAACGGGACAGTCGTAGTAGTCGTAGTAGAACGACTTGACCGTGACCGGGATGTGCACTCCGGTGATCCGGGCCAGCAGGTAATCGATGTCGTTGTCGCGCCGCAGCTCCCCGTCGGAGACGATGTCGATGCCCGCGCTCTCCTGGTCCTTGAGCGCTGCCTTGACGGCCATGTCGTGGATTTCCCCGAGATGGCTACGGGAAATCCTGTTGCGATAATAGTCGGTTTTGAGCCGCTCGAGCCATTCCGGAACCGAGTACGACCCCACCACCGTGGTGGGTAACACGGGCAGCATGTCAGTCCCTACTGTGTCAGTCTCGAACCTGGGCGGTCATGGTGACGATGTTCGTACCGGTCCGGTGCGCGAAGCGTTGAAAATCCACATCGAAACCTCTGCGACGTCCAATATGCGCCAGCAGCGGACCGTTGAGCCAGTTCACCACAGAACCGTCGTATTTTCCGGGTCCGCGGAATCCAGTGCGGTAAGCATGCACATCGGTGACGAAAAGGTCGTAGCAGATCAGCCGTCCGTAGGGATGTAGCAGCGGGATGGTGTCGGTGAAGCTGGCTACCGCGCCGTTGTTCACATGCATCCGGATGGCGGCACCGGACTCCAGCAGCGGTCGCAAGCTCTCCCCGCTCACCGTCGGCGCGATCTGGTAGAGATCCAGGCCTGCCAATGGCACGTACCGCTCTTCCAGACGCAACGCCGCCCAGGTCCGCTGCCAGAACTCCACCGCCACCTCGACTGACGGGAAATACGCCGGCAGGGCCTCGGCGAGCAACGACGGCTGCAGCCGCAGCAGCTTGCGGATCAATTCCGGTACTTGGTCCGGTCGGGCCGAGACCGACTTCGCGATCTCGGCGGCGGCGCCGGCGGTCAGATACGCGCGGCTCTGCACGGTGTAGGTGCGACCACCGATCTGCGCCACCTCATCGGTGGGCAGGTTGTCGTACACGTTGGAGATGTAGACCAGAAAAACCTTGTAGCCCAGGAAGCCCAACGCGGTGCGCGGTTGGGTGGCATCCAGTACGAAGGAGCTGATGTGCTGGGCGTGGTCGGCGACCGCGGCCCTGGCGAGTTCCAAGACGTGCGGCGAGTAATCGCACATCAGGTAGTGCAGCCGACGGTAATACTCCTTGCCGTGGGCTCGATCCAGCGCGGTGAACTCGTCTAGCCAGGTTTTGGCCTGAGCCCCGTTACCGGGCCCCAGCTCCACCACGTACAGCTCATCGGGCAGCGCATTGCGCTCGGCGAGGGAATCCCACAGCGTGAACAGATTGCTGATGATCTCGCGCACCGCGTCGCGGTTGCGGGCGTCGCTGCGCCCTCCGGGCAGTGTTTTCTCGTACTGCTGGCCGGTGACTTCCTCCCATAAATCCAGAGCCTTCCAGTACAGCGTGTTGAATTCCCAGATCAGGCTTTCCCTGGTGGCCAGCCACGGTTCGAGGTAGATCCGGGACGGGTTGGTGCCGGCGGCGCGGGCCCGGATGAGGTCGCCGGTGAGTTGCTTGAGTGGCACTTCGCCACTGCGCCGGACGTCGACTGCAACTTCCACCTCGTCGGAGGTCATGACCGCCGACAACGCCACCGGCAACACCTCCGACTCGTGACCGTGCGCGGCCAGGATCGGCCGGACATCGACGATGTCGCGGAAGTTGTTGCGGTACTGGACCCAGTCACACACCACCCGCACCCGGGACAGGTCCACCGAGTCCTCGACCAGCGCATCCAGCACGGGGCCCAGCGTGGCGGTCGCGTCCACGGGTTTGTTGCCGCGAAGCTTGCCGGTGGGACGGAAATCAACCAGCACGGCCGCAGCCTCCAGTGTCACCGCTGTCCATCGTCACCCGGTGATCTCCGGAGCGCGTCGACCAGCAGGATGCCGACGGGTTCGTCTCACGGACCCGATGCATCGAGTTGAAGCCGGCCCCGCGCAGCCGTGCGATCGTGGCGCGGAGGTGCTCGATCTCCCGATGGAGTGTCTCGACGGCATCCACCTCGGGTACCCGGACGGTGTCCTCGGTGGCCACCAAGGGGCATCCGCAGTGCGGGCAGTTGACCTCGTGCGCCATCTCACCCTCCTGACGCCAAGGCGGCCTCTCCTGTGAGGCGGACCACACCATTAGTGAAGAGGGAGCCCGGCTGCGCAACAACCGGGTCCCAACACGAAATCCCAGCCCCTCAATTTGTGCCGGGAGCACAAACTCCCCGCAGCATTGGCCAGAAGCTAACTAGTAGATCTCGTGTCCATGCGGATACCGATGGACGTTCTTAGGTTGCCGCCGGTGGGGCCGCCGACCAGATGCATCGGTCGACCATCCGGGTCACCGGCCAGCCCGGGTCCGCGCAACAGAACGAGGCTGCCCTCGTTGGCCTGCCAGGTCTGGATCGGGTCACCGGACCGGTTGCGGCACAGCGTGAACGGCGCGGATCCGGCAATCGTGACCACGGCGACGAGCTGGGCGAACCGGCGCTGGTCGCGATGCGGCGTGATGCCCAGCGATCCTGGCTGGTAGCGCTGGACCGCGATTTCGTTCGGTATCCACTGCGGCACCCCGTGCCGTTGGACCTGCCCGACCAGCTCGCCGCACAGGTCGGCCAGCACCGGGTACCGGGGGTGCAACTGCTCGACGGGGACCTCGAAGGCTTCGGCCTGCTGGCGGACCTGCCCGATCACCGGGGCCACCGGCTCATACGGTCCACCGCCCAGCTCGGCCACCAACTGTGCACAACACGGCTGGCCGACGGCGCGGGCGGCGAACGCCGCGCCTTGCTCGATGACCGCGCCCAGCAGCGTGGACCATTTCAGATCCGAGGCCAGCGCGTTTATCTGGGTCAAGGTTTATCTGGGTCAAGTTCTATCTGGAGCCCAGTAGGCAAGCATCTCGGCAAAGGTCTCAAATGCAGGCGCCGAAACTCCGTACGGTGCCTCCAAGTGGACGCTCAGCGGGTAGCCGAGCTCGGCGACGCCGTCGATCACCCGCTGGTACAGGTCCAGCATGAGCTTGCGTTTCTGGTCGGGCCGGCTGTCGGCCAACCTCCGCACCACACCCTGCTCGTTCGCGACCGCATCGTTGCCGGCGTCCTGGATCAGCCAGTTGATCAGACCGATCTTGTTCTCGAACTTCGGGACGAACCCGAACGACAGCAGGATCTCCGGCCGGTGCTCGGTGCGCGCAGCGAAGTCGGTCAGGAAGCCGACGATCGCGTCCGAGTACAGCAGCTGAGTCATGCTGAAGGTGGCGCCCTGGTTGCACTTGAAGTTGAACCGGCCGTGCTCGCTGTCCCGGGTCGGGATGAGGATCACCCCGCGGTGTGTCACCAGCTGGTCGTACAGTGACAGCGCGTCGGTCGGGGCGACGCCCGAACCGTCGCCGTCGTTCATCGTGCGCGGGACGCCGACGAAGATGATGCCTTCGATCCCGGCGGTCCGCAGCGTGGTGAGCCGCTGACGCAGCGCCGGCTCGTCCATGAACGCGGTGACCTGCGTGCATAGCCCGTTCACCCCGGGCAACTCCGGTGCGATGGCCGACCAGAAGTCGAGCACGTCGAGCTTGGGTTTCATCTCGACCGGGCGGTCGTCGTCCTCCGCGATCAGCCCGGGAATCATCACATGCCCGATGCGACGTTCGAGACCGAACTGCTTGGACACCTCGAGCACCTTGTGCGCCTCGTCGAGGGCTCGCTGTATGCCGTGCTCGGCGTTCGTCGGGACGAGCTCGAGCGCGATGGTATTGAGGGTCACGAGGTTGCTCCCGTCGTCTCGGCGACGGAAACGGCCCGTACCACAGCGGGCGAGTGAAGTTCGGACACCCGTGTCCCCCTTCGCCGCGGCAGGTCGAAGTGGCCACCCATCGCGCTCCACTGGGAGTGTCACGATACAGAGCTGTCTGCCTTGCCGTCGAGATTGCCGCCGTAGCGCCGACGGCGGATCAGGCGACGTCGGACAGACGCTCAGGGTGCCGACCGGCCGGACTGGGTTCGGTGTGGGAATGCGCGCTGTTGAAGACGTAGATACCAGCCGCGTGGCGCAGGCATCGGGTGGCGTCGGCGGCGAGGGCTTCAGCGCGCTGCAGGTGTGGCGTGACAGTGCCCCATGCGGCCCAGCGATCGCGGACGGCCGCTGTGAGCTCTCCGAGGTGGCCGGCGATCCGCGCTAGATCGCGGACCAGTGTCAGAGTCTCGTCACCACTCGCAGTCATCGGTAACGCGGCCGCGGTCGCCAGCGCTGCTGCTGCCGTGTCGATCGGAGCATTGATCGTGGGTTCCATAACGCGTCGCCATCCAAGGTTCATGTCATGCCATGCACTTGGATAGAGGTGGCGTCACGGCGAGCTGATACACCCGCGGCAAAACGCTACAGGCGGCTACGCCGCCAGCTTCGCGTGGAGCCAGCTCCGACGCCAGCTTGCTGGAGCGCGAGGCACAGCAGCCCAGCCGAGATAAAGGTGATCACGTTGAGCGGGCCGTAGCCAGTTCCGATGAGGGCGAGCACCAGGGCGATGGCGAACAAGATGGCGGCGACGACAGCAAACATGGTGGTCTCCTTAGGCGGCCCAGGTGTTCTGTGCTGGGCAGGCGCCCACGATCCATGCTCGCACCGGACCGGACTGCTCGCATGTCAACGTCACCAGATGACGGCAACAGTACGGTCGATTTCGGCGTAGTCGCGCAACAGGTGGTCTTTGGACAGCAGCGGGACGCCGAGGCATTGGGCCGTCGCGTATAGGAAGCGGTCGGCCGGGTCGCCGTGAAAGCCGTCAAGCTCGGCAGCTGCTACCGCGATAGCCGGAGTGAGCTCGGCGACATCCATCCCATCGGTGGCGAGCACGTCGCGAATCCAGGCTGCGGGGGGTCGATCGAGCCTAATCCGCGCCTTGCCGACCAGCATGGCGACTTCCCAGCAGCTGATCGGGCTCACCAGGATGTGACTGGCAGCGGTGATCCGATCCCACGCTGCCGTAGAGATCCGGTCAGGCCGGCCCTGGCCCGCCTCAGCCTGCCACCTGAGCAGCGCGTGCGTGTCCACGAGAACCCGGTCAGCGCTCGGCATGCCAAAGTTCGCCCGTGGAGAAATACGCCTCGTCATCCTCGACGAGGAGAGTGACCGAGCCGCGGGTCTGCGGTGCCTTGTCGTTGATCGGTACCAGCTTCGCCACCGGCTTACCGTGCTTGGTCACCACGATGGTCTGGTGAGAACGCGCAACCTCATCAAGCAGGGCAAGGCACCTAGCCTTGAAGACGCTGGCCTGAATCTCGACCTCGGACATGCGCACAGGTTAGACCATAGTCACTGACCATAGTCATACTTATTCCCATTCGATGGTGCCGGGCGGTTTGCTGGTCACATCGAGCACCACCCGGTTGATGTCGGGCACCTCGTTGGTGATCCGTCCGGAGATGCGGGCCAGCACGTCGTAGGGCACCCGCGACCAGTCCGCAGTCATCGCGTCCTCACTGGACACCGGACGCAGCACCACCGGATGACCATAGGTTCGCCCGTCGCCCTGCACCCCGACGCTACGGACGTCAGCCAGCAGTACGACCGGGCACTGCCAGATGTCACGGTCCATTCCGGCCGCGGTGAGCTCTTCCCGGGCGATCGCGTCCGCGGCGCGCAGCGTGTCCAGACGTGCTGCGGTGACCTCGCCGATTACCCGGATCGCCAGGCCGGGTCCCGGGAACGGCTGGCGGTGCACGATCGTCTCCGGCAGTCCCAACTCCAGCCCGACCCGGCGGACCTCGTCTTTGAACAGTGCACGCAGCGGCTCGACCAGCTCGAAGCTCAGGTCCTCGGGCAGGCCGCCGACGTTGTGATGGCTCTTGATGTTCGCAGTCCCCGAGCCGCCACCGGATTCCACCACGTCGGGATACAACGTGCCCTGTACCAGGAACTTGATCTGCTGGCCGTGCCGGCCTGCCTCGGCTTGCGCGTCGCGGGCTGCGGCCTCGAAAACCCGGATGAACTCGCGCCCGATGATCTTTCGCTTCTGCTCCGGGTCAGCCACCCCGGCCAGCGCGGACAGGAACCGCTCCCGGGCGTCGATGGTGATCAGCCTGACGCCCGTCGCGGCCACGTAATCCCGTTCCACCTGGGCCCGCTCACCGGCCCGCAACAGGCCGTGATCAACGAACACGCATGTCAGCGCGTCCCCGACGGCCCGGTGTACCAGCGCGGCGGCGACCGCAGAGTCGACCCCGCCGGACAGCCCGCAGATCAGTTGGCCGCCTTGGGTGCGGGCCCGGATCGCGGCGACCGTCTCGTCGATCACATTAGCGGTGGTCCAGCTCGGCCGGATGCCGGCGACCTCGTGCAGGAACCGGCGCAGCACCTCCTGACCGTGCGGCGAGTGCACCACCTCGGGGTGGTACTGCACACCGGCCAGCCGCCGATCGAGGTCTTCGAACGCAGCCACCGGGGAACCCGGCGACCGAGCGGTGACCGTGAACCCGTCCGGCGCTGCGGTGACAGCGTCGCCGTGACTCATCCATACCGGGCCCCGTGCGGGGAGCTCGCGATGCAGCACACCGCCGCCATCGAGCACCTGCAGATCGGTGCGGCCGTATTCCCGCGTGCCGGTTCGTTGCACGCCGCCGCCCAGTGCCTCGGCCATCGCCTGGAATCCGTAGCAGATGCCCAGCACCGGCACCCCGTTGTCGAACAGCGCCGGATCGATGCGGGGCGCGCCTTGCTCGTACACGCTGGCCGGACCCCCGGACAGCACGATCGCTGCAGGCTTGCGGTCCAGGATCTCCGCCGGTGGTGTGGTGTGCGGCACCACCTCCGAGTACACCTGCGCCTCGCGGATCCGGCGAGCGATCAGCTGCGCGTACTGCGCCCCGAAGTCGATGACCAGCACGAGCGTGCCAGGCGAGGACATAGCGCAAGTTTAAGTAGATCGCGCCACCGCCGGCGTTCGCCGGCGACGTCGCATGATCACGGTTTGGGTGCCAAGGACGACACGACATGTCGCCGGAGGCACCAAAACCGTGATCATGAGGGTGGCCCAGGTGGCGGCCAGCGCGATGCCGCGGCCGGGTCACGAGGGCTGGCCGGGACCGGGCCGGAGGTCAGGCGCGCCCTTGTGGGGCCACAAAGCAAAGGCCCGCTCCGCAAGGGCAGTGATGGTCAGCGCCGGGTTTACCCCGAGGTTGGCGCTGACCGCCGAGCCGTCCACCACCGAGAGACCCGGGTAGCCGTGCACCCGGTGGTAGGCGTCGATGACGCCATCGGCGGCGGTCGCACCCATCGGGCAGCCGCCGAGGAAATGCGCGGTCATCGGGATATCGAACAGCTCCCCCCAGGTGCTTCCGGGAGTGCCGCCGATGTGCTGGGCGGTGAGGTGGCTGGCGCGGAACGCGGCCGGGATGAAGGTGGGATTGGGTTCACCATGGCCGTAGCGCGAGGTCAGCCGGCCGCGACGGCGGTAAGTGGTCAGCGAGTTGTCCAGGGTCTGCATCACCAGCAAGATCACCGTCCGCTCGCTCCAATGCCGCACGGACAGCAGCCGCGCTGCCCGGATCGGATGCTCGCAGATGTAACGCAGTAACTGCCGCCACCGCGGCGTGTCCGACGCACCGTCGGTGGACACCGTCTGCAGTAAGCCCATCGCGTTGCTACCCCGCCCGTAGCGGACCGGCTCGATGTGGGTGTGCTCGTCTGGATAGAACGAGGAGGTGATGGCCACCCCGCGGGAGAAGTCCCGCACCGGGTCCACGGTCGCCCGGCTGGCGCCCACGATTGCTTCGGAGTTGGTCCGGGTCAGCTCACCCAACCGGGGCGACAACCGTGGTAGCACGCCCTTATCCCGCATCCGGTGCAGCAGCTGCTGGGTGCCCCAGGTGCCGGCGGCGAGCACCACCTGATCCGCCTTGATCGTGCGGCGCCAGCGCTTGCCGGTTCGTACGGCGTCAACAAGCCAGGTCCCGTCCGGCTGCGGGCGCACCGCGGTCACCGTCGTCAGGGCGTGCACCATCGCGCCGGCCCGCTCGGCGAGGTAGAGGTAGTTCTTCACCAGGGTGTTCTTGGCGCCGACCCGGCAGCCGGTCATGCAGCACCCGCACTCGATGCAGCCGGTCCGCCTCGGCCCCGCACCACCGAAGTACGGATCGTCGACCTGTTCGCCGGGACGGCCGAAGAACACCCCCACGGGGGTGGGTTGGTAGGTCTTCAAGACCCCCATACCCCGCGCGACCTGCTGCATCACCTCGTCCGCGGCGGTGTGCCCGGGGTAGGTCGTCACGCCAAGCATCCGCTGCGCCTGGTCGTAATGGGGGTCTAGCTCGGCGCGCCAGTCGGCGAGGTGCGCCCACTGCGGGTCGTCGAAGAACGCCTGCGGCGGCCGGTAGAGGGTGTTGGCGTAGTTCAGCGAACCGCCTCCGACGCCGGCACCGGCCAGCACCACGAGGTTGCGCAGCAGGTGGATGCGCTGGATGCCGTAACAACCCAGCGCCGGCGCCCACAAGAACTTACCTAGCTGCCACGACGTGCTGGGCAGTTCATGGTCGGCGAAGCGCCGCCCAGCTTCCAGCACCCCGACCCGGTAACCCTTCTCGGTCAACCGCAGCGCCGCGACACTCCCCCCAAATCCCGACCCCACCACCACCACATCAAAATTCACGCACGTTCTCCTGTCCTCGGTTCCCAAACAGCAGTTTGCATCCGGACTGCGGAATGGGGGACGGGTTAGGGGCGGACGGTGAGGCCGACGTTCTGGAATTCCTTGAGTTCTGAGTAACCGGATTTGGCCATGGCACGGCGTAGGGCACCGAACAGGTTCACGGTGCCGCTGGAGTCAGCCGACGGGCCGAACAGCAGGGTGTCGATTCCGACAGACGCGTCGGGTACACCGGTGACGTGGCTGCGGGGCAGCGACGGG
>DASUVX010000072.1:0-3641 GCA_036378735.1 Pseudonocardiaceae bacterium | reverse complement strand
TTCCCCGCCGGACTGCTGGGTAGCGGGGTTTGTGCAACGATGCCGCATGTCGCCGCTCGGCCCGAAAATGTCGCCGGTGGCCGGTGGTGTTAATGCCGTGGTCTGAGGAGATGTCGCTGCAGTGGACTGGTATCTGGACCGGGGCGTGCGGACCGCGGTCACCGAGCTGCGCCGGGAAATCAAGGCTCAGCTGGTCCGGCATGCGGATGCCTCGCCGGACGAGCTGGCCGATGCCGAGCTCATCGCCGGCGAGCTGCTCGCCAACGCCGTGGACCACAGCCAGGGTCCGATCTGGGTCTCACTGGATTGGACGGAGCCGCGGCCCACTCTGACAGTCCGCGACATGGGCACCATGTTCACGCTGCCGGTCACGGCACCGGACGTGGCCCAGCCGCGGGGACGCGGGCTGTGGCTGGTGTCCCAGCTGGCACCGGAGCTGTCCGTCGCCGCCCGGCGCGCCGGCAAGATGGTCGAGGCGGTGCTGCCCGTGACCAGACCGGCGCAGCCCTCGGTCGACCCACCCCGGCGCACGGTCAATCCGCTGCCGCACCTGGAGGAGGCCAGTCCCGGGGGTGGCTTCGGGCGGGAAAGCTTCCTGCGCGCGCTGGTGGTCCAGTTGGCCAGCGCGGTCGAGGACCAGCAGGGCCTGGAAGCGGCGCAACACGCCGTCGCCCAGGTCGCAGCGGATATCGGCGGCCAGATGGAACAGGAGTACCGGCACGCGATAGGCGCCGAAGAACAGCCCCTGTCGGTCGAGCAGATCGCCCAGTGTCTGGTACGGCTCAAGGCGGCAATCGGGGGCACCTTCCGGGTGGTCGAGATGACGCCCGAGCGGATCGTGCTGGTCAACAGCTGCTGCCCGTTCGGCGCTGAGGTCCAGCATTCGCCCTCGCTGTGCCGGATGACGTCCGCGGTCTTCGGCGGGATCGCCGCTCGCAACGCCGACGAGGCCGCCGTCTCCCTGGACGAGCGAATCGCCGTGGGCGACCCCGGCTGCCGGGTGGTCGTCCACCTGGGTGCGGCGGCGAAGTCCGCGCAGCGGGCCCATCATTACACCGCCGCGCACTGACTTCGCCGTGTTGCCTGGCGTTGACCTGGTGCGCTGAGCTGGGGACAGTGATCCGGTGAACAGCGGTGAGGTGCGCGACGGGGTGTCGCTGACCAACCTTGACCAGCCGCTATTCGAGGCAGCGGGCGCAACCAAGCGGGATCTGGTCGACTACCTCGATGCTGTTCGTGACCGCATTCTCCCGGGGCTACGGGACCGGCCGCTGTCCGTGGTCCGGGTGCTGCGCGGGCAGGAACCGTTCATGCAGAAAAACGTGCCGAGCTACACGCCGCCATGGGTGCAGACGGTGTCGCTGTGGGCGGAATCCTCGCAACGTCAGGTGTCCTACGCGCTGTGCAACGACCGCCGCACGCTGCTGTGGTTCGCCAACCAGCGTGCCGTGGAGTACCACCCCGCCCTGGTCCGGGTCGATCGCTGGGACCATCCCAGCCACCTTGTCCTCGATATCGACCCGCCGTCCGCGGGCGCGTTCGGGCTGGCAGTCCGCGCCGCGCAACTGGTCCGCCAGGCCTTGGCTGACGCCGGCCTCGCGGGGGCGGTGAAGACCAGCGGCGCGAAGGGCGTGCACGTGTTCGTCCCGGTGGCGGTCGGGGCCACGACCGAGGAGGTGGCTGCGGCCACCCGGGCGCTCGCGGCACGTGCCGAGCGCCTCGATGCTGCTCTCGCCACCACGGCATATATCCGCGAGGACCGTGGCGGCAGGGTATTCCTCGATGCCACCCGGGCCGGCGGAGCAACTGTGGTGGCGGCGTACAGCCCGCGTGTCCGGCCCGGTACGCCGGTGTCGTTCCCGGTCGGCTGGGACCAGCTAGAGCAGGTTGCGCCCGCTGACTTCACGGTGCGCACGGTGCCGGGGTTGATCACCGGAGACGATCCATGGAGCCACTGGATGCCCCAGCCGCAGCAGTTGGGTTCCGATCTGATCGAGGAGGGCCGCGCGATCCCGGTCGCCCGGGTGCAGGCGATGCACGAAGGCAAGCGGCGCGCTCGGGCTCGTCGTCGCCGAAACGATCACTCTGCGTAACCGCAGGGAGGCCTTGTGCCTCTACTCGGTGAATCCTGCGAAGGTCTGCAACATCGCCGTAGGCACCGGCGATAGGGACGGTAGAGCCTCGTGATGCTGTTGGACCCCCGACCCGGCAGCGTCACGGGGCTTCTCTCATGTGCTCTCCATGCACCCGCGGTGCCGCCGGGTGGTTCCGCGCCGTGCGGATCTCTTGACTCGCTCGTTATTCGGGCAGGCTCTGGTGCGTTGTACGCAGGGCTTCTGGAGGCGCAGAAGTCGATGCCGATGCGCCGTCGCGATAACCGTCGAGGAGAACTGTGCCGGAGCAGGTCGGGCGCCCGTTTCTGATCTTCGTTTTGGGATTCGTGGTGCTGGCGGCCTCGGTACCGGCCGTCGTCGGCTGCGGTAGCCGCGTTGGGCCGACCACGGCGCAGAATTCCTACACGATCACCGAGCCGGTCACCTCCCTGAAGATCGACAACCCGGTGGGGGACACCGAGATCGAGGGCACCGACGCCACCACCGTGTCGGTTACCGAACAGCTGCGCTACAGCGGCAACCCCCCACAGACCCGTTACCCGGTCAGCCGCGGCCAGCTCAGCTTGAGCTATAGCTGTCCAGGCGTCTTCGACGTCAACGCCTGCGAGGTGACTTACCTGGTCAAGGTGCCCCGACGACTCGCCGTGGAGATCGACGACAAGGTCGGCATGATCAAGCTGAGCGGTTTGGCGGGTCCGCTAAACCTCACCTCCAGTACCGGAGATATCGACGCTACCGGGCTGACCAGCGATGCGGTGACTGCGCATGGCCGTGCCGGCGCGATCTCACTGGCATTCAGCGCGCCTCCGACCACTGTGGACGCGCAGACCGAGGTCGGCTCGATTAAGGTGCGACTGCCGGCGGATAGTGCCTACGCGGTTGACGCCGGCAGCCAGGTAGGTGCTGCGGACGTGACAGTCCAGCGGGATCCCGGCTCCGCACACCACATCATGGCCCACTCCCGCGTCGGGTCGGTGCGCGTGGATAACGGCTGACTCGCGCGGTTGGCAGATTCGTCCCGTACTCGGCTTAGATGATAACGCCACCCAGCACCAAACGGAGAACGGCCAGTACGCACGCCAAGATGGCGATGTTTCGCCCGTTGGTGCGCTTACTGAGAAGGCCGAAGACGAGGCCGATGACGCCGATCGTAAGCGCGATCCAAGCGAAAATTGCGCCGATGACCGGCAGGATTCCCGTCAGAAGTACGATAAGAATGGCGAGGACACCGAGGACGCTAGCAACCACGTTCATAATCCCATTATGCGCCGGACGGCACGCTCACGCGCAGGTCACGCATCGCACGGCCGCCGCGTCGTGAACTCGACACCAGCGTCACCTACAGCGCGTGAAACGTCGCTAACGTCGAGTTCACGCAGCGCGGGCGGGCGGTCGCTGGCGTCGGCTTCGCCTAATCTGCTGGTATGGCACCAACTCGGTCCGAAATCCTCCGCACGGCGCCTCCGATGTTCAAGTCACGGTTGCTGAATGCGCTGGTCCGCACGCATCCTGTGGTGCCGCTGCTGC
>DASUVX010000071.1:0-36601 GCA_036378735.1 Pseudonocardiaceae bacterium | reverse complement strand
TCCGGGACGGCAACGTGGCGAACCGGCCGATCTACGTCGCGCTGGCGGTCACGGTCGAGGGACACCGCGACATCCTGGGCTTATGGGCCGGAGAGCACGGCGACGGGGAGGGATATGGAACGAGCACAGGTTCGTTCCATGGGATAAGGGCTGCTGCCTGAGGTTTTAGCGCTCATCGGCGTGTCGCTGATGTTGAAGGCGCAAGCCAGCGAGTTAAGGTGCCACCTCGAAATCTCTGGTGCGCGAAAGGTGTGTGGTGGGCGAGGGGCGGCTGCGGGTCATCTCGGGTGAGGTCGCGCCGGTCGTCGAGACGCGGGATCCGCAGCGGTTCCAGGCCGAATGTGTGGAGGCGTTCGTGGCGTCGTGGACTGCGCGCGGGTTCGCCGAGTCGACGATCGCCAACGACGTCGGCGTGCTGCAGCGGATGCTTGCGGCATTGGGCCGACCGGTGTGGGAGGTGACCGCCGCCGACGTCGACCGGGTGGTCGGGGAGTTGGCCAGCTCGGGTCGGGCGGTGTCGACGCGGCGGAACTATGTGCAGGTGTTCAAGGGGTTCCATCGGTTCCTCGAGGTGCGCAGGGCCGCGGAGATCGAGGCGGCATTCGGGGTGCGGTTGGCGTGTCCGCTCGATGAGTTCAACGCCGCCCGCCATGTCGGCGACGACTCGCCGAGCGTGGATGCGCCGCCGACGCCAGAGCGGGTGGCCGCGTTCTTCGATTTCCTCAAGACCCGCATCGCCTCCTCCCGCAAGTACGCGCCGGCCGCGCGGGATTACGCGTTGTTCCGGGTGCTGTATCACGCCGGGCTGCGGTCGGAGGAGGTGGTGATGCTCGACCGGTCGGATGTGCACTTCGGGCGCGGCCCGTTCGGCAAACTGCATGTGCGGTTCGGCAAGGGCGCCAAGGGATCCGGGCCGCGGCCGCGCTGGGTGCCGATGCTGGACGGGCTGGATCTGGTGTTGCGCTGGTACCTCGACCAGGTGCGTGGCCGATTCCCGGACGGCCCAGTGCTGTTGTGCGACGAGTCCGGCGGGAGGATGGCTGCGGCCACGATCCGCAACCGGTTGCGGCACTTGATGAGTGTGGAAGGACAACCGGAAGTCGGGTGGTTCAGCCCGCACGGGATGCGGCGTGCCTGCGCCACGCACAACTACGAGCGAGGCGTGGATCTCGTTGCCATCCAACAGCTTTTGGGGCACTGGACGGTTGCGTCAACCATGCGGTACGTGCGTCCGTCGGAGACGTTCATCGAAGACGCCTACCAGCGCGCGATCTCGACGACGCTGGGCGAGCTGACCGGACGGGAGTGAGCATGCATATCAGCTGGAAACTGCGGATGGCTGCCGCCCAACGCGGGGTCTGGACCGGCGCCCAGCTGCAACGGCTGCTCGCCGAGAAGGCCGGATTGGAGCTGTCCTCGGCATCGGTGTCGGCGTTGTTCACCAAGCAGCCCAGCCAGATCAAGCTGTCCACCCTGATCGCGTTGTGCACTGCCCTGGACTGCGCACCCGACGACCTATTCGACACCGACACCACCCCCGTGACACAGCCGATTTCGCCGAAGTCGGCGAAGGTTGCTGTCAACGATGCGCTGACCTCGCGGCGGGGTCGGCCGATGCCACCGATCTGAGCATGACGCGCCGGATCCGGGACTGCCGGCGGTGCGGTCGCGCGGTCGGCAAACCCGAGCGTGACCTGTGTGCTCGTTGCTACTGGGCGCGTGCGCACGCGCCGGTCCAACACCGCTGCCCACGCTGCGGCATCGACCGGGTGCTGCTGATGGATACAGGCTGCTGCGTGCGCTGCTCTCGCACCTGCCGGGTCTGCGACGCGCCGGTGTTGTTCGTTGCCCGTGATCTCTGCAAGGAATGCGTTCGGCGACAGCGTCGGGACGCCGATCGTGTCGAGTGCCCGCGCTGTGGGAAACGCAGGGTCCTGCGGTCATCGACCGGTTGGTGCGGGCCGTGCTCGCGGCCCGGTCGGCCGCCGAATCCAGATGCTGCCTGTGTCGCCTGCGGACAGGTCACCCGACTGTCCGGCGCGGGACGCTGCCGTTCCTGCTCGGAACGCTCACCACACGGGATCCTGGTGCGCGCGTCGAACGTCGCTGCGGCGCTGGACGATCCACCCAAATGGTTGGGCGATTTCGGCGCCTACCTCGTCGGACGCCACCATCCCAGCCGCGCCTGCAAGATGCTCACCAGGCTGGGAAAGCGATTGGCGGACACAACTACTCCCGAGCATCCGCAGACACTGCTGGAGTCGATAGCTGCCGACGTGCCGCTGGCCCGGGCTCTGGAAGACTTCCTCACCGCGAGCAAGCTGGCGCTGGCGCCGGACCGCGCCGAACGCCGCGCCGCCCAGCGCCGGCAACGTCGTGTCGATGCGGTGCCCGAACCGCTACAGCCGGCGATGGCCGAGTTCGCCGAGCACCTGATCGCCGGCCGCGATCGCGCCCGCCGCACTGGCACCCACCCGCGCGGGCACGCCACGCTCGAGGCCCGACTCACCGCGGTGCGCGATTTCGCGCAGTTCCTGACCACCCGCAACGGCAAGACCGACTGGGCCACCGTCGAAGTCGGCGACATCGAAGCGTTCCTGCACGCCCATCCCGGTCGCCGCCCCCACTACTTGACTGGGCTGCGCCAGTTCAGCCGCTACGCGGTGCGCCGCCGACTCATGCTGATCGATCCCACCGCGGGGTTGACTGCACCGCAGACCATGGCCTTTCGCGGCCCCACCTTGGCCGTCGACCGGCAACGCGAACTGTTCCGCCGATGGAGCAGCGACCCCGACGTGCACCCGCACGAGTCGTTCGTCGGGCTGGCAGCGCTGCTCCACGGCGCCACCACCCAAGAACTCCAACACCTCACCGACGCCGACATCGACCACCAACAGCACCACGTCCGGTTGGGTCGTCGACCGCAGCCGACCCCGCTGGACCCGTGGACCTGGACCGCACTGCAACGCTGTCTCGATCACCGCAACGCATTAGGCAGCAACAACTCGCACGTGCTTGTCACGATGCAGACCAAGGCCACCCGCGCACCGGCCTCCGACGGCTATGTGAAGAACACGCTGCGCGCGGTGGGGATCCAGCCCAGGACCCTGCGCTCCACCCGGCTCGTCGAACTGGTCGGCACGGTCGACGCGAAACTCGTTGCCGCCGCCTACGGCATGACCAACGAAGCCGTCATTGCCTACTTCGCCGACCAAGTCGACACCGCCCGACTGCCGAACCCATGACAGTTCAGGCGCCACCTCGCACACGTTCGCGCGAACCCGTGCGCTTTCGCCAAGTTCTGGCTGGCGGTGCTGACCGAGATCAAAAACCGGGGTGTGGAAGACGTGTGCCTGGTGGTGTGCGATGGGCTCAAGGGCCTGCCAGAGTCGATCACAACCACGTGGTCGTTCGCGCAGGTGCAGACCTGCATCCTGCATTATGCCGATCTCGGGATTATGCCGATGTGGTTGGTGAAGCCGCTGGTGGCGGCCGCGTAGGTGGCGAAGAGGTCGGCATAATCAGAGGGCTTCGAGGAAGGCGAGAAGTGTGTCGGGCGGGCGGTAGCGCCCGGGCGTGGTGTTTAGTGGCTTGGTCCTGGCGAGCGCTTGTTCTTTCAATGCAAGATCGGCGTGTAGGTAGATCTGCGTGGTGTCGGCTTGTTCGTGGCCCAGCCAGAGTGCGATGACTGAGGTGTCGGTCCCGGCATGCAGTAGGCGCATGGCCGCTGTGTGACGCAGCGTGTGTGCGGTGATCGTCTTGGTGTTCAGGGATGGGCAGCGTAGTGCCGCGGTGGCGGTGTGTTTGGCGATGCGCCGTTCGACCGCGTCGCGGCTGAGCCGCCCGCCGTTGCGGGTGGGGAACAGTGGTTGGCTTGGCTGGCCGGTGTGTTCGGCGAGCCAGGTGCGCAGCACTGTGATCGTCGTTGTGGTCAGCGGGGTGATCCGGTCTTTGCGGCCTTTGCCGTGGCAGGAGACGTGCGCGCCGGTGGCGAGGTGGGTATCGCTGAGGGTGAGGCCGGTGAGCTCGGAGAGGCGCAGCCCGGTCTGGGCGGCGAGCAGGATCAGCGCGTGGTCACGCCGCCCGGCCCAGGTGGAGCGGTTTGGTGCGGTGAGTAGCGCAGCGAGTTCGGGCTCGGTGAGGTAGGTGACGAGAGCCTTGTTGGTGCGCTTGGGTGGGATGGCCAGCACCCGGGCGATCAGGTCGGCGTGTTCGGGATGGTGCAGCGCCGCGTAGCGAAATAGCGAGTGGATCGCTGCGAGCCGGGCGTTGCGGGTGCGGGGACTGTTGTTCCGGTGTTGTTCAAGGTGGTCGAGAAATGCGCCGATCAGCGGCGCGTTGAGGTCAGTGATCTCCAGCTGGGAGGGCTGCTTGCCAGTCTTGGCGGAGGTGAAGCCGAGCAGCAACCGCCAGGTGTCGCGATAGGCGGCGATGGTGTGCGGGCTGGCGTGGCGCTGCCGGGCCAGCCGGTCGGTGAAAAACGCCTGCAAGGTGGGGGCCAGTGCGGTCATAGCCGCTCCCGCAAGTGGTGTTGTAGGCGTTGGGCGGCCTGGGCGAGCAGTTCCGGGGCGGCGGATAGGTACCAGTAGGTCTGGGCGGGGTCGGTGTGCCCCAGATAGGTAGCCAGCAGGGCGAGCCTGGCCTGGCCATCCTGTCCGGCAGCGTAGGCGTCGAGCAGGCTGCGCACCGCGAAGGAATGTCTTAGGTCGTGGATGCGAGGGCGGCAAGATGCTGAGCGGGGTTTGAGCCCGGTGCGGGCCACCAGCAGTTTCCAGGTGGCGTGGATGTTGCAGTAGAGCAGCCGGGTGCCGGCCGGGGAGATGAACACCGCCGGGGTGCGCGGGTGCGGGTGCAGCTGATCGCGCAGCTGCAGGTAGTCCCGCAGTGCGGTGACCGTGGTGGCGTGCAGGGGCAGCAGCCGGGTCTTGTCGAACTTGGACTGGTGCACGGTCAGCACGCCGCTATCGAGGTCAAGGTCGTCACGGTTGAGGCGGATCGCCTCACCGATGCGCATCCCGGTCACGCTGAGCAGGCCGATCAGGTTTTGGTAGGTCGCCACCCGCAGCGGGAACCGCAGGCTGGCAGCCGCGACGATCAGCGCGGTGATCTCGGCATCGGAGTAAAGGTAGGGCGTGGCGCGGCGGGGTCGAGCCGGGATCAGGCCCGCGGGCGGTACCTGTGTCGCTGGATCGAGGGTGTGGAGGTAGGTGGCGAACCCGCGCACCACCGCTAGCCGGTAGGCATGCCAGCGCGCGTCCCCGCCGGGCAGCGTCGCCCAGGCCAGCGCGTGCTCGGTCGTGACCGTGTCAGCCTGGGCGTCGTCGAGGTAGCTGAGGAATTGGCCGAGCAGCTTTTCTGGGCGATCGAGGTGATAACCACAAGCCCGGCGCACCGCCAGGTAGCCGGCCAGCGCCTGGCGCAGCGCGCTCACGCGGCACCCCCCGGCCAGGGCCGAGCTAGGGTCCGCAACCGGTCAATGTCGGTCTTGGCGTAGATCGCGGTGGACAACAGCCGGCGGTGCCGCAGGAGCTGCCCGATCTCGGTCAGTGACGCCCCAGCGGCCAACATGCCGGTCGCGGCCGAATGCCGGAGCCGGTGGGCATAGACCGGGCCAATCCCCGCGCGCCGCCCGGCGGCGAACACCGCCTGGGTGACTCCGCCGCTGGTCAACCCGCGGTGCGGCGCCCGCACCCGTAAAAACACCTGCCGGGTGGCCTCCACCGGCTCCGGACGCCCCTGGCGCAGATAGACCGTGACCGCTTCACCTGCGTCGGCAGGCAGCGGCAACCGCTCGGCGCGGCCACCCTTGCCGCTGACCGTGATCTCCCCAGCCCGCCAGTCGATGTCCTCCAGTGCCAGCGCGGCAACTTCCCCGGCGCGCATCCCCAGCCGAGCCAGCAGCGTCAGCATCGCGAAGTCACGACGGCCCACCGCGGTGCTGCGATCACAGCTGGCCAGCAGCGCGGCCACCTGCGTAGGTTCCAGCGCTGTGGGCAACCCGGCCAGCCGCCAGCTGGCCACCGCGGGCACCGCCTCCCCGAGCGACTCGTGGATCAGACCCTCGACGTGGAGAAAGCCGAGCAGAGACCGCAGCGCCGTCACCGTCAGCTTCGCTGTGCCCTTCGGCTTGCCCGGGCAGCTGGCCAGCACAAACGCGGTCACCTCAGCCGCTGTCAAGCTGGCCAGATCAAGCCCGCCAGCCCTTTCCCGCCCAGCCAGAAACGGCCGCACCTTATCCGCGTAATCCCGAGCCGTCGCACACCTAAGCCCCCGCTCAGTCACCAGAAAATGCTGGTAACGACTCAGCAGCATCTGCGCAGGCCCCGCTGGGCCAGGCGGCGACGCCGGCGGCGTCACACCCAGCTCACGCAGATACCCCAGCAGCGGCACCAACGCCTTCGGCGACCGATACAGCTTGTAGCCAGCCGCCCGGCGGGCAGCCAAAAACCGCTGCACGACCTGCGGCGTCAGCCCGCCCGCATCCAGGCGCTCACCAACTAGCCAGCGGCTTAGATGAGCCATCAAAAACATCTGGCCGCTCGCCGAGTCCGCCGTGTAACCCAGCCGAGCCAACTCCGCAACAAACCCCGGTGCATACCGCAGCAACGGCCCGGTCACCCGGGCCCGCGACGGATCCCCCATGATCGCTCCCCTCTCCAGAACTCGAAGAGGCGAGTGTCGATCAACCCAACCGGATTATGCCGACCTTTCCGCCACCTACGCGGCCCCCACCAGCGGCTTCACCAACCACATCGGCATAATCCCGAGATCGGCATAATGCAGGTTATGCCGACCTCGGCATAACCTGCACCTGATCCGCAACACCTTCCGCTACGCCGGGCGCCAAGACTGGGACGAGCTGGCCCGGGATCTGCGCCCGGTCTACACCGCCATCAACGCCGAGATGGCCGCCGTGCGCTTCGAGGAATTCGCCGACAAGTGGGGCAGTCGCTATCCGGCGATCATCAAACTCTGGCGCTCGGCCTGGGAGGAGTTCATCCCGTTCCTGGACTACGACGTGGAGATCAGGAAGATCATCTGCAGTACGAACGCCGTCGAAAGCCTCAACCGCCGCTACCGGCGAGCCGTGCGAGCCCGGGGACACTTCCCTACCGACCAGGCCGCCCTGAAATGCCTCTACCTGGTCACCCGCTCGCTGGATCCCACCGGGCGGGGCAAGACCCGCTGGGCGATCCGCTGGAAGCCCGCGCTCAACGCCTTCGCGATCACCTTCGAAGGCCGTATCCTCCCCAGCATCGCCAACTAACCGATCACCCACAGTTATACTGACCACTGTCAGTTACACCGTTGATCGGACACTCCCTTTCCGTGATCGTTCTCGGCTGATTGTGGGTCTTCGTTTTGGTGGATGGTTGCACCCGGACGCGCGAAGGCCGCCGGTCTGTCCGGCGTTTCCACTGTGGTTCTCCGGTCGGGACCCTTGTCGGGCGATGGTCGGCTTAGGCGGCGTGTGGTCGGCGGATCGCGGCGTGCAGGTTGGCCCAGGCCGGTTCCCAGGGCCATCGCTCGGGCAGGTGCAGGGTCAGGCGGCGCGCGGAGTGGGCGAGCCGGGCGGGAACGTTGATCAGGTGGGCGCGGATGGTGGCGGTGGTGGCGCGGGCGTGGAACGCGCCGGCCAGGGCCCCGGCGGCGCGGGTGAGGTGGTGCGCGATCGCCCACAGCAGCGCCCACGCCGCGTTCGCGGAGAAAGATCCCTCCGTTATCTTGAGCCATGTTGAGGAGCATGGCTTTGACCTGCATGTTTGCGATGTGGACGGTGTCGTCGACGCGGCCGAGGCATGGTCTGGTCAGCACGGTCCGATCAGTTTCGAGTCGCGTTTCCCGGGCGTGTCGCGTCGGGTGCTGTCGCCGAACAGCCGGGCGGCGCGCTCGGTGCCGAAGGCTCGTGCAAGCGCCTCGCGCAGTTGGCGGTTCTCTGCCTCGAGGGCTTGGGTCCGTTCGGTGGCGGCTTCCAGTCGACGGCGCAGCGAGTCCGTGGATGCCCGCTGCCGTTCGGGCGGCGCCGTGGCGGTGGGTGCCTGTTGCCGGGCACTGCGCAGCTCGCGGATCTGCTCGCAGAGGTCCGCCTGGGTGTAGAGCCAGGAACGCGAAACCTTCGCTTCCCGGGCAAGCAGGTTGAAGCTCACCTCCCGGCCCGCGGCCGCGATCCGGCGCAGCGCGTCGTGGGCGCGCTGCCGGGTGGACTCGGCGCGGGCCGCGGCCTGGAGGTGGGCGCTGTTGTCAGCCCGCATCGACGTCGTCCGTCTGCTCGGCGGCCAGGCTGTCGATCATCCGCGTGAGGTTGGAGAGCACCTGCCGGTTCATCTGGATGACGCGGGAGTGCCCTGCCGCCTCGGCCTGGTCGATGAGGGTCAGGGTGCGCCGGTGGTGCGCCTGCAGCTCGGGGAGGAACTCCGGGCCGGTGAGGAACACCGGGCAGGTCAGGCAGGCGTTGGCGTGCGGGCAGGACTTCTGCACTGGCAGACCGCAGTAGCCGTGCGGCAGCGTTTGGGTGGCCAGCCCGTAGCGGGTCTTCGCCCACTGCGCCTGGGCGAGCGGGCCGGCCGGGTCGACCTCGACCCGCTGACCGTCGATGTTCACCTTCGTGGCTTGCTCCCAGCGCCGGCGGACCGTCTGGTCGGTGATCCGCGCGTAGTGCGCCGTCATCTGCGGCGAGTCGTGGTCGAGCAGCACTTGCACGACTTCCTGCGGGACGTCCCGGTTGATTAGCCGGCAGGCGAAGGTGTGCCGCCACTGGTGTGGGGTCAGATGCACCGGCGCCCCGTGCGGGTCACGGACGTCGCAGCTGGCCAGCCAGCGCAGCATCATGCCGCGGTAGCTGTAGTAGGTCAGCGTTTGCCGCCCGCCGGCGTTGCCCTTCAGCGCGGGGAACAGGTGCGGATGACCCGCCGGCCAGCGCTCGGCGACCCGCTGCTGCTGCGCGCGGATCTCCGCCTCGAGCTCCTCGTCGATGGGGACGGCAGCTTCCCGGTGCATCTTGTGGTTGAGGTAGCGCAGGTAAGGGGCGCGCTGGCCGTCGTAGAGCAGGCAGTCGAACGCCAGTGCGCACGCGTCGCTGGCTCGCAGCCCGCAGCGGATCAGGATGAGAGTGATGAGCCGGCCTTCCGGGTTGGGCCAGCGGTCCAGGTTGGCCGGCGACTCCACCTGCGCCATCACCCGTTCGGCGAGCTGCCGGCTGACCCGCGGCGGGCGCCGTGGCAGGTCACCGGGGAAGAACAGCGCCGTCGTCGGCAGGGTCTCGTCCCAGCCGTGCTGGCGGACGGCGAGCAGCAGCATGCTCGTCGAGGTGACCGCATCCTCTCGAGCGCCGACGCCGATCGGCTGGTCGGCCAGCCACCCCAGGTAGCGTTCGAGCACCGCCCGATCCACGTGGGCCAACGCGGTGACCTCGGTCGCTGCGGCGGCGAGGAACGCGCTGAAGCGGGTCAGCGCGGCGACGTCGGTCACGACCGTGCCCACGGTCAACCCGGAGCACAGCCGCCAGCGCGCCCAGCGTTTGGCGAGCCGGCGAAGCCAGTCCGGGGTGATGCGGTCGAAACGTACGTGGACCCGCTGCCGCGCGGACTTTCCCGGGTTCATCGTGAGACCGGCCAGCCGGTGCAGCCGCCAGACATCCCGCGGGTACTCGACGTCCCAGCCGGTTCCCTCATGCAGCTCCTCGACGGTCTCCCGGGCGAAGAGCAGGAACGTCGGGTAGCACGGGGACTTGCCCGCGGTGCGCTCGCGCCACTGCTGCGCGGTCAGGTCCAGCAGCGAGTGCACCTGTGCGCGCAGCGCCTCAGCGACCACCCACTGCGCCACCGGCCGGGGCAGTGTGATGGTCGCCAGGTCCCGGCGGGTCTGCACGGCGTACTGCAGCTCGAGCTTGAGCTGGGCGGGCAGGCCGGAGAAATCGATCCGGTCCTTGCCCCGCAGCTCGCAGTGCGCGAGGTAGTCATCGACGTCCGGGCAACCCAGCTGCCTCCAGCGGGTGGCGTGCGCCTTGCAGAACTGCTGCCGGTCGTTCTCCGTCCACACGCTGCAGAACGGCAGCAGACATTCCCTCACCGGTCGTCTGCCTACTGGTGGCGCCGCCGCTGCCCACGCGTGCCGTTCCGGCTGCCCCGCGGCCTCCCACTGGTCCCGGTGCCGCAGGCACAGTCCGTGCCCGGAACTGCCGTAGGAGCAGTCGGGCACCGTGCAGGTGGTCAGCTCGCGCCGGCCGTTGAACGCTGGACCGGGGTCGGCGAGGAACTCCAACAGCGGCGGCGTCCCCCGGGCATGCCGACGCGCCCCATGGGCCGAGCACAGGCCCAACCGGGCGCGGGAGCGGTCACAACCGTCGACCGCGCACGTTCCCCGGCCGAGCACCGGGTCGTCCGGGTCGATGAGGTAAAGGTCGGCGCGAAACTGCGGGCGCACCGCGGCGAGCAGTTTCTCCAGCAGCCCTGCGTAGGGCAGCGGGTGGCAGACGGGCGCGGTCACAGCCGCACCTCGCGGCCGGTGAACCAGCCCGCGGCCTCCAGCGTCTTGCGGGCGTCCTCGACCGTCAGATGCCCGTAGGTGTCGATCGTCGTCGTGATCGAGGCATGACCGAGCAGCTCCTTGACCGTCTCTACGCCAGCCCCTTTGCGCAGCAGGTCGGTGGCGTAGGTGTGGCGGAACCGGTGCGGCGAGAACACGACGTTCGTGCACTGGCGCAGCCGCTCCACCAGGTGTAGACGGCTGGGTAACTCAGCGGCTGCCCGTAGGGTCGGCCCCACAGGTTGACGAACACGTAGTCGCTGTCCAGCGAACCGTACTCACCGGCGAGGTAGTCGGCATACAACCGCATCAGCTCGGCGCTGGCCGGGATGTCACGATGCCGGCCGGCCTTCGCCCGCGCCCGGTTGTCGTTGGCCCGCGGCACCACCCGCACGATCCGCTCGGGGATCTGCACGTCCTCGTGCCGCAGCCCCAGCGCCTCACCGATACGCACCCCGGTGTCGAGCAACAGCGCGAACAGCAGTCGGTCCCGCAACCGCTGGCAGGCGTCCAAGATCGTCTGTGCCTCGGTCACCGTCAACACCTGCGGCCGCCGGCTCACCGCCGCGAGCTTGACCGTGCGCTGCCACTGCCCGTCCCGCTTGCTCACGTGGTGCAGAAACGGCCGGAACGATGTGGCCGACATCCCACCCCGGCGGCCCGGCACCTGAGCGACCAGCAGACCCGCCAGCGCCACGCCGTGACGGGCGTGGAACTGGCAAAACGCGGTCAGCGCGGCCAGCTTGCGGTTCACGCTCGCCTCGCCGCAGTGATGCTCCACCGACGGCAACACGCTCACTTGCCCGTCACGCGCCGCCGGCGGCCGACGCAGCCAGGCGACGAACGCGGCCACGTCCTCCAACGTCGCCGCCTGCCAGTCCCGCTCCCGGCCAGCGAGGAAGTCGAACCAGTCCCTCAGATCATGGGCATAAGCCTTGACCGTGTTCGGCGAGCGTTCGATCGACGACAGGTAAGCGAGGAACCGCTCCACCGGCTCGACCGGCACGAAATCCCCGCCGAGCACCGTCCACGACTCCGCGCCACTGTCCGGGTTGACCACCCACTGCACCCGCATCGCGCCCCCTCCGTCTCCGTGATGGACGACGGAAGGTAATCGCATCCACGACGCAGCCGTAGCGGCTTCCGGGCCTCGTCATAGACATCGTGGACGGACGCGCCGGGACTCCAGATAACTGAGGGCAGGTGGGCTAGCGCGCTGGCGGCGGCGTCGGCGATGACCTGCTCGATTGATGGCGTGAGCTCGATGCTGGGACTCGGCCTGCACCATCTCGAAGCCGCTGGTGACGAACACCGCGTGGTGGCGCCACGCGTCGAACAACCCGTCCTGGGTCGGCGACGGGTTGAGGCGCTTGACCCGCCGCACGATCAACCGGCCATGGACCTGCCGTTTCTTCGGGAAGGAAAGGCCAGATACGGGATCTCGGTGACCTCGGCATCCGAGACCAGCTGCCCGGTGTCCTCCGACGAACGCGTTCGGGTAGTGGATTGCAGTCCAGGCGGTGTCGGGGATCTGGGTGATCGCGGCGTTCACGCTCGGGTTGGAACCAGTGGTCAGCGACACCGCCGCGCCGTAGCGGGCTGCGGTCGCGGCCACCTCGGCGGTGTCGAACTTGGAATCACCCCGGACCACGATCCGCGCGGTGGGGGCGATGGCGCGCACCGTGGCCAGGGCTTCGGCCAACAACCGGGGCGCCCCGCGCACGTCGGCGGCCTTGCCCCGGCGCATCCGCGTTGCGACCACCACCGGCGCCGCGATCGGGGTCGAGGCGGTGGCCAGCAGGGGGTGCAGGGTCTTTTTGCCCTTCAACCGCCCGACCGCCGCGCCCTGCTTGGCGTAGCCATCCACCTGGCGGTGGGTGGAGCCCAGGTCCACGAACACCACCTGGTCGGCGCCGGGCAACAGGGGCGTGCGCTCGGCCAGCGCGATCAGCGAGCGGCGCAGCACCGCGTTGAGCTGCTGCACGCGCCCGTAAGTGAACGCGCGCAAAAACGTGCCCAGCGTGGAGGGCGCCCGGATCCGGTCGAACACCACGGCGTTGCCGCCGTGCCGCAACCGATCCATATCCTCGATCGAGTCCGCCCCCGCGACCATCCCCGCCACCAGCGACATCACCTTCGCCGCCGGGTTCGCCCCCGCGCTGTTGGCGCCCCCCCCCCCGTGATCGTCACCACGTCGGCGACCAGCACGGGCAGGCCCACCTGTTCGGCCAACGCCACCACTGAAACCAGCACGCCATCAGCGATTAGATTCGGGTCATCAAACGCGATGTCGACCGCGCTCGCGGCGTGGGAGGATCGCATCTCGCGGGTGTCTCCTCAAGCTGGTCCCGATGTTCCCTCAGCAAGAACATCTTCCCAGCCCAGGCGGCACCCGCGTCCTCATCCCCGACCAATGACACGCAATTCGGTCAGTGAATCCAGGCTCAGTTGTCGGCCAGGGATTTCTTTGCCGTGCCCGTCGAGAATGGGGTCGCCGTTGAAATTCTGGCAGCCCATCAATGTGTGATCTAGAAAGGGACTCGCTGAGCACGAGTGATCAACACTGGATACGCGTTTGGGAAACCTCTGATATGATTTATATCATTTGGACGCGGCGCTACACAGTGCGGCTACAACAGTACTGCATTTGGGGCTGTTGCGTCGGTGAAGAGCAAGATCAGGCAGGCTTCGTCGATGCATCCTCGCTCCTCTGCGCCTTCACCGAACTCGCCCGCGCCATCTGAGCTGAATACCGTAGCACCCAACCCTGCCCGTCACGCAACAACGCAACGGCCCCCGTCAACTCGCCGCGGTGCTGCCGGTTGCCAGTCCCACAACCACGCAGTGTTATCATCCGCAGCCCAGCCAACAGGGTGCTGCTGTACCGCCACAGCACCGGTAACCTAGCCCCCAACCGCCCCAGCAGGTAGTTATGCAATTAACCCAGCGTGTACCTATGGCAAACATGGACATCGTCTACACCGTCGAGCCGGACCCTAAAAATCTGTTAGGCGACTCAGGCGGTTACCTGAGTAAGCCATCCTTTACAGCCAGTGAAATCACGACCGCCCCGGGTACTGCGTCTTTCAACAAGAACGTTTCTCCGAGTTCCGTGGACCTTGGTGGGATCGTCAAGGTGTTCCCCGTGACACAAGGTGCGCAGGAACGCATGACGTTCATCGATCAGTGGCCAAACGGCTGCCGACGGTGAACGAGGACGACTACGTATCCGGTCCGGTGCTGCTGCGGGTGATCAAAGAGCTGAGCCCCGCGCACGCCGACGAGTATCAGGCGGTGCTCAATGCGCATTAGTGTGCTCCTGCCGTCCCGCGGGCGTCCTGTGTCGCTAGTACGGTCGATTGGGTCTTTAGTGACGAATTCATTCGATCCCCGCAAGGTGCAGATACTGGTCGGGTGGGATGACGATGATCCAGACACCGCTACGGCTGCCCGGGCGGCCATTGCTCACGAGATCATCACCGTGCGGTTTCCCGAGCGGTTTGGTTATTACCAGCTGCACCGGTACGTGAATGCGCTTGCCGAGCGCGCCAGCGGCGACTGGCTGCTGTTGTGGAATGACGACGCCACGCTGGTCACCTCGGGGTGGGATTCCGTGATCGGCAGCCACGACCACACCACGCCGCTCGTGCTCAGCCTGTCAAGCACTGTGTTCGGCCACCGGTTGTGCTGCTTCCCCGCGACCTCGCGGACGCTGTATGAGCGCCTGGGGCACATGAGCCTCTCGCCGCACATCGACACCTGGCTGCAAGACATCGGGCGCGCCACCGGCTGCATCCGGGACATCCCGGTGCATGTCCACCACGACCGAGCCGACCTCACCGGCGGACACAACGACCAAACCCGCGCTGAGGCGCTGGCCGGCTACGGGCGAAACGAGTTCTACGACGAGGCCACGCAGGCCCTGCTGCGCGCCGACATCGAAAAGGTGAGGACATGACGAATATCGGATAATCGGGCGGCAAGCCGGGCACGACGGGTACGAGCAGCCCTGCAAGATCCTGGTAGGCCTCGAGCCGCCCCCTACGAGAGGACCGCATCGAAGCTCTGTCCGGCCGAAACCCGCTCGGCCTGACAGACAGCGTGCATCACCTGGTGGCGGCTTCAGCCACAGGGCCGCCCATGGAGTTAGATCCGCGGCCTGGGTCGCTTCCGGGCACAGTGGCACCCTCGCACTGAGGAACCCGACCCCTCAGCAGTCACACCAAGGGGTCGTCCGAAACACCACGTCGAACACCCTTACGTATCCGCTCCTCGTCCTCGAAGAGCTCAGCCTCGCGCTTGTGCTTCTCGGCGACCGCGTCTGCCTCGGCCGCCCTCTCCAAATGGTGGCCCTTACGCTGCTGCGCCTCGCCCTCTCTGCGGAGATGCTCACTGCCGGTGACGCTCCCGACTGCCTCTTTCGCTATGCCTTTGGCCTTGTCCGCGGTACTCATATCCGTCCAGCCTCTCCTTCTCGGCTCATAGGGACCAAATACCCACGCGGCGAGTACTTGAATCCAGCCCCGCGCCGGTAACGAAGCGTGACAGGACGCTCAGCCAGCACCCGCACTTCAACCTCAGTGCCCGGAACTACATCCAGGTGCATCCCCTACTCGGCCATCATCGCGCGCTCGCTGCCCCGGTCCAGGTAACGAATCGTTAGGCCACGAGCTCTTCTACGTCGCAAGAGTGTCCTGCTCACCGGGCCATAAGGATGCCGTGGCAAAACAGCCGCGATACTCACCAAGCCATCTTCGAGCGACGCACCGGTCAAGCCGGTTCAAATGCGCCCGACCCACTACTCTAATGTTTTTGCGCCAACGTGCCATCAGTCAGGGATGACGCCAGTCCCGCATTAGCTTCTCCCACGAGCCTGTCAATGTGTGTTGCATGCCTTCCATACCTCTCGTATATGGTGGCAGAGTTGCGCAATTGATTCCTCATCCTAACGTCGTTTGAGAATAATACAGTTCCTCCATCGGCCGGGTAGTGCCCTGGCGGCCCCTTAAAGGGGACGAAGCTATAGCCGACCTGATAGCCGTTCATCCACGCCCGCAAGCACAGTTCGTTGTCAAAGCAGATGCCTGGTTCGCCAACTTCGGAGAACGAGTACTCCCAGCCGCCAAGCATCTCGTAGTGATGTCGACGAATAAAATATGGTCCAATATTCACGTGGTGGACGAAGCGAAACTGATCATCCCCCCAGATGCACTTTGCCTTCGAGAAATCCGGATCGAAGCTCCCAAACCCCATAAAGCCACCCAGAATCGCTAAACTAGGGTGATCTACGAAGTGCCCGAGCGCAGAATCCAACCAGTCAGTCTCACGAGGAATGAGATCATCATCCTGTACCAGACAAACAAGGTCTGCCCGGGAGAACCTGATCGCTCGATCGAGGATCCTAATCTCATGGAGATCATTCGAACGAATCAGGAAGTCATTAGGTTGACCCAAATAGGACATCCACTTGTCATGAGAACCGTCCACGGAACCGTCCTCGCAGACAATCAGCTCATGATCACCCATCCCTCTAAGGCCATCAACAAGCTGATCGATATTGGAGACCCGATTGAACGAATGAACGATAAATGTTAATCTAGGTCGATCTTGGTATTGTACCGATGAAGACCTTCGCTGCTTCTTACCCTCCTTAACGCGTTCAATCACTTCTCGCTGGACGGCTGTCACAATCCGCACCTCCCCAAGGCCAGGAACCTGACCGCGTAAGCGCGACACCGAAATAGGTGGAGCATCAACTTGACTGACTCGCTAGATCATCCCTATCCCACGGCAACCCTGTCCTTTCGTCTCTCCTACCAGCTGGCATAGGCACTACATTACGAACTCCGGCGATGTGTATTAGCATGAGGCAATTGAGGAGCATTTAGTAAGACCGTCCTTGCTAAACTCGCCCCGTTGTGCACAAGGTAGTGACACCGGCTCAACAATAAGTACTCAATAACCGCGTCTTCCCCGTTCTTTGCGGCTACATCGCGGTCCTGAGCGATATAGGCCGGCATGATCCATCCCGTTGGGCCTTGTCCGGCCGCCTCACCACTTTGGTGTCGGATGCTGTCGTAGGTAATGACACGAGTACCGAAAGCACTTGCCAGGTAGTTCACCGACGATTGCTCATCCGATGCCACAAATATTTTCGCTCTCGGCTGCATGTCCAACACCCGCTCGATCGCCGCAACATATCTCGAGAGCACCAATGAGCCCTGGCGAAACGCACGGAGTTCTTGCCTAGAAGTCGCATCGGTCCCTCGCGCGTGCACTCCGATAAGACGATGTCCGGCCATATGCCTCACAAAGAAGTCATCGACCTTCTGCAGGATGTAGACCCGCGGGCGAATGTAGCTGTCGATAATCGCTTTTGCCTCCCGCCTCAAAGCATCGCACGGATCGTCCCATCGGTAGGGAATCAATAACGTCGCTCCACTTAGATGCGGGTGATCCCCAAAGTGGCTAGATACAAAGACATGCTCGTTAACAGGGTAGCCCACCTCGTGAGGAGAGGGCCGATTTACAGATATTAGCTCCCGAATCGGCTTTGGGATCTTGGAAGTCGAATACCCAGGAACAAGCGGCTCAAAGTAGTACTCCCAAACCGTATGCGCACCACGGTAACCATTGGGTGTCCAATAACACGTGTTGCGTCCAAAATGGACGACGGGAATACGGTTTTCGGCGACAGCCCACGGAATATTCGCAATGACTTGTTGAATGAGCGAGAAGAGACCGACATCCCTCTCGCAAATAATATGAAGCTGCATCGGTCTATCGTCCGTGTCTTCACTCCGTTGTCGCCTTGGGAGCGAGTGGCTTACCACCACCTGCGTCCTTCCTGTCAGAAGAGCCATTCGGGATGGCTGTTCAGTGCTGTTTCGGAGCGGGTAACCAGGCTGATCTTCAAACAGTCAGGGTAGCACGGCGAGTAAGGTTTGCCCGGTCATTGAAGTCGGACAGGGTCGTCGCACAGGGCGAAGAAGGTTCTATCAGCCATCGTAGGCCAGCAGCGCAACTTCTCCTTCTGCAATTCACCACACGCAGATCGCGCGTTCAGCCGGGTTGTTGTCAAAGGCATGTGGGCGAGGTCGTCCAGTTACTGCAGCAGCTCGCACGATGGCGGTCCAGCCAGACCAGCAGGTCCGCGGCTGACCGGCGCCGAACGAGGCCGCGACGAATTAGCAGCACGGCCGGATTGGTCGAGAGAGGCGGGCTGGCGGCCTGCCTCCCATACCAGGCTCCGAGTCGCCAACTGCTCCTCTATCCAGCGGTAGGTAGGTTCAAGCCCCTGGCGTAGCGGTACCGACGGTTCCCATCTCAACACCTCACGCAGCCGGCGATTATTGGAATTGCGGCCACGCACGCCCTGAGGGCCATCGACGTGGCGCAGCGTGATGCCGTCTTTACCTGAGACGTCGATAATGATCCGGGCGAGCTCGTTTACTGTCACTACATCCTCACTGCCGAGATTGAGCGGCTCCTGGTAGTCCGACTCCATGAGCCGGCAGATACCCTCCACGCAGTCGTCGACGTAGCAAAACGACCGCGTCTGCTCCCCGTCGCCCCAGATCTCGATCTCCCCGCCCGGCTCGACCGCGGCCACCTTCCGGCACAGTGCCGCAGGCACCTTCTCGCGGCCGCCGTCGTAAGTTCCATACGGCCCATAGATGTTATGGAAGCGCACAATGCGCGTCTCGAGCCCGAACTCGCCAGTGTAATACAGGCACAGGCGCTCGGCGATAAGCTTCTCCCAGCCGTAGGCGTCCTGCGGACTCGCAGGGTAGGCGTCCTCCTCCCTCAGTGGCGTCACATTTGCGTCGGCCTGTAGGTGTTCGGGGTAGACGCAGGCCGAAGAGCTGAACAAATAGCGCGAAGCACCATTCAGGCGGGCCGCTTCGAGGGTGTTGATATTGATCAGCGCGTTATTCCTTAGGATCGTAGCATGGTTGGCCGAAATGAACCCCATGCCTCCCATGTCCGCAGCCAGCGCGTAAACGTGGTCGATGCCGCGCGTGGCCAGCAGACACTCGTCGAAGCGGCGAAGGTCTCGCAACTCGAACTCGTCGGCGTCCACCGCGGTGTACTCCGGAAGGTCGGTATCCACACCTCGGACCCAGTAACCCCGCTGCTTCAACGACGTGACGAGATGATGGCCGATGAAGCCGCCGGCCCCGGTGACCAGGACAAGTGGGTGATTTGGGCTTCGCATTTGTTCCTGCCTGAAGCTGTTAGTCGCGTCGATGCTAGTCGGGCGCCCGCATTCTAAACTGCACTCTGAATCATCGAGGCGGACCGACACGGCGCAGCAGGTTGCGTGAACCATCGTCCCGGCGCGCGGACAGCCGTGCAGCGAGCGCGTCATCCTGTGGAGCCCGCAAAAGATGACGCGCGGCTGCTCAACCACGGACGACAGCGCAGCACCATAACGCGGAGGCCGAGACAAAGATACACCCAGCTGTATTTCGTCTCCGGCCGTCACAGATCAGACAGCCGGGGGCACAATTCCATGATCACCTCCACCCTTTGCCTACTGAAACAACTGCCACGTCCGGTACCAGCACGTACCGGTGAGAAGTGTCTGTACTGGTCAGATGGTGTAAGGGTCACGGGTGTAGGCGCCGTGCGATGCTCACCCAGTTGAATCGCCAGATCACCCTGCCGAAAAACCCCAGCTGATCGAGCTGTTCGACTGGCATCCTGGCGCGCAGATTTAGTGCAGCTTACCCGGACTAGGCGCCATCCTGGCTGCCCGCGCTATGGTGCGCCAGCTTCGATAGGCTGACTAGGCATTGGCGGCCGCGGGCCCAGATCGCCTTCTCCAGCGGGTGGAGCATCAGATCCGTGCGCATGGCTGCGCGCGACGGCCAGCCCAGGCTGCTTGGGGGGAATGCCTCGATCTAGGACAAGATCGCCTTGTTGGCCACCCGCCCGCTTGTCCAACGAACTGTCCAATAACTCCAGTGCTGTGGGTGCTTCTGGTGCCTCTCCGGCGTAACTACGGTCCCCAAAGTGCCAGGTAGTCGTACTCATATCAGGTGGACTTGGAACTGAAATCGGAAGGTCGGCGGTTCGACCCCGCCCCTGGCCACCACTCTGACCAGCGTAAATGGTCGTTCTTCGGTCGTCTGTTCGCCTTGCATCTGCACCTCCTGTAGCAACGGGTGTAGCAACCTCATCCGCTTAGGCGGTCTTCAAGCTTGCGTAGCGCCTGGCGTTGTTCTTCCAGGGCGGCGTGGGCGTAGATCCCCATGGTCACGTCCAGGGTGGCGTGCTCCACGATGCGCATGACGATGTGCGGCGGCACGCCGAGATCAAGCAGCAGGGTGACGCCGCTGTGCCGCAGGTCGTGAAACCGCACATTGGTTAAGCCGGCTCGCTCCCGAAGCGCAGACCCGCTACGCCGGAGGTTGTCGGGCTCGATCGGGGTCCCCACCAGGCTGGTGAACACGAGTCCACAGCCGGACACGCCAGCGGCGAGATGCTCGGCGGCTTGCTTTGCGCGGTGGTCCTTGAGCGCTCGGAGGTACACCGGGCAGCGGTACCGGACGGCGGGCCAGCAGTCGCTACCGGAAGATCAGAGTAGAGCAGTCGTACCGTCACGCTCGACGATCATGCCCGCTGGCCACTGTCCAGGGATCCTGCAGGTCACCGCCGTGGGCCAGTTCGGCATTCACAGCCACCGGGCCTGGGTATCGCTCTACATCAACGGCCTAGACCGAGGGAATTCCCTACCGCAAAAGGGGGACATTCCCCGTCCTATTCGGGAGGCGGCACCAGCGACGGTACCGGTAAAGAGCGGGACTCTTGTTGACATCAGAGAGGTCGTGGCAAGAACCAAACACAGGGAGGACCCATGAACATCAACCGTTCGAAGAACAGCACGGGCAAGCGACTGGCAGGCGTTATTAGCACAATTGCCGCCACCACCTTGCTGAGTGGCATAGTAGGTAATGTGACCGCTTGGGCGGACACTGGAGGCGCTGGTGACTCGACCGGTGAAACCGCCTACGCCCCAGATCCTACTGTGGATCCCATCTTTATCAAAGTAATGCGCAGCCCAGACTCTGCCTGGCCCGCCACCACGAGCGATGCTGATCTCATCAAGTTGGGCCATGACAGCTGCACGGCTCTCGACTCCGGTCAAGACCTGGTCCAGGATCTCGCTCTTATTCATACCGAGAGCCCAAACGCGTCTTTGGGGTCCGTTGGCTACCTAATTGGAGCCTCGACGGTAGCTTATTGCCCTGCGCACATGCAGACGGTCAAGGAACAGGCGCAACTGCTGGCAGACAAGAAAGCATGAGAATTAACGGTCGTCTCAGGCGCCACTTGGTAAGGATAACCGGCGCTCGTGATGCTTGCTCATGGGCGCACAGACGGCCAGCCCGCGGCCGGATTGCTTACTGCGGGCTGCGCACCGAACTCAAGTCACAGCCTTCGAGTCGGGATCTGGGTTCCGGCCGTTGCCGGCGGTTTCCGTAGTCGTCATCGTTGTCGTGTAGTCATTGACTCAATGATCGATGCCCCATTTTACTCCCATTGCGGTGGTAAACGGTGGTAAATGTTCAGCACTGATAGCCGTTGCGGTCCGCTAAAAGTGCTGCTAGTGGGAGTTATTGAGTGGCATCCGGTGCTGGCCAGTGGGTTCGATTCCGAATCGGAAGGTCGGCGGTTCGACCCCCGCCCCGGGCCACTGTCGTGAGCACGCCTCTGTTGAGCCACGCCACGGGCAAGCGATGGCCAGCAGCACGCTATGGACGAGCCAACCCGTAAAGGCGGCAAGAACCATCCGAGCCAACCAGCCGTCGCCCTGGGCACGCTATGGGCTGCAGACCCAGCGACCTGATCCACATTACGTACCGCGGGTACCACCGGACCGCCTACAGACCGCCAGCAGGGTTCACCGCCGCCGGAAACCGGAACCCTGCAAAACTGGGCGTGGGCCGCGGCACCTGAACCTGGCAGCGGCGCGTCGGCCTACCATGCCAGAGCTCGCCATCGGTCAACACAACAGACCCGTGCGGGAGTGTAGGGGCCAAGTCCGGCCGGAAAACCCAACGAACCGGACGAGGTCAGCGAGCGGAGCGGACCTGGTTCTTGATGCGGGCCAGCATGGCTGCCATACCGCGCAACCGCAGCGGGCTGACCGCCTCACCCAACCCGAGGGCCAGGTAGAAGTCGTTCGGCACGCCGAGCACGGTGTCCGCGCTCTCCCCGTCCAGCCCGGTGTACATGATCGAGGCGAATCCCCGCGTGGTCGGCGCCTCTGGGGGAGCGTCGAAGAACAGGTGCACCGTCCGCTCAGGGTCCACCTCGACCGCCAGAAACAGCGGTGTCTGGCACTCGTGCACCTGCTCCATCGCGTCGCGGTGGCCGGCGTAGCGCTCCGGCAGTGCGGGCAGCTCCTGGGACAGCTCGAGCAGCAGCTGCAGCCGGTCCTTGACGCCGACTTCGGAGAAGTCGTCGACGAGCTCCGACAGCTTCGGGGGCAGTTCGACCGAGGCGGTCACGATGGCCTCACTCGCAGCAACATTGTTAGCTGACCGAGCCGCGCTCGGTACCCACCGCGATGGGTACGCGTACCGAGTTGCCCCACTCGGTCCAGCTGCCGTCGTAGTTGCGTACCTGGGGGAACCCGAGCAGATGGGTCAAGACGAACCAGGTGTGGCTGGACCGCTCGCCGATCCGGCAGTAGGCGATCACGTCATCGTCCGGGGAGAGCCCCTGCTCGCGCTGGTAGATGTCCTCCAGATCCTTCCGGGACTTGAAGGTGCCGTCCTCGGCAGCCGCCCGGGCCCACGGCACGCTGGCCGCGCCCGGGATGTGCCCGCCGCGCACCGCGCCCTCCTGTGGGTAGTCCGGCATGTGCAGCAGCTCGCCGCTGTACTCGCCGGGTGAGCGCACGTCCACCAGCGGCTTGCCCAGGTGCGCCCGCACCTGGTCCTTGAACGCCCGGATGGTGCTGTCGTCGCGCTCAATGACCGGGTACTCCGCCCGCTCGGGCTTGGACTGCTCGGTGGTCATCTCCCGGCCCTCGGCGACCCACTTGGCCCGGCCGCCGTCCAGGATGCGCACGTCCGGGTGCCCGAACAGGCTAAACACCCACAGCGCATAGGTGGCCCACCAGTTGTTCCGGTCGCCGTAGAAGACCACCGTGCTGTCCCGGGAGATACCCCGCTCGCCGCATATCTCGGCGAACCGCTGCCCGTCCACGTAGTCGCGGGTCACCGGGTCGTTCAGCTCAGTGTGCCAGTCGACCTTGACCGAGCCGGGGATGTGGCCGGTGTCGTAGAGCAGCACGTCCTCGTCGGACTCGACCACCACGAGCCCGGGTTCACCCAGGTGCTCGGCCAGCCACTGGGTGGTGACCAGGCGCTCCGGGTGGGTGTAGGCGGACAATTTCGGGTCTGTGTCATTCTGTACCGGCATGGCACCGAGCCTAGTCCCGTTTTCACGGATCAGTGACCATGACGCCCCCTCGGTGAGCAGCCGGCGAATTACCGGCGGGCTCATCCCCATCACGTTCGACGGACCACCCTCAATGCCGGGTTCGCACGATCACCATCGCATGCGCCCGGGTCAACAAACCTAACCTCCACGCGCGAAACGCTGAAGGGCTAAACACGCCACCGGTGGCGGCTTCAAATGCCGACCGGAACGACTCCGCGGTTTGCGCCACCAGGCCGGTCACTACTTCGGCTCCGGCTGCGGCAACCTCATCCAAGACCTCTTGTACCTCACATGCGTCTTTCCTCCCGGCTCGGGTCAACGGCTGACGCACAAAGACAAGTGCCGCCCAAGCTCCTAATCGATCAATGCAGACCCCATTGCGGGCTGCAACGACTACCAAGCATTTCCGGGCGGTGACGGCCCGTTCTGCCATACTCGATACTGCCGGCTGGCGTGGCGCCGCATCTTCTACTGCGTGACCGCGTGACTGGCGGTCCAGCTCAGCAGCTCATCGACCGGCCAGGTGTTCACCACATGCGCGACGGGGACACCGCAGGCGGCGGCGCGCTCACATCCGTAATGCTGCCAGTCCAGTTGCCCAGGGGCGTGCGCATCGGAGTTGATGGACAGCAGGCACCCCGCTTCGACGGCACGGCGCAGCAGCCGCTTGGGCGGGTCGAGCCGCTCGGGACGGGAGTTGATCTCTACCGCGACGCCGTGGCGGGCGCAAGCGGTCAAGATCGCCTCCGCGTCGAACTCTGACTCCGGGCGCCGGCGGGTCCCGGTGATCAGCCGGCCGGTGCAGTGGCCCAGCACATCGACGTGGGGGTTGGTCACCGCGGCGAGCATCCGTCTGGTCATCTGTTCGGCGGGCATCCGCAGCTTGGAGTGCACCGAGGCGACGACGACGTCGAGTGCGGCCAGCAGCTCGTTGGACTGGTCGAGCGTGCCGTCGTCGAAGATGTCGACTTCGATGCCGGTGAGGATGCGGAACGGCGCGAGATCGGCGTTGAGTTCGGCGACCACGTCCAGTTGCCGGCGCAGCCGCTCGGCGGACAGGCCACGCGCTACGGTCAGCCGCGGGGAATGGTCGGTCAGCGCCAGGTAGTCATGTCCGAGCTCGCGAGCGACCGCAGCCATCTCCTCGATCGGGGAGCCGCCGTCGGACCAATCGGAGTGGCTGTGGCAGTCGCCGCGCAACGCGGCCCGCAGCGCCGCCCCGGCCTGCGTCGCCACCTCCGGCGCCATCGGGGCCGGCTCAGCGGTTTCCAGCCGCCGCAGGTAGGCCGGCTGCTCCCCGGCGAGGGACTCGGTGACGCACCGTGCGATCACCTCACCGACACCGCTCAGCGCGGTCAGCGTGCCCGCCCTGGCCCGCTGCGCGACGTCGTCGCGGCCGGCGAGTACCGACGCGGCTGTGCGAAACGCCCGCACCCGATAGGTCGCTTCGTGGGCGCGCTCCAGCAGGAAGGCGATCCGCCGCAGATCCGCGACCGGATCCCGGGGTTCGGTCACACGCGACCCTCCGGCTCGTGGGGCGTAACGATCTTAGCGTGCTTGCTGCCAGTCCCCGGGCACGCACTGCCGCTCCGTCCGCAGGACGGGGAACGGGGCGACGGGCCAGCATTTGGTCATGGAATTGTTCTTGTCCATCCAGGACGGTCATTGCCGTTGAACTTGTCGCCAAGATGCTCTTCGTCGCTCATGTCGGCCTCATGGCCATGATGGCCTCGTCGGCCTTGCGGGTGGAGCCCTTGCCCGGGAGCTTGTCGTCGTGCTCACCGGCTCCAGGTAAATAGTTCGCCCCCTCCGGAACTATGATCTGCGCGTGGGAGCAAGCAGCGGCTTCCCGCTCGCCCAGCATGCGCTGCGGACCTGACGTGCATGACAATCGGCGTCAGGTCGAGCAGCGCGTCGAGCGTGTGCTGCGGGAGCGGATCCGCCCGGCGGTCTACGCCGCGACCGTGCCGATGGACGTCGAGGCATGGCACGTCCCGGACGAGCCGGTTCCAGTACAGGACGCGCTGGCCGCGAGCTACGAGCCATTCGCTGTCGGCACGGCGTGGGGACCGCCGTGGTCGACGACGTGGTTCCGGCTGCACGGGCGGGTGCCGCCGGACTGGGCGGGCAGCCGGGTTGAGGCTGTGATTGACCTCGGCTTCGTCGGGAGCTGGGCCGGCATGCAGGCCGAAGGCTTGGTGTGCGACCTCGCCGGCCGACCGATCAAGGGCGTCGAGCCGGCCAACTCCTATGTACCCGTGGCGAGGGAGTGTGTGGGTGGCGAGCAGGTCGGCTTGCTCGTCGAGGCGGCAGCGAACCCGGACATCCTCGGCGGCGGCTTCGTCCCCACCTCACTCGGGGACAAGGGCACCGCCGGCGATACGCCGCTGTACCGGCTGACCCGGGCCGACCTGGCTGTGTTCGACGAGCAGGTCTGGCACCTCGTGCTGGATCTGGACGTGCTGACCGAGCTGATGCACCAGCTCGCGCTCACCGATCCGCGCCGGCACGAAATCCTCCGCACCGTGGAGCGCGCGCTGGACGCCGTGGACCTCGATGACGTCCCGGGTACCGCAACCGCGGCCCGCGTAGAACTTGCCCCGGCGCTATCCCGCCCAGCCCAGGCCAGCGCGCACCGAATCAGCGCGGTGGGCCATGCGCACATCGACAGCGCATGGCTGTGGCCGCTGCGGGAGACGATCCGCAAGACCGCGCGCACGTTCGCCAACGTCACGGCGCTGGCCCGGGACTATCCCGAGTTGGTGTTCGCATGCTCGCAGGCGCAGCACTACGCCTGGGTGAAGCGGCACCAACCGGAGATTTACCGGCGGATGCAGGAGGCCGCCAAGGCCGGGCAGTGGGCGCCGGTCGGCGGGATGTGGGTGGAGACCGACGGCAACCTGCCCGGCGGGGAGTCGCTGGTCCGGCAGTTCGCGATCGGCAAGCGGTTTTTCCTCGAGGAGTTCGGCGTCGACTGCCGGGGCGCGTGGCTACCCGACTCGTTCGGCTACAGCGCGGCGTACCCGCAGCTGGCCCGGCTCGCCGGAATGCGGTGGTTCCTCACCCAGAAGATCTCGTGGAACCAGACCAATCGTTTCCCGCACCACACGTTCTGGTGGGAGGGCATCGACGGCAGCCGGATCTTCACCCACTTCCCGCCAGCGGATACGTACAACAGCACCCTGACAGCGGCGGAGCTGGCGCACGCGGTGGCCAACTACGCCGAAAAGGGTGCCGGCACGACATCGCTACTTCCGTTCGGCCACGGCGACGGCGGCGGCGGGCCGACCCGCGAGATGCTCGAGCGCGCCCGCCGGGTGGCCGATCTTGAGGGTTCGCCGCGGGTGGTGATCGAGCACCCCGACGCGTTCTTCGCCGCCGCCGAACAGGAGTACCCGGACGCCCCGGTGTGGTCCGGCGAGCTGTACCTCGAGCTGCACCGTGGCACGTTCACCACCCAGGCGCGGACCAAGGCAGGGAACCGGCGCGCCGAGCGGCTGCTTCGCGAGGCCGAGCAGTGGGCCGCTGCAGCGAGCGTGCAGCGCGGCGCCGACTATCCCTACGATCGGCTCGACCGGCTGTGGAAGTCCGTCCTGCTGCACCAGTTCCACGACATCCTGCCCGGGACCTCGATCGCCTGGGTGCACCGCAACGCTGAGACCGCCTACACCGAGATCGCCGCCGAGCTCGAGGAGATCATCGCTGAGGCGGCCGACGCGCTCGCTGGGCCGCGCGGTGAGCAGGATTGGGTACTGAATGTGGCTCCACAACCTCGCACGGAGGTGGTCACGGTCTCGGCCGGCGAGCCCGTCCCAGCGCCGCCCGGTGCGCAGCGGCTCGGCGACGGCGGGTTCGCCGCACTCGCTGACGTCCCGGCGTCGGGGGCGGGACGGTTCGTGGAGCCCGACGAGGGCGTGCCGCCGGTCACGGTTTCCGGCCTGGTGATCGACAACGGGCTGGTGCGGGTCACGCTGGACGAGTGCGGCTGCCTGGCTTCGGTGCTCGATCTCGCCGCGGGCCGGGAGGTGCTGGCCATCGGCGGCCGCGGCAACCTGCTGCAGCTGCACCCCGACCTGCCGAACCAGTGGGACGCCTGGGATGTCGACCGGCACTACCTGCACCGCCGGGTGGATTTGACCGACGCCGCGTCCGTCACGGTCACTGACCGAGGCCCGCTGATGGCCGCGGTCCGGGTGGAGCGGCGCTTCGGCGCCTCTTTCCTGACGCACACGGTGCGGGTGTGTGCCGGCAGCAGGCGAGTCGACATCCAGACCGAGATCGACTGGCACGAGCGCGAGAAGATCCTCAAGGCCGCATTCCCGCTGGACGTGCACGCCGACCGGGTGGCCGCCGAGATCCAGTTTGGTCATGTGTACCGGCCGACTCATACCAACACCAGCTGGGATGCTGCCCGCTTCGAGGTGTACGGGCACCGCTGGCTGCACATCGGCGAGCCCGGCTACGGGGTGGCCCTGATCACCGACTCGACCTATGGCCACGACGTCGGGCGGAATACCCGGGACGACGGCGGCACGACGACGACCGTGCGGCTCAGCTTGCTGCGCGCACCGCGCAGCCCGGATCCGGACGCCGACCAGGGACAGCACCGGTTCTGCTATGCGCTGCTTCCCGGCGCGACGCTCGCCGACGCCGTCGCGCACGGGTACGCGCTGAACCTTCCATTGCGCGTGGTTCGCGGTGGCGCGGGGGCCTTGCCGGCTCCGCTGCTGGAGATCGACGGCGGCGGGGTGACGGTGGAGTCGATCAAGCTGTCCGAGGACCGGAGCGGGGCGGTGGTCGTGCGGCTCTACGAGGCCCTCGGCGGTCGGGCCAGCGCCGTGCTGCGGTCCGGGTTCGCCGTTGCCGGGGTGGAGGTCGTCGACCTGCTGGAACGCCCACTGCCCGAGCCTGCGCCGCCCGTCGGGCCAGACGGCAGGATCGCAGTGACCTTGCGGCCCTTCCGGATCCTGACCTTGCGGCTGCGGCGCGACACCGGCTGACCCACTGCGGGCGATGCGGCAGAATCTCGCGTCAGCTCAACAAGGGCGAGTCGCTGCACGCCGTGAAACGAGGCCTGCTCTACGCGCATGAGGGCACCGTTCGTGCCCGCCGTCTGCAGCGACAGACCGAACAAGCCTGGTGCCTCACCCTGGTCACCAACGCCGTGGTGGCCTGGACGACTGAGTATTACGGACTGGCAGTCGAGTCAATGAGGGCGCCCGGCTGGCGCGTCGATGAGGTCCTAGCCCACCTTTCCCCGGCGCACACTGCGAACATCAACTTCTTCCGGCTCCATCGACGTGGACATCGACGCTGAACTCGCGCAGTTCGGTCCAACCGGCCCCGTCGCTCCGCAACACCCTCTCCGACAGTCGCTCGACGCGGTCGAACGCGCGTCCGGTAGCGAATCCCCGCCGTCGATCAAGGCCAGGCTGCCCGGCATCAGCACGGCCCGCTGGTGGGGAAGGTGATCAGCTCGAAGCGGCGGGCGGGTCAGCGAAGACGCCGTGCAGCATTCCGGTGGCCTGCCCGACCTCGATGAGATACCCGTCCGGGTCGCGGAGGTAGCAGCGCAGCTCGGCCTTGCGGTCCAGCGGTTCGGTCAGGAACTGCGCGCCTTTGGCTCGGGCGTCGGCGTAGAAGGCGGCGATATCGGCCACCCGAACGTTCAGAAATGCTGACACCGGATCCCCCGGCTCGGGCGGAGCCAGGGTGATATCGGGTTTGTCCGGGGTAGGCCCGCCGCCGGGGTTCATGATGATCCAGCTATTGGCGATCCGGACGATGGCGGGATTTTCGGCCAGCACGACCTGCCCACCGAAGATGTCAGCGTAGAACGTCCGCGAGACCGCAACATCGCGCACGGTCAAAAAATGTGTCACCACCAGCCCCTGCCGTGGCGCGGGGAGGTCATCGCGGTCCACCATCGGTATCTCCTCACAGTCGTCTGGTCACTACTGACGCTGGTGATCCCCGCGGTGTGGGTTGGCCTGCAACGCCGCGCGGTCCCGAGGGTTGGCCGGGTTCGCTGGGCGGGAAGGTCACCACCGCCCCGTGCCGGCGGGCGCCGGGGGCATTCCGGTTTGGGTTCACAGGATTATCTGCCCGCTCATCGCTTCGGCGATCCGTAGGTGCGCTACGGCTTCGGCGTGTCGGCTTTGCCGCTGGAGCGTGCGGCCCAGCAGCAGGTGGGCGTATTCCTCGGCCGGATGCCGCTCCAGGATCGCTCGCGCCTGTGCCTCGGCCCGGTGCAGCTGCGCCGAGTGGTAGTAGGCCCGGGCGAGCAGCAGGCTCGCCGACAGGTCACCGGGTGCTTCGGCAACGACTTCGACCAGCATCCGCGCGGCGGTGATGAAGTCCCCGGCGTCGAAGAACATGCGGGCGCGCTCGTAACGCTCCGCCAGCGGCTCTGCTGGTTCCATCGCTGGTCCGTCCTTCCTCGATGGGGTGTCCCTCGATGTGGGCGCGCGGTTGCCCCCCGAGCCGTCAAGGTTGTCGCTGTCCCTGAGGTGTTTGACCGAGCAGTTCGGCGGTCAGCCGGCGAATCCGGCGGTCCCCCGAGGGAGACCGCCGGTCCCGCTCAGGCTGCTCGTCGTCGGATGAGCGGCTCATAGCGACTACCGCTCGGCATAATCGCCGGTGCCGCCGACGACCATGGGTGTGTCGGGTTCGGGCATCACTCACGTCGGTGCCGCTTTCAGGCGGATCGACCGACCACTCCAGACACGCCGCATTGCCCTCGACGAGGCGCACTCGGTAATCCCAGCCGCCGGTGGCCGGTTCGGCGGCCAGCATCCGCGCCAGGGTGCGTAATCTGTCGTGGCCGTGGAAGGTCCCGCGTCCGGTGAGCCGACGCAGTCGGGGGCCAGCGACATCGGACGGGAAGGACCGTCATCAGCGATCCAGCAGCTGGTAGGCCAGATGAGTGGCGGGCCTGGGCGGGTGACGACGTGCGGTCCGACGACCTGGGCGCCCGTCCCGGTCATCGTGACCTGCTGCCATGTAGGACTGCATGTTGTTCAGGACATCGCCGGCGGCCGCGCGACCACCAGTGGCGCTATTGCCACCACTGAGGATGCCGCCTTGACTCCCTGCGCGCTGACGGGTCCGGTGAACTCGGCCTGGACATAGGGCGTGCTCGTCCATTTTGACTCATCAGGGCGTTCGGTGAGCCGACGACGATTTGCCGCCGCCGGCTCACCTGACGTAGCTCTCAGTCTCCATACGGTGTGGCGTTCAGCGTCAGGCAGGCGACCCGGTCGCTGGTCTGCCCGAGGGGCTGGCTTGAGGTCGCTGCGGTCTGCTGCTGGTCGTGCACCACGATCGATCCGGGTCCACGGTCGGTGAACACAAACGGCACAGTGGTGTGCGAGGTGGCTGCCCCAGTTGAGTCGGTATGCACGTCTAGCCAGATTTCGTTGGTGGGGTTGGAGTATTCGGGGTTGGTCGATGGCTTGTCTGGCGAAGCGGCGGGATCGATGCGCTTCTGGAAGCGCGGCCCTTCCCCACCGGGGACGCCACCACAGGTGTTGACGTGTGCGACCACTGAGAAACCCCGGTTGGGCGCCAGCCCGGAGACGGTCAGATCCGCGGTAGTGGAATCGCCTGACGGGGTCAAGCTGGCCGTCATGTGCCCACCGATCGGTGCCAATGTCGGGTTGAAGGTGATTGCGGCGGCTGGTGCGGACGGGGTGGCCGCGGCGATTGCGCCGTCGCCGCGAGCGCTGAACGCGGCGTATCTGTCGACGCCGAGGCCTTCGTAAGCGCAGGCCGTCGGCACGAGCGCCGCGACCACCGCCACGATGGCAAACGCAAGCCGCCGGGGAACCGCGCAGTGGACGATCACGGTCTGTGCGCGCTTTTCCGCAGTGGAATACATGGAGTGATATTGATCAATCAGATACGATCCCCTCATCGGGGTATAATGCCTCGCGGCACGGGTCTGTGGCGAGCAGAACTACACGTTCGGTGACCATGACATGACCCATGGAAGGTCGGCCTACGCAAGAGCCCGCCACCTGTCCTCGACGCGGGCCCGGCGCTCGGTCAAGGTCAAGTCGAGCGTCACATTCCCCACGAGAGTCGCCGCCACCCGGGACGTTCTTTCCGGTCAACTAGATCGAAAAATATCCATAACCCGTCGGGCCGGCCTCGTCTGCCGCCACTGAGGAGACCACGGTGAGGACACCGATTGATGAGATAAACGCCAGACAGGCCCCGACGGATACCCGTCTTCGGATACTTCCGCGGTGCCGCATGGTGATGTCCTTCCCCTTCCAGACCGCTTCCACGCTAATCACCCAAATCAGACAGACGGCCCGCGTTTCTCAGTATCTCGGCAGCATAAGGGCCGCCCTGCAGGGTGCTTTGTATTTTGGCCATCGCCACGCCGGTCAACAGAAGCGAAGGCTAAAAGACGTTTCAGGAGCCGCTGTTGAGACAGACCGTTCAGTATCAGCGCAACTACGCCACCGCTGAGGTTAGCAGTGATGACTCAAGGCGGAGGTTAGCAGGTAGAGATTCGACCTTGCGCTCGTCGCTAGCAGTTTTACCGCAGTCCGGCCGGTGTCGCAGCAGTAAGTTTTAGTGCCCGACTTCCTGGCGAAGCCGTAAGAGCACCAGCTGGTTGGCCGTGTATCTACTCTGGTGTCCACGCGCAAGCTCTGGAATGTTTTGCGCTTCGTCTCAGTCGTCGGCCAGGGCTACCTTTACCCGTCCCGGAAGGATGGGCCACTGTTGGAAATCTGGACCGATGGGCGGTCCGAAAACGTTACGCAGCCAGAGTCATTATCGTCGGGCACGATTTCTCCAGAACATCCGTCGCGGCCACTGCGAGCTCGGCGTTGCGTAAACGGTAACCTTGCGAGTAATGGCCACCGTCGACGAGCTGGCCCTGGCGATTTGATTAGTCCAAGGATCAACGGTCTCGCCTGCCTCGGCTTCGCCAAGTGCAACAACGCCGGCGCAAGAGCTTCACCACCGCGGTCATCACGTCGCCGTGCCGGCGCCGCCTGGGACTGCCGTCGTGGGCGGATGGCGAGCATGGACCGACGCCGTAGTTGGAGATGTCGGTACCCGCGAGGCGGCGGTGATTGTAGGCCGCAGCGGTGCTGCTCCCCTCCTCCCCGTCACGCTGGATCGGTATTTCTGGCTGTTCCACCGTGTCCGATTCACCGACTGCCGGCTCGCGGAGATCTTGCGCACTTGCTCGAGTGCCTGGGGCGAGAGCTCCTGCGCGGCGGTGACCGCGGCGGTGACCTCGGCGCGCAAACTGTGCAGAGCGGTCGCCTCGCGGGTCACCTGAGCGCGCAGCGCGCGCAGCGCCACCGTCAGCCGCCACAGCCAGGCACGCCATCACCGACGCCAGATGCAGCCAACTGCCGGCAAGAGATGCCGCTTCGAACTGGTCAGCTCATGGTGCAGCGCATGCGACTTTAGGTCCCGCGTGCCGCAGTCATGGCTGAGCAGTATCGCGTTGCTCAGCTACCAGGACGCTTGCGGCTGGGCTTGCGCGGGTTGCGGCGTTGGATGATCCGCTGGTGCTCGCGAGGGCGTGGTAGAGCAGTACCCTCGCGCCGATTTACCGAGGTGATAGCCGGAGTCGGGATCCAGTCCGATCAGCGTCGCGGCGCCGGACACCAGGCACAGCATGGCGGCTCCGATACTCGCGCTGATGGCCACCAGCATCAGGCGGCGTTGGCCGTCGAAACGTCAGCCTAGCCGCAGCCACGGACATCACGCACAGTCTCATGCTCGCCATGGCTGCGGTGATCCTCACTCCGCTTCTCCTGGCCTCCTTGCGGTTATGCGCGATGGGATATGTCTGCGCGGTCTGCGGTGGGTTACCGCGACCGCGCTGGGCACGCTTTCGGGGGTCTGTCGATTTCAGCGGAGTTCGGACACGGTGGGATGATGCGTCGGGGCGATGCGTTCACCCTCCTCGTCGAGATCATCATCATGGTGATTGTCGTTCTGGTGATGCTGTCCATCGTGGGTCTCGTTCACTGAGAAACTGCTGCTCCCGCTGCCGGTCGGTATTGAGATCCAACTGATCACCGTCTGTTTGGAGAGTTCACAGATTTCAGTGAGGAGTCCTGTCGCGTTGCCGGAAAATGGGCGAGATGAGGCCGCTATCGCGCCACAATCAGATGGCGAGGGCGAGTTCGGCGAAGCCCGTCGTGAGCCGCCGGTTTTCGGGTTGACGTCCGAGCCGGGTTCGTAGTGGCCGCGGCGCAAGTTCTGGACAAAAGCGAGCACTGTTACATGGAGGCGAAGGACGTCCTCGCCATGGTCCGAAGCAGCAAAGCGGGCTCCGCAGGCCCGCGGAGAACCGGGACAAGCGAGGCATTCCAGGCGTACTGTATGGCTTCTGGGTGGTAGGTGCGACCGTCTCTGGTGGGCCGATCGCTTAATGCAACAATGCCCCGGAAGGTTGTCCGCAGGATTCGCGAGTGGTTCCAGAGGTGCTATTCGACGGTGCGCAGGCAGAGCCTTCAATCCGTGCCTACAGAGGAAACATCGTCAGCGAGACATCAGCAGAGGGGACGCAACGAGTCGCACAAGTCGATTCATGCCCAAGCTGAAAATCGTGGTTTACAGCGGCGCACCACGCTCAGATCTGAGGAACTCGAACGCCGACGAGCGGGTGTGAGGAGTCGAAGACGCGCCTGCCAGTCCGCTGTTGGAACCTGCCGCGGAGCATGTAGCACGGCAAGTGCTACATGCTGCGGTGGAACGCATCGGCATTCGCGAACTCCGTCAGAACGCTTCTCGGTACCTCGCGCTGGTGAAGGCAGGGCAGACCGTGGAAGTGACCGAACGTGGCGAACTGGTCGCTCTGCTGGTACCTCCACATCGCTCGCGTTCAGCGCGGGATCGACTGATCGGTACAGGAAAACTGATTCCCGCCTCGGCTCCGACCGGCCGTGTCCGGACACCTCGACCGCTGCCGGTCGCGCCCGGTGAGCCGACCAATCAGGAGTTGCTCGACGCTGAGCGCGCGGAGCGGCTGTGATCTACCTGGACTGCGCGCTGATGAAGTTGATCCGGAAAGAGAACGAAACCGCGGCACTGAGCGACTGGTTGAGCGAGCGACCTGAGCACCCGGTGGTCAGCAGTGAACTCGGCCGAGTCGAGGTCTTCAGGGCGGCGCGTCGGGTTGGGGACCGCGCCCTGACCGAAGCCCGCGCAGTGATCGGTGACATCGATCTGGTACCTCTCAACCGCGCCGTCCAAGATCTCGCCTCCGACATCGGCCACCCGCTGCTGCGCACCCTCGACGCCCTTCACCTGGCCTCAGCCGTACTGCTCAGCGACGAGCTGGCAGCATTCATTGCTTACGATCAGCGGCTCACCAGTGCGGCGCGGGCCGCCGGTCTGGTCGTCGCCAGCCCCGGTCGAGATCCCGGCACCTGGTGAGGTGGCGATGTCAGCCGCGGGCCCGCGTGAACCGGCATGAACTCGGCGTCTGCTCGTCCCACCGCGTTCTGGGCAGCGTATCGCCAAAGACGACGGCTAACCGTTGCTGAGCTGCGCAAGCTATCGGATGATGATCAAATGGGCATCACGCTGCGAGCGGAGTTCTTCTTCGATGACGAGGCGAAGACCTGGCGCTACCGCGGTAGGCGGTGGCTAGGTGACGCGTCGGATCGCGGCCAGTCCTCTGGCGTAGATCCGACGCTTGGCTACTGGGCGGCCGGACTGTGACGACTCAATGAGCATGCCGTCCCCGGCGGCCATTGCGACGTGTCCGACACGACCACCGTAGGAGTAGAAGATCAGGTCACCAGGCCGGATCTGCGAGAGGCTCACCCGGACACCGACCCGCGACTGCGCGGCGGCGGTGCGGGGCAGATAAAGTCCGGCTTGGCGGTAGGACCACTGCACTAGGCCAGAGCAGTCGAACCCGCCCGGCCTGCTGCCGCCGCTGCGGTAGCGGGTGCCCACCTGTGACAGTGCCGCGTCCAACGCCCGCAGCGCAATGACGTTGGCCTGGCCGGCGGACCGGGTCGCGGTGCCGCTGGGCAGAGGTGCAGCAGTCGCGCTGCCGACGCAGGCGAAGACACCGCCGGCGGCTAGGGTCACCGCCGCCAGCGCAGTCGGTAAGTGGTGATGCGAGGTCGGTTTGGCGTGCTTACCCCGAGACACTGATTCCCCCTCGGATGTTGCCCAGTCTGGGCGCCGTGGGTGTATTGAGTGCCACCACATCCCTGCACAGATCAAGCTCCAACAGGCGAAGGCTCGCGGATAGACGTCGCTCAACGGTCCACCACGAGCGGTGAACGGTCGGTGATCGAGTACTGTCTGTGCGTGATCGCGGCTGGTGCTCATGAGGCGGCAGGTTGCTCGTCTCCCGGACCGATCAGGCGGCTCATATGCCCCGCGCCGGCGCCCACATTAAGCACCGAGCGGGCATCACCCGACCCGACGAACATTGCCCGACTGTCAGCCGCTGCCGCCCACGGGATCCGCGCTGGCCGAACCCTGATAGTCGGCTGAGAACACGGCGCAGCCCGACACTTCCGAGCTGGCCGGCCCCGTTGATAGAAGTGGATGGCCGACGCGGCCACCACGAAGGAGTTCGTTATGAGCCTTATCGGAGCCCTACTCGGGTACGCCCTGACGGCGTTTGTATTGTTGCTGATCGCCCGTATGGTGCTGGACTGGGCGGGGTTGCTAGCCAACGGCCCCCGGTGGGTGGGCCGGGCCCGCGCGCTTACTCATGCCGGAACGGAGCCGGTGATCTCGCCGGTGCGACGGGTGCTGCCGCCGGTGGGAGCCGGCGGGCTGTCGATCGACCTGGCATTCACAGCGGTGTTCGTCGTTGCGCTGATCTTGCGCTCGATCGCCTTCAGCCTGTAGCTGCAGCCTAAGCGGCCAGCAACTCTAGACTGAGGTTCCCTCCGTAGCACGGACACCGCGGGTGTGGGGTCAGTGATCTTGGTCTGGCTCGGCCGCGTGGTCAGGCACCGACCGCGCCCAACGTCAGGGCGACGGCCGAGCCCCGCGGCAGCGTGGGGTGCGCACACAGGAAGTAGAGCCGCAGCGTGTCGTCCGTGGCGGGCGCCGGACCGACGGGAGGCTCGACCTCCATGGCGAGTTCCCGCCCCGGCCACGACGCCTCGGCACGGGCGGCGTCGAGGAACCTAGCCAGCGCCACATTCTCGACACCCGGAAGCGTGCTGACCGCCCGCCAGGTGTCTAGCCGCCGGGCGTCCGGGCCCGGGACGTCGGTGCGGCAAGCTCGGCCAGGTGGTGCAGCGAGTTGGTGAGATGCTCAGGACCGAACGGCGGGAACTGGAGGTACTCCCGGATGAACTGCGGCACCGCCGACCAGTCGTAGGTGAGCGTGACCTCAGTCTCGGACGGACCGAGCGGCGCCAGGTCGTAACGCCAGATCCAGCCGCCGAACTCCAGGTGACCGTCGCCCTTGTCCTGCCCCGTCAGCCAGCCAATGGCGCGCGGCGGGTCGAGCACGTGGACCTTGTTGGCCACCTGGTAGCCACCGTTTGGATGGTTGGCGTGATACATGTCCATCCGGAAAATCTGCCCCACCTCGGTCAGCGGCGCCCGGTCGACAGCTTCCTGAACCCAGCCGGTGCCATCGATCGCAGCATGG
>DASUVX010000070.1:0-20300 GCA_036378735.1 Pseudonocardiaceae bacterium | reverse complement strand
CCGGTTATGCCCAGTTAATTGCCCGCGTTTGCGGGAAATTCGCGGATTAAGAATCGCAGTTGCGGATTAAGTGGTGAGCGCATCGCTCGGGCTGATCAGCGAATTCGATTAGTGCGTGCGTTTGCAACGGTGCCGCATGCGCGGTGGGATGACTGATAGCCGTCACACAGCCGTGACGGTTCCCTCGGTGATCCCTGGTCGTCGAGAGTCTCCCACCACATGCGGTCGGCGACACCGACCGGGACGAGGAGGAAAGCCCGTGACACGTATTACCGTCATGGTCGACGGCGTCTCCTACGTCGACGACGTCGAACCCCGAACCCTGCTGGTGCACTACCTACGGGACCAGTTGGGGAAGACCGGAACTGTCGTCGGCTGCGATACCAGCAACTGCGGCGCCTGCACCGTGCACCTGGATGGCCGCAGCGTGAAGTCCTGCTCGATCTTCGCCGTCCAGGTCGACGGTAGCGAGATCACGACCATCGAAGGTTTGGCCCGCGACGGCCAGCTGCATCCGATGCAGCAGGCTTTCCACGACAACCACGCCCTGCAGTGCGGCTACTGCACGCCCGGGATGATCATGCAGGCGATTGACCTGCTGGGCGACAACCCCGATCCGGATGAGCACACCGTCCGCGAGGGGCTCGAGGGCAACCTGTGCCGCTGCACCGGCTACCAGAACATCGTCAGTGCCGTGCTGGACGCTGCGGAGAAGATGAAGCCGCCCGTGCGCGCTGCGCAAGAGCCCAGCACCGTCGCTGGAGGAGGGAACTGATGACCGCCACCACGCAGCCCACCACCGGCGAATTCGGCCGGGCCCGCAAGCGCAAGGAAGACGCCCGGCTGATCACCGGACGGACTCGCTGGACAGACAACATCACAGTACCGGGAATGGTGCACATCGCTATGGTGCGTAGCCCGCTGGCGCACGCCAGGATCACCGGGATAGACACCACGGCTGCCAAGCAGGTCCCCGGCGTCTTTGCCGTGTACACCGGTGCCGATCTGGACGCCGAGCAGGCCGGCCTGCCATGCGTGTTCCCGATCAATGCCGATGCCACACCACCGCGGCACGTATCCATCGCAACCGACACGGCGCGCTTCGCGGGTGAGATCGTGGCCGTCGTGGTGGCCCGTAGTGCGGCTGTCGCCAAGGACGCTGCCGAAGCCGTTGTGGTCGACTACGACCCCATGGAGCCCGTGCTGGACACGGAGGCGGCGCTGGCCGAGGGCGCCACGCTGGTGCACCCGGACTTTGGCAGCAACCAGTGGTCCTTCTTCGCCCACGATTCAGCTGAGGCCGGCACGGGCGGCAACGCAGAGCAGGCGATCGCCGCGGCGGAAGCCGATCCTGATTCGGTCGTGGTCACGCGCCGGTTCCGCCAACAGCGGCTGATTCCCGCCTTTATGGAGCCCCGCTCGGTCGTGGTCGACCCGACCGGCGAGCAGCTGACCATGTGGTCGGCCACCCAGGTACCGCACATCGTCAAGACGATGATCGCGCTCAGCCTGGGCCTGCCCGAGCACAAGGTACGGGTGATCGCACCGGACGTCGGTGGCGGCTTCGGCGGCAAGCTCCAGGTGATCCCGGAAGAGTTCCTCGCCGTGCTGGTCGCTCGCCGGCTGGGACGGCCAGTGAAGTGGACGGAGACGCGGTCGGAATCCATGATGTCCGGGCACCACGGTCGAGCCCAGATCCAGGACATCACGATTGCGGCCAAGAAGGACGGCACGATCACCGCGCTGAGAGCCGAGCTCACCGCGGACATGGGTACCTACCTGGGGTTGCTCAGCCCGGCGTGCCCGGTGGTCGGTGGTTTGATCTTGCCGGCCATCTACAAGATCCCGGCGTACCTGTTCCACTGCACCAACGTGTTCACGAACAAGACGTGGACCGATGCTTACCGGGGGGCCGGGCGGCCAGAGGCCACCTTCGCCATCGAACGCATCATGGACGAGCTCGCTGCCGAGCTGGGCCGGGATCCGCTGGAGCTGCGTGAACAGAACTGGATCACGCATGACGAGTTTCCCTACACCAACGCAGGTGGCCTGAACTACGACTCGGGCAACTATGAAGCGGCCACTGCGCGCGCCACGGAGCTATTCGACTATGACGGTCTGCGCGCCGAGCAGCGGCGGCGCCGGGACGCAAACGACCCGGTGCAGCTGGGCATCGGTATCTCGACCTACACCGAGGTATGCGGGCTGGCCCCGTCCCGCATGCTTGGGGCGCTGGGTGCAGCGGCTGGCGGCTGGGAGCACGCCAGCATCCGGATGCTGGCCACCGGGAAGGTCGAAGTCGTCAGCGGTGCCACGCCGCACGGCCAGGGCCACGAGACGGCTTGGAGCCAGCTGATCGCCGACAAACTGGGCGTTCCTTTCGAGGACGTCGAGGTTCTGCACGGCGACACCCAGAGTTCGCCTAAAGGTTTGGACACCTACGGTTCCCGCTCGCTGGTCGTCGGCGGCATCGCAGTAGTCAAGGCCGCGGAGAAGGTTATCGACAAGGCGCGCAAGGTCGCCGCTCATCTTCTTGAGTGCTCCGAGACTGACCTCGAGTTCGCTCATGGCAAGTTCACCATCAAGGGAAGTAATCGGAGCGTCACGATCCAGGACGTCGCATTCGCGGTCTTTTCGGCACATGACTACCCAGAGGGCACGGAGCCGTCGCTGGACTCCGATTACACCTTCGACCCGGAAAACTTCTCCTTCCCACACGGCACCCACCTGTGCGCTACCGAGGTGGATACCGAGACCGGCCAGGTGACGATCCGCCGATATGTCTGCGTCGACGATGTGGGCACGGTGGTGAACCCGGTGATCGTGGAGGGGCAGATCCACGGCGGGCTGGCCCAGGGCATCGCGCAGGCACTGTTCGAGGAGGCGGTCTACGACGAGGGCGGCACGCTGATCAGCGGCACGCTGGCCGACTATCTGGTACCCAGTGCGGCGGATCTGCCCAGCTACACCACCGACCGCACCGAAACCCCCGCGACATCCAACCCGCTGGGCGTCAAGGGTGTGGGCGAGGCAGGCACGATCGCGTCCACTCCCGCAGTGGTCAACGCCGTGCTCGACGCGGTGCGCCACCTCGGCGTCACTGATATCGAGATGCCGTGCACACCGCAGCGGGTGTGGCGGGCCGTGCAGTCCGCTCAGGGAGCTGCGAAGTCCACCTCGGAGCACGCCACCGAGACCGCTGCCGGTGGCGGCCTGGGCTCTATCGACGCAGAGGGAGGTGCCCAGTGATCCCGTCCGCATTCGACTATGTCGCCGCCACCACAGTGGAGGAGGCGCTGGCAGTGTTGTCTCAGGCAGGGGACGACGGCAAAGTGTTGGCCGGTGGGCAGAGCCTGTTGCCGGTGCTCCGGCTACGCCTGGCCACCCCGACGATGCTGGTGGATCTGAACAAGATCAGCGAGCTGCGTGGGGTGCGCGATGACGGCGACGCGATCGTCGTCGGAGCCATGACCACGCACCACGACGTCCTCCACGATCCGCTGGTTCGGGAGCACGCCGCGCTGCTGGCGCTGGCTACGCAGACGGTGGGCGATCCGCAGATCCGCCACCGGGGCACTCTCGGCGGCGCTCTGGTGCACGCCGATCCGGCCGGTGACCTGCTGGCACCGGTGGTGGCACTGGACGCCGAGATGGTCATCGTCGGGCCCGGCGGGCGGCGCACCGTGCCGGGCGAGGCGTTCTTCGTCGATCTGTTCACCACTGCGGTGCAGCCTGACGAGCTGCTCGTCGAGGTGCGGATCCCCAAGAAGACCGGCTGGGGCGCGCATTACGAGAAGTTCCAGCGAGTGGCGCAGGCCTGGTCGATCGTCGCGGTCGCCGCGGCCGTGCGTACCGAGGGCGGGTCGATCGCCGAGGCGCGGGTGGCGCTGACCAACATGGCTGCCACCCCGGTCCGCGCGACCGGCGTCGAGCAGGCGTTGGTCGGTCAGCCGGCCAACGCCGAGACGATCCGCGCGGCCGCCGAGCATGCCGCGGAGGGCACCAGCCCGATGTCGGACGGCAACGCCGACGCCGACTACCGCGAGCACCTGGCCCGGGTGCTCACCGGGCGGGCGGTCGCCGCAGCCGCCGGGGTAGGAGGCTAACCGCAGTCTGGATGCAGACTGTGGTTTTTCGGGCCTCCGAAACCGCAGTCTGCATCCAGACTGCTTGCGTGAGATGGAAAGCTGATCGGTATGAAGTTGAAGCACGAGTTCACCGTCGCGGCGCCGATAGACACCGTCTGGCAGGCCCTGCTGGATCCCGAACGGGTGGCTCCATGCTTCCCGGGAGCCACGATCACCTCTGCCAGTGGTGATGAGTTCGCCGGGATCGTGAAGGTCCGGCTCGGCCCGGTCTCGTTGCAGTATCGCGGAAAGGGCCGCTTCACCGGGACCGACGAGGCTGCGCACCGCACCGTGATCGAGGCGTCGGGCACGGCATCCGGGGGCCAGGGCACCGCGGCGGCCAAGGTGCATGCCAGCCTCGCCGAGAATGGCGAGGCCACGACGGTCAGTGTCACCACCGACTTGACGGTCACGGGCAAGCCGGCCCAGTTCGGCCGAGGCCTGATCGAAGATGTCGGTAAGAAGATCATTGGTCAATTCGCGGACTGCTTGAGCAAGAGTTTGGCGCCGGCAGACCAGCCAGCGCCTGCCCCTGCCTCGCCGCCGCTGGCCGCCCCCTCGCCGCCGGCACCGGCACCGCCTTCACCAGCACCATCATCGACACCACCGTCTTCGCCGCAGCCGTCGTCGCCGCAGCCGTCCTCGACACAGCCGGCTCCGCCGCGGCTGGTGCCACCGCCGGTGGCCGACGAGATCGACCTGCTCGACGCCGCCGGCGGAGCGGTTGCCAAGCGGGCCATCCCGGCAGTTGCCGCGCTGCTCGTGCTCACGGTGGTGCTTCGCTGGTTGCGGCGTCGGCGCAAAGCGCGTCGAAGCACCCCCCTGGCGCCCATCCTCGCGAGCCTTCCCAGCTCAACACCAGACCTTCTGCACCCCAACTCACCCGAAGATGGATGAATCCGGGTCTCCTGGGCCGGGGTGCCAACGGTCTTATGGATGCACCTTTTGCTGCCCCGTGAGGGATCGGGCTGGCGCAGATGCTCGGGCAGGGGTCGCGGCCGTCCGGGACGGCGTCAGTGCAATTCGCGCAGGTCTTCCGAGTCGATGATGTGGTAGGCGTAGCCCTGCTCGGCCAGGAAGCGCTGGCGGTGCGCTGCGTAGTCGGTATCGAGGGTGTCCCGGGAGACCACCGAGTAGAAGTGCGCCTGGCGCCCGTTGCCTTTCGGTCGCAGTAGCCGGCCCAGCCGCTGGGCCTCCTCCTGCCGGGAACCGAATGTGCCGGAGACCTGCACGGCCAGTGAGGCTTCCGGCAGGTCGATGGAGAAGTTGGCCACCTTGGAGACCACCAACCGGCGCACTTCGCCGCGGCGGAAGGCGTCGTAAAGCTCCTCCCGCTGCTTGTTGCTGGTCGCGCCCTGAACCACTGGTGCGCCCAGGGCCTCGCCGAGCTCCTCCAGCTGGTCCAGGTAGGCGCCGATCACCAGGGTCGGTTCGTCGGGGTGCCGAGCCAGGATGGCGGCAACGACAGACAGCTTGCTGCGCGCGGTGGAACACACCCGGTAGCGCTCGTCGGTCTCCGCGGTCGCGTAGCGCAGCCGCTCCGACTCGGTCAGCGTGACGCGGACCTCGACGCAGTCCGCAGGTGCAATCCAGCCCTGCGCCTGGATGTCGCGCCACGGCGCGTCGTAGCGCTTGGGTCCGATCAGGGAGAACACATCGCTTTCCCGGCCGTCCTCGCGCACCAGCGTCGCGGTCAGCCCGAGCCGGCGGCGGGACTGCAGGTCCGCGGTCATCCGGAACACCGGCGCGGGCAGCAGGTGCACCTCGTCGTAAATGATCAATCCCCAGTCCCGGGTGTCGAACAGATCGAGGTGCCGGTACTCGCCTTTCGATTTGCGGGTCATTACCTGGTAGGTCGCGATCGTCACCGGGCGGATCTCCTTGCGCTCCCCGGAGTACTCGCCGACCTCGTCGGCGGACAGCGACGTGCGTGCGGTCAGTTCCCGTTTCCACTGCCGGCCAGCGACGGTGTTGGTGACCAGGATCAGGGTGGTCGCTTGCGCCTGCGCCATCGCGGCGATCCCGACCAGCGTCTTGCCCGCTCCGCAGGGCAGCACCACGACCCCGGAACCGCCGGCCCAGAACCCGGTAACCGCGTCGCGCTGGTAATCGCGTAGCGACCAGCCGTCTTCGACCAGCTCGATCGGGTGCGCCTCACCGTCGACGTAGCCCGCCAGGTCCTCAGCCGGCCAGCCGATCTTCAGCAGCCCCTGCTTGAGCCTGCCGCGCTCCGAGGGATGCACCAGCACGGTGTCGGAGTCGACCCGCGCGCCCAGCATCGGGACGATCTTGCGGTTGCGGAGTACTTCTTCCAGCACGGCGCGGTCCAGCGACACCAGTGCCAGCCCGTGCGTGGGGTGGTGCACCAGCTGAAGCCGGCCGTAGCGGCTCATGGTGTCCACCACGTCCACCAGCAGCGGCTGCGGCACCGCGTACCGGGAGAAGCGCACCAGCGCGTCGACGACCTGCTCGGCGTCATGCCCCGCGGCCCGCGCGTTCCACAGCGCCAGCGGCGTGACCCGGTAGGTGTGGACGTGTTCGGGTGCGCGTTCCAGTTCGGCGAAGGGGGCGATCGCGGCGCGGGCTGCGCCGGCTGCCGGATGGTCGATCTCCAGCAACAGCGTCTTGTCGGACTGGACGATGAGCGGTCCGGCCTCAGGCGTCGAGCTCAACTGTCGTTCCTCCGCACTCAGCGAGCACTGGGTCTCTATATCGGGCCGGTGAATCGGCTCGGTGGCAGCACCAGTCTTCCAGGCACCGCCGCGCCGGGTTGTAGGTGCGCCCACCTCGATGTTGCGCGGCAGGCGCCGAGTCCGCGAATACGCCGCAGTGCCAGATCGCGCGCTTGTGCCGGGAAATTTCCGCCCTTTGGGTAGAGTTTAGATACGGAATGTAGTTAATCGACCTCCATGGGGGTAATAGCGCCTCGGCTGGGCGGGTGCTGTCGCTTCCGGGCACTGGCGCCGTCGGCGGCGAGGTAGCACGGTAACGAGACCCGCGGGACGGCCCGGTCCAGCTCGTCGTATCGTCCGTGCCCTACATCGGGCGCATCCGGCCCGGCGCTAGAGGTCTTCGTCCGTGCGGTGCGGGTCGCCCACGACCACGGTGACTTGTGGTGAGTCGGATGCCCGACCACGTCGACCACTGGGGAGGGACCCCAACGTGCCAGCGCGTAGTTCGCGACTCCCGGCCGCGGGGCTGGCCATGCCCACCGCGGCAGCGAGCGCTACGGAGACGGCCCGGTGACCGCCGTACTGAGCCGTTCGCAGGACGGTCGTACCGACGAGGTCGGCACTTCCAGCACCGCGACGCCCGTCCCGTCCCGGTGGGACTGGCGCAACTGGCCAGTGGTGATCAAGCTGGCCGCGGTGCTGCTCGTCCCAACCATCGTGGCCCTGGTCGCCGGCATCCTGCGGATCGTGGACCAAGCAGGGGCCGCGCCCGGGTACGAGCGGATCTCCCAGATCGTGCACCTCCAGCAGCAGCTGTCCGACCTGGTCGGGCAGCTGGGGCGGGAACGTGATCTGGCTACCGCATACGTCGCCACCGGCCGGTTGGGTGATCACCGGAACCTGGACGCGCAGTTTCGCACCGTCGACACCGGCCTGCGGGGGATCGCGGGAGCCGCCGGCCAGGTGGCCGGGCTGGACTTCACCCGCTCTCCGCTCGCCGGGCTAGGCGCGTTGGCGCCGCTGCGAGCGAGCGTGACGACGGGTTTCGGGCCCGTCGAGGTGGTGGTCACCGAGTACAACGATGCGATCGATCCACTGATCGAGCTGGATGCCGCGTTGACCCGCCAGCTCGACGACGTCGCCGTGACCAATGAAGCCGCTGCCGTACACGATCTGCTGGCCGGGCGCGAGCAGGTCGCCCGGCAGCACGCGATCGTCTCGGCGGCGCTGTACACCAACCGGCTCGGCCCCGGTCAGTTCGAAGATCTGCGTACCGCAGCGGTCCGGTTGGCCACCGACCAGGACGCGGTCCGGGCGACCCTGGGTCCCGCGGAGCGCGCCAACGCCATCGCGGGAATCGGACCGGACGCCGAGCTGTCCCGGCAGCGGCTGCTGCAGTTGGTGATCAACCGTGGTATCGCGGGGCAACCGCTGAACACCTCCCCGGAGGACTGGGATCGACGCAGCGCGCTGGTCGTGGACAACTTCGCGGCCGTCGAGAAAGGGCTGCGCCAGCGGATCGATCAGACCGCGCAGGGACTGCTCGACCGGGTGCGCGCCGCGGCGGGTTTGAACTCGGTGATCCTGTTCTCCGCCTTGGGATTGGGGGTACTGGTCGGCATCCTGGTGACCAGGGCCTTGCTGCGGCCGCTGAGCGTGCTCAAGCGCACCGCGCTGGACGTCGCCGATCGCCGGCTGCCCGAGGCCATGGCCCGCATCCGCGACGGTGAGGCGGCCGACGCGGTGATCGAACCGGTGCCGGTGGGTACCCGCGAGGAGATCGGTCAGGTCGCCAGGGCGTTCGACGAGGTGCACAGCCAGGCGGTGCGGCTGGCCAGCGAGCAGGCCGAGCTGCGGGCCAACGTCAACGACATCTTCGTCAACCTCTCGCGCCGTACCCAGGGACTGGTCGAACGTCAGCTCAAGCTCATCGACCGGCTCGAAAGCGGTGAGCAGGATCCGCAACAGCTGGACAACCTATTCCAGCTCGATCACCTCGCCACCCGGATGCGGCGCAACAGTGAGAACCTGCTGGTCCTCGCGGGCAACGACCCCACCAACCGGTCCGGCCGTCCGGTCCGGCTGATCGACGTCCTGCGTGCCGCAGTGTCCGAGGTGGAGCAGTACCAGCGCCTCGTGCTGCAGCAACCCCCCGCGGTCCTGGTGCTCGGTCGCGCAGCCAACGACCTGGTCCACCTCCTGGCTGAGTTGCTGGATAACGCGACCCAGTTCTCGCCCCCGGAAAGCCACGTGATGGTCTCCAGCGACGTCACCACCGACGGTGCGGTCACGATCGAGGTCGCCGATCGCGGTGTCGGGATGACCGACGAAGAACTCAGCGAGGCCAACCAGCGGCTGGCCAGCCACGTGGTGGTGGACGCCTCAGTGTCGCGCCGGATGGGTCTGTTCGTCGTCGGCAGGCTGGCCGGCCGGCATGGCATCGAGGTGCAGCTGCGCCGCGGCGATGCAGGCGTCGGTATCTGGGCGATTGTGGTGATGCCCGTCCGGCTGGTCCGAATGGCCGTGGAGCCGGTCGAGCCCCCGGCGACCGTGGATCCGGAGATGGCCGCGATCAGTGGGTCTGCCCAAGGGACTGCCCAAAGCGCAGTCACCGCGGCGCTGGAGGCCGGTCCGCACGGCGTGCCGACTCCCCGGCCGCAGGCCGATCCGGAGACCGACGCCGATGGTCAGGGATCCGACGGTGACGACGTGGCCGCCCCCGACGCTGAGCAGGGCACCGTCGAACAGACCGACGCAACGCAGACCGACGGCGACCCGGTGGTTGTCGAACAGGCCACGGTCGAGCAGGCTCCTGCTGACGGCGCTGAGCAGACCGGCAACGATGAACGGTTGGCAGCGCAGCCGGTCCCGACCGATCCACAAGTGCTACCGCAGCGCAGCGGTAACCGGGCAACTCCGATCGAGCCACCACCTGCTCCACCCGGACCGCCCGCCAATCCTCCGGTCGACGGGTCGACGCAGATCCCCGGCGGCGGATCGGGCGCTGATCTGTTCCGCCCGGCCCGGGTCGGCCCAGCAGGACCGGCGGGGCCAGGGCCTCGAGTCACCCTGCAGCACTCCACGCCGATCTTCGACGACGTCGCGACTGCCTGGTTCAAGGAACACGAGGCCGTCCCGGTGCGGTGGACCGCGCCGTCGCCGGACGCGCCACTGCCCGACGCCCCACTCGCAGAAGTCGGGCCGGCGAATACCGCCGCCCAAGCACCGGCGGATACCGCGCCGGCGCCGGCCGATACCGCCGTCCAAGCACCGGCCGATACCGCCGCTCAAGCACCGGCCGATACCGCGCCGGCGTCAACGGCGGCGCCGCGGGTCACAGCCGCATTGCCGCCGTTGACGCGCCGGCAGCCGGGCAAGACGCTGGCCGCAACCGAGTCCGGCAATGCCGGCAAGCTCGGCCCTTCCGGGCAGCCCGTGCAGCCCGTGTCGGAGCCGGCGGCTGCCCGTCCAGCCGGTGTACCGGCAGCGTCTGACTCGGACTGGGGCGCCGGGGATGAGGGTTGGCGCGCTGTGCAGGCATTGGCGACGCCGGTGACTGCCGAGATGACCGCCATGGGCCTGCCCCGCCGGCAGCCTCGGGCGCTGTTGGTGCCCGGCGCTGCGGGCGCTGCCCAGTCCACGACTATGCCAGCGCGCAGCGCGGACTCGATTCGCGGCCGGCTCGCCAGTTACCAGCAAGGAATCCGCCAGGGGCGCCAGGCTCGCGCGAACGGTGGCCCGGCGGTCGGCGACTCGCCGGTGGAGCCGCGGGATGGCGAGGAGAACACCACGTGACCAGCCCGCAGGCGCAACCGGAACGGTTCGGATGGTTGGTCGACGACTTCGTCAACCGGGTCGCCGGAGTGGCGCACGCGTTGGTCGTCTCGGCTGAGGGCATGCCACTGACCGCGTCGGCCCACCTGCCCAGGGACCGGGCCGATCAGCTTGCCGCGGTGGCGTCCGGACTGGTGAGCCTGGCCCAGGGAGCGGCTCGCTGTTTCGATGCGGGCCAGGTGGTGCAGACAGTGGTGGAGCTGGAACGCGGAATCATGCTGCTGATGTCGATCGGCGATGGTGCCAGCCTTGCTGTGCTGGCGGCGCCGACCTGTGATATCGGGCTGGTGGGGTATGAGATGACGCTGCTGGTTGATCGGGTGGGTCAGCAACTGACCCCGCAGATGCGCGCCGGGTTGCACGGCGCGCTGGGACGTTGATGTCGCGGTGAACGGATCCAGTGGCTCCAGCGGCTCCAACGATCATGACGTTGACGAGCAGTCGTTTGCAGACGTGGTCAACAACCTCAGTGGTGGCCCCTGGCGCGCTCGCCGCCGCCGCCGTCGGCAGGCGCCGCCACCGGCCACTGCTGCGCCTGCTCCGGGGCAGCCGGCCGGTCCGCACGAGCAAGTGCCCCCAGAACCCGACGAATGGCATGACCCGGCGTCTGGCGCGTCGGTCGCGCGGCCCTATACCTGGACGCGGGGCCGCACCTCGCCCGCTTTCGATCTCGGTGTGGAGACGCTGGTATCCACCACCGCGCACGGCCATGACATGGCCGTGCTGGCCTGTCCCGAACACCAGGCGGTGGCCGAGCTGTGCGACGACCCCCGATCGGTGGCGGAAGTGGCCGCTCTACTATCCCTGCCGCTAGGAGTGGCCCGAGTTCTGCTGGCGGACATGGCGGACATCGGCTTGGTCGTGGTGCATCGCAACCCGCTAGGCGAAGACGGCAGCTGCGCCGACAGACCGGACATGGTTTTGATGGAAAGGGTGTTGAGTGGACTTCGTCGACTCTGACCGGGCACGATCCCGCGGGGGGATATCGGCGGCCGCCGTGCAGCCAGATCCCGTTCGGTCCGGGCTGCCGCCGGCGCGAGCGGCCGGCAGTGCGCCCACTGCGATCTCCGCGAAGATCGTGGTCGGTGGTGGTTTCGGTGCCGGCAAGACGACGTTCGTCGGCTCGGTGTCCGAGATCGCGCCGCTGACTACCGAGGCCGTTCTCACCGACGCGAGCACCTCGGTCGACGACCTCGCGGCCACTCCGGACAAGTCGACCACCACGGTGGCGATGGACTTCGGCCGGCTCTCGCTGGACGCGGAGTTGATCCTCTACTTGTTCGGAACTCCGGGGCAGCACCGCTTCTGGTTCATGTGGGACGACCTCGTGCGCGGCGCGATCGGTGCAGTCGTGCTGGTCGATACCCGCCGGCTGGCCGACTGCTTTGCCGCGGTGGATTTCTTCGAGGACCGTGGCCTGCCTTACGTCGTCGGGGTGAACTGCTTCGACGGCATGCTCAGCCATAGCGTCGACGACGTCCGGGAAGCGCTGGCCATCGATCCCGCGATACCGGTCATCCCGTGTGATGCGCGAGACCGGGAGTCGACCAAGAAAACTCTCATCGCGCTGGTCGAGCACGCCATGCGGAGGTCGGCGGCGGCTCGCGGGTGACCCGGTCAAGTCAATCTGCGTTCGATCAATCTGCGTTCGATCAATCTGCGTTCGATCAATCTGGGGATTGGGGAAGGTGCGCAACGTGGCGGGGCCCAAGGTGAGGGCGCGACCGCTCTCCGGGAGTCCGGGCGACTCCCGCCGGGAGACGTTGCGGGCCGGCCTGACCGCGCTGCGCAGCGGCGCTATGCCGGCTGCCATGTTCGGATCGGCCGCCGGCGCCTTGCCGCGCCGCGGCGGTCGGTGGCGGCTGCGAGACTGGCGGTTGCGCACCAAACTCACCGCGGTGCTGTTGCTGCCACTGCTGCTGGCCGGCGTGCTCGGTGCCCTTCGGGTCACCGATCTGCTGCGCAAGGCCGACGCATCCGCGGCGCTGGCGCGCCAAGTCGGGTTCGCCCAGCAACTGGGCATCGTGGTGCACAGCCTGCAAGGGGAGCGCTACCGGGTGGCCGCGATGCAGGCCAGCGGCCGGGTGACTGACCGCGCCGAACTGCAGACGCAGGTGCAGCGGGTCGACTCCGCCGTCACCGCGCTGCGCTCGGTTGACGTGCGAGCCGAGACATTGCCGGCCGCCGTGGGTGCCCGGTGGGGCCCAGTTCACCGGGCCACGATGAGCCGGCTGTCGGGGCTTGCTGCCTTGCGCCGTGCCATCCTGCCGCCTGCTGCCGTTCCAGGGGCGACCAGCGCCCGCACCGCCATCAGTGCGTACTCCAACCTGATCGGGATGCTGCTCGACCTCCAGCGCCAGGCGCTGGACGGCGCACCCGAAGACTTGGCGCGCCGGGCCGACGCCGTCAAGGCGCTCGCGGTCGCCGAGGAACAAGCTTCCCGCGAGCAGGCCGTCCTGCAGACGGCGATTTTCACCAACGACCTGCCACCGGAGCAGCAGGCGGTGCTGCGCGCCGCAGATGCCCGGCTCGACGCTGCCGCCGATGACTTCGGTCAGGCGACCTCTCCCGCGCAACGGCAGCTCTACTTCGGTGCCAGAGCGGTGCTCGACCGCAAGCGGCTACTGGACGCCGCGCTGGATCGGGCGGTGCGCGCAGCGCCGCTGGAAACGGTGCCCAGTGACTGGAACTCCGCGGCCGCGGGCACGGTGGAGACGATCTGGCAGGGGCAGAACGCGCTGCTGGGAGAGCTGCGCACCGGCACTGGTGGGCGCGGCGACCTGGCCTTGCGCGAGGCGTACTGGTGCACGGCCGTGGTGGTGTTGCTCCTGCTGCTCGCCGTCGGGCTGCTCATCGTCGTGGTGCGGTCGCTGCTGCAACCGCTGCGTACCTTGCGCACCGCCGCCTTCGAGGTCGCCGACCGGCGGCTGCCGGAGGCCATCGAGCAGCTGCGGACCGCTGAGGGTCCGCCCGGTGAGACGACCGTCGACCCGGTGCCGGTGCACTCCAGGGAGGAGGTCGGCCAGGTTGCCCGGGCGTTCGACACCGTGCATATCCAGGCGGTGCGGCTAGCGGCCGAGCAGGCCCAGCTGCGCAGCAGCCTCAACGACGTGTTCCTCAACCTGTCCGGTCGCAATCGCGGCCTGCTGGACCGTCAGCGGCAGCTGATCGACGAGGTGTGCCGTCATGCCGCAGATGCTGAGCTGGTCAACTACCTGCGCCAGCTTGATCGTCTGACCACGCGGATGCGCCGGTACAGCGATAACCTGCTGGCCGTCGCCGGTGCAACCCAGCGTCCCGGTGTCGAGGTCCCGGCCACCGTGTTCGATGTGTTCCGTGACGCGGTCTCGGAAATCGAGGACGAGGACCGGGTGACCGTGTACCCGCCGCCGGCGGCCACCATCGTCGGCTCGGTCGCGACCGACCTCGTGCACCTGGTCGCCGAACTGCTGGATAACGCTGTGAACGCCACCTCACGCGGTGCGAGCGTCAGCCTGGGTGGCGGGCTCACTGAGGACAACGGCCTGCTGCTGGAGATCACCGACTCCGGTCCCGGTCTGTCCCGTGAGCAGTTACAGACCGTAAACGACCGCCTGGCCTCCGCGCCGGCGGTCGATCCGCTGGTCGCCGGCCAGACCGGCCTGTTCGTGGCGCGCGAACTGGCCTCGCAGCACGGCATCACGGTGCGGCTGCGCCAGCGTGCCGGTGGCAGCGGAATCACCGCGACCGTGCTGCTACCCCCTTCCCAGGTGATGGTCGACCTGCGGACCTCGACGACCCCTCCGGAACCCGAGTCGATCGGCGGCGCAGCACATGCTCCGGTCATGGCCGAGGACGATGCCCCGCGCGAGTATCCGCCGATGCACGTCTCAGTCGTCGACGAGACCATCGCGGCAGACCTGTTCAGCCCGGCATCGATCAGTCCCGCCGCCCGGGCCGCCGTGACGTCGCCGTACAGCCGCCCCCGTACCGCGCAGGAGGAGTGGCTCGAGCTTTTCGGGTCGTCCGACCCCCAATCTCGGCAGGAGCCGGTCTCCGAGCACAGCACTGAGGGCATGCGTTCGGCTCCCGATTCACCGGCGAGCCCGGCAGCACTGGACGGGGCGATCCCAGTCGCCGCTGGATCCCCCGAGGTGCACGAAGAGATCTATGAGATGGTTTCGGCCTGGTTCCGTGAGCGACAGGTGACCGGTGCTGAGAGCGTGTCCGCCATGCCCCCCGACTGGCAGTCCCCGTTCGACGAGGGTTGGCAGGCCGCGCAAGCCCTGCGCAGCCCGCTCGATCACGAGTTGACCGTAGCCGGACTGCCCAAGCGGCAGCCTCGCGCCCAGCTGGTGTCCGGCGCGGACGACCAGCTCACGCCGGCACCGCAACCCACCGCACCGTTGCGTACACCGGAAGATGTGCGCGGTCGGCTGAGCAGGTACCAACGCGGATTGCGCGTCGGGCGCCACGCTCGCAGCGATCCCACCGAGGTGCTCTCTTGCACCGACACCCTGCCGCGGCCGCTCGCCTTCGAGTACGGACTCTTCGAGGAGTAACAGCAGTGACAACAGCAGCACGCCAGCACCCGGTTCAGCCCAGCCAGTTCGGCTGGCTGGTGGACAGTTTCGTGCAGCAGGTGCCCGGAGTGGCGCATGCTGTGGTGGTTTCCGCCGACGGGTTGCTGCTGGTTGCATCGTCCGGATTGCCCCGAGACCGGGCTGATCAGCTTGCCGCGGTCACCTCGGGGCTGGTCAGCCTGACCCAGGGCGCCGCCCGGTGCTTCGAGGCGGGCGGGGTGGTGCAGACCGTCGTGGAGATGGAGCGCGGCATCGTGTTGACCATGGCGATCAGTGACGGCTCCAGCCTCGCCGTACTAGCCTCGCCGAGCTGCGACATCGGCTTGATCGGTTATGAGATGACGTTGCTCGTCGACCGCGCCGGCAAGTTGTTGACCCCCGAGTTGCGCGCCCAACTCCAGAACGCATCCCGCTGGTAGCTTCGTGCGCGGCGTCGTCCGGAAACCCCGACATGGAGACATATCGGGGTTTCCGGGCGTCGGAAACCCCGATATGTCTCCATGTCGGGGTTGGTAGCTGGTCAGTCGGCGACGAGCTCCGCGCTGGTGATCCGGTGCAGCGGGAAACGCCGTAGCTCATCGGCGCAGCGGTCGATGCCTTCCAGCATGCCGCCGCCGACGCTCACCGGGCGAACGATCCGCCTGTTGGCCACTCCGTGGGAGTCCACGTAGCCGATCCGGACGCTGCTGCCGGCGTGCGCGGCAACCTGTAGTAGCTCGAGGGTGGTAGCAGTGGATACCGCGCCGGTGCGCGCCCCCGGTCCGGGTGAGGTGATGGCAGCGGCATCACCGGCGCGTACCGTCGCCACCAGCGCCGCGAGCTGCTCCGCTGACGGCGTGGGTGGCACGGTGCTACGGCGAGTCGGCTGGACCCGCACCTTGGCCCGGCGTGCGCCGGCTCGCAGGTCGACCACCTCGCCGTCGGCTCCCTCGGCGACCGGGAGGAATCCGGCACCGCGGATCTCGTCGAGTAGCACCGCCAGCGACAAGGGACTGACCAGCACAGTCGGCGCGAGGCGCCGCAAGGCGCAGCGTGCCGCGACCGGATGCGCTAGCAGCTCGGTGAGCAGCGCCGGGTCGTCGCACCGCAGGAATGCGGCGGCGGTACCACCGCGCAGCTGCCCGTGCCGCCGCGCCACATCGTCGATCAAGTAACTCAGCGACTGCGGGACCGGCGTCACCGACCGGGTCCGGAACAGCTCCTGCAGGTCAGCGGCACTGCGGCCGGCGTCCAACGCCCGGCGCACGGTGTCCTCGGTTACCCGGTACACGGTGGCGGCACCGGCTGACTCCACATCGGCCACCAACCCGATCTCTCGGGCCAGTTCGGGTTCCAGCGGTCCGGGTGCCACCACAGTGCGGTCGGCCTGCACCACCACCTGGTTCACCGGCTCGGGTAGCGCGGTAAGCAGCACCGCGGCGGCCGCCGTCATCCCGTCGCTCAGCAGTACCCGGCCGGCCGACGACAGCGCCCCCAACGCGACGACGCCCAGCGCGGTGGCCTCCTGGATGGTCCAGCCGACCGTCTCGTCTCGCCGGCGGCTGTCCTGGCGCGGCGCACGCCAGGACAGCACCGCGACGAGGTCCTCGGGTTGCTGGATAGCGCGGCCGGCCGGTAGCTCGGCGATCATCTGGAGGATCCGGCGCCGGCCCGCAGGTGCCCGTGGCTGGCGCAGGTCGTCGGACAGCGCAACCAGCGGCCGATCTTTGTCGTCGCGCGCCGCGGCCAGGCCGGGTAGCCGGGGCAGCTCGAGCCACGCGTGAGCCAGCATGGCCCAGCGTCGCTGCGGTGGCGCGGCCAGCCAGGTATCGGCGGCGATGGTGGGCAACCACAGTGGCGCGCCCGGACTCTCGTCGGTACTGGTGATCATCCCGGCGGCGACGGCGACCTCGGCGAGCAGCGTGACCGCCGCCTCCTCGAGGCCCAGCACCCGCGCCGTTCGCCGGGTGTCCCGGACGCCCAGGCCACCAGAGCGCAGCACCGGGGGAGGATCGGCTGACCATTCGGCGAGCAGCTTCTCGGTGTGGCGCAGCAGGTCGAGCACTGCGGTCGCGGCCGTGGAGTCCACCAGCGACGGATCGCACTGCACCGTGCGCAGCTCTGGTTCGTCCAAGTCGATCGACGCCAGCGGTCGGTCTCCGCGCAGCGCCAAACCCACCTGCGCGGGTAACTCGACGGTGCCGGCGTCGATCCGTTGCAGCAGCCGGCGGGCCAGCAACCGCTGTACCGGCGTCCGAGCCCGGGCCAGCGGTACCGCCTCGGCGGCGTCCCGGCTGGTACCCACCGGCGGCCCCGCGGCCAGCGCCTGCAACACCCGCAGCTCGTCGGCCGCCAACTCGGCCAAAACGGCATCGAGGTCGACGCCGACCAGGTCTGCGGCCGGGCGGCCCAAGCCGCCCGGATACGGGCCGATCACCTGGCGCGTCGCCGGCGCCACCGCGAGCGCGTCATCGTCGCCCCACACCAGTGCGCGGCTTCGCAAGCTGTCCAGGGCTGGTTGGAGTCGCCGGGTGGCCACCTCGCGACCGAGCAGCTGCGCCACCTCGTCGCGGCTTACTGCCATGACGTCCGCACCGGCTATCACCACTGCAGACAGCACAGCCAAGGTGAATTTGTCGAGATCGTCACAGGCCCGGGCGACCGACGCCGCGATCCCGGCGCGGGTGGCCAGCACCGTCGAATCGGCCGGAACGGGTACGGCGAGATCCGGGCGGGCACGCAGTAACGCGACCAGCGTGTCGTCGTCCCGGGAAAGTAGCCAGTCAGCAAGTGTGGTGCTGGGCATCTGGTCCAGGGTAGCGACCGCCTTGCGACCCTTGCGCGACACACCGGAGACAGCACTGTCACGTTCCGGTCACGTGTGATGGGTCACACCCGCGGGCGGTCACGCCGCATCCGGCACAATGGACGGTATTCACCGACCGTTGACCCGTTGGCGTTGCCTGGCGTTGGCCGAGACGCCGGGCGGCGACCCGAGCGAGGAGCAGCTGTGGCTAGGCGCACCGACCGCATCGACCCCACTTGGCCAAGCTGGTCGGAGGAAGATCACCCGGTCAGCGAACTGGCCTCCCCGCTGCAGGGTGCGCTGTCTCCCTTCGGTGAGCTGTCGCTTCCGCTGCCGGCCGACGAGCTTCCCTACGAACACCCGCATACTGAGATCAATCGCGGCGACATGTGATTTCGGGGTCGCGAGCGGGTTGGCGTTTCGGGTCCGTTAGGGTGCCGTCACCGCGCGGGCCCCGGTGGACGTGACAGCGTCGCTAGGCCGGGCGGGATCGCCCTATCGGGGAGGGCGAGCTAACCAGTTCTGCTCGTCCGACACCAACAAGAGGTCATGGCTCAACGTCCTCCCGTATCGTCCCGCCTGCGCGATCGTCCTTACCTGATCGCGTGTGCCATCGGCGGCGTCCTGCTGGTGGTGCTGGCGATCGTCGTCGTGTCTTTCGTCGGTTCCTCCTCCACCGACGAAGCTCGCAAGGCGCCGGTGGCGGTGCCCCGTCCCGCCAATCCCGGCCCGAAGATCCCACCGGCGGTGCTCCCGGCAAATCCAGCAGCGTTGCCGCAGAGCACGACCTACACCGGGGTCGAGGGTGCCCCCCTGGATCTTGGTCCGCTGGAGCCAACCGACGGCACCGTGATCCATCCGCAACGTGAGGTCGTGGTGTACGCCGCCCCTGGCGGCGCCGCGATCGCTAGGCTTGGCCCGCAACAGATCGGTGAGACCTGGCTACCGGTGATCGCCCAGCAGCCCGGCTGGATCGAGGTGCTGCTGCCCTCCCGGCCCAACAGTTCGGCGGGCTGGATCACTGATATTGCACTCGATCGGGCGGTTACCCCGTATCTGATCCGGGTCCACCTTCGTTCCCTCAACATGGAGCTGTTCAAGGGGGGCCAGCGCCTAGGTGGCTGGACGGTGGGCACAGGGAAGCAGTCTGCGCCCACCCCGGCGGGACGTACGTTCTTGCTCGGTTCGTTCAGTGACACCGCGCAGCGTTACTCGCCGGTCATTTTGCCGTTGGGCACGCATAGTCCCACTCTCGACAGCTTCGGTGGCGGCCCGGGAACCGTCGCCATCCACACCTGGCCGACCGCCAATGTCTTCGGTACCCGCTCTAGCGATGGCTGCATCCGGGTGCCAAGAGATGCGCTCCACCAGTTGACCCAAGTTCCCCTGGGGACGCTCGTGCTCATCGACGAGGACTGAACACAATGAAAGGACAGCATGTGAACAGTAGGAAGCTCGCCGGCGCCAGTGCTGCCAGCGTGGGTGCGGCCACCGCCGTCGCGGCCCTGCTGCTGGGGACCCTGTCCGGCTCCGCTGGCGAACAGCCCACCGCCTCGGCATTCGGTCTCGCGGCGGACGGATTACTGCCGATCGCGCCAACCCCGAAGGTGGAGGCCCCGCCCGACGACCGCAAGGCTCTCCTGGAGGTTCCAGGGCCTGACGGCAAGGGCGGCATCTATGTCGCTTTGCTCAAGGTTGAGGCGGAGAAGTTCCGTTCCAAGGCGACCGCCGTCGATGTGCGGATCCTCGGGCTGAAGCTCAAGGTCCTTGAGGCGAGCTGCGAAAACGGCCACGGTGACTCCTCGATTATCAAGACCGACGACGGTGGCAAGTCGTCGTCGCCGGTTGGGCAGGAGATCAACCTTTCGCCGATCCTCAAGGTGGAGTTCAACCGGCAGCACCGCGACGGCGAGAAGCTCACCGTCGACGCTGCGGTGGTCTCCCTGCTGCCGTCTGACAAGAGGAATGCGGTGCTCTCAGCCAAGGACCTCGACCTGTTCCAGACCGTCGCGAGCCACAAGTACAAGGTTCCGACGATGGCTCAGGTTCAGGAGGCGCACACCAAGTCCGGTGCGCCAGCAGGAACCCCAGCCACCATCACTGACTTGGTGAGTTCGCTCAAGGTTCTCAACCCGAGCTTGGTGACCCCCACGGGCGGTCACGGCGCTCTGGAAGAGATCGTGATCTCGTCCGCAAGCTGCCGCGAGCAGCACGAGAACCGGCCACCGAAGGAAGAGGCGCCACCGCCGAAGCCGGTAGAGGCGCACCTGCCGGTCACGCACTGATCCGACCGGCACATTCCGGGGGGCTGGCACGCCTC
>DASUVX010000069.1:0-2550 GCA_036378735.1 Pseudonocardiaceae bacterium | reverse complement strand
CAGCGCGCTGCCCGGATCGGCGGTGGCGTCCGGTGCGGGAGACGGCGGCGGGGTCAGCATGATCGCCATTAACTTACCCAAAACCCGCCACCCGATCCCGACAGCTCGCGGCGGGGAGGCTGCTCAGCGGGTCGCTGACCATCCGCGCCGGGCGACGGGGGAGCGAGTGGCGGGTGTCGGTCGGCCAAGAAACGGCCCGGGATTTACCTACCGAAGCCGGCACCGGTCGGCTGTAACGGCGACTGCTGGGCCGGTACCTGCACGGGCGCTTGCTGCAGGGCCGACTGCGGCGTCGGAACCTGTTGCAGTGGCGCCTGCTGGGTGGGCAGCTGCTGCGGTGTCTGCTGATACGGCGACTGCTGCAGCGGGGCCTGCTGGGTGGGCAGCTGTTGCGGGGCCTGCTGCAACGGTGCCTGCTGCACCGGGGCGGAGGCGCCGAGCACCCGGACCATGTACGGCGTCATGCCGTTGCTGCGCACGGGCGAGACCTGCACGACGTCGCCGACCTCGAGCATCTGGTTGTTGCCCAGGTACATCGCGACGCTCTGGGTGCCCTCGGGGCCGTAGAAGATCAGGTCACCCTTTTGGGCCTGCTGCGGCAGGATCTTCTGGCCGACCCGGTAGATCGCGCCCGAGGACCGCGGCAGCTTGATGCCGGCGCCGGCGTAGGCGTACTGCATCAGCCCGGAAGCGTCGAAGCCGACGGTGTTGATGCCGGTACCGGTGCCGCGGGTGGGGCCGTTGATGCCCCCACCGGCCCAGGAGAACGGCACACCGCGCTGCGAGAGACCGCGGGCGATCACCACGTCGGTGGCCTGCTGATAGTCCATCGACCTGGCGCCCGGGTCGGCGGTCGCGATGGTGGGAACCACCATCGGCGCCCCGAGCAGGGCCAAACCGATCGCGAAGGCGTAGATGCGTTTCATGTTTCTGGCCTTTCCCTGGCCTCTCCAGGCGCTCCATGGGCCTTGGCGCGGTGACCTCGCGCGTCCGCCCCCGGTTCATGAACCAGGCGACGGCCTCCACGCTGGGGCCGGCGCCGTCCATGGCACTGCGAAGTGAATCAGCGGTCGGCCGCTGTATTCACATCAGTCACACAAGCCACTTTGACAACAGATGGTGTTGGCCGCCAGGTCCGCGCGGGATTTTTTGTCGTACCGTGACCGGATGGTGACAGGCGCGCCGAATCCCCTGTGCCCAGTTGTGATTTCGGTCTCAATCGGCTAGGAAATCGCACGTCCACCCGACGGCGGGGCCAGGGCGATCAGAGCCAATAACGTTCGCTGAACATCGTCAGCAGCGATCCGGCCACTGAGCTGACCATGACCAAGGCCAGCGCCAGCACCGGCCAGAAGGACATGTACCAGCCCTTCAGCAGGGAGACGACCGGTCCGATGACGGCGGCGGCCATGGCCGCACCGATACCGCCCCACACCACCGGGTGGATGTACAGGTCCAGCCCATACGGCACCGGCCCGCAGGTCTCGTCCTCGCAGACATTCGCCAGGTAGCCGAAGAGTCGCGTCGGCCAGGTCGTCGCCGTGGCCAGCACCGCGAGTAGGACCAGGAGCGCGACGGTGCAGATGACGTCCCACGGCGCCACCCGCAGCCGAAGCACCCGCGGCGCTTCGTCGTCGTAGTCGACCAGCGGGTAGTGCGTGTCCCGGGACCAGCCCGGCCCCTGCGCGGGCCCGGCCTCGGGTCCCGGTGCTGCGCTGTCGGGCTGCTGGGGGGTGGGCATGATGTCCCATGCTTCCCGACGTCGGAGTTTTGCGCGACTCGGCTGCTTTACCCTCGATCACTATGCCCGCGGCGAAGGCCGGGCTGACGCCCGAGCAGATCAGCGCGATCGACGCCGCGCACCTGTGGCATCCCTACAGCACCATCGGCGCCGAATCCGTCGCCCCGGTGGTCGCGGTCGGCGCCCGCGGCGCCCGGCTCACCCTGATCCGCGACGGCAAGCCCGTCGAGGCGCTCGACGCCATGAGCTCCTGGTGGACCGCGATCCACGGCCACGGCCACCCGGTGCTGGACGCCGCCCTGTCCGCCCAGCTGGGCGCGATGAACCACGTCATGTTCGGCGGGCTGACCCACGAACCCGCGGCGCGGCTGGCCCAGCTGCTGGTGGACATCACCCCGGCCGGCCTGCAGACGGTGTTCTTCAGCGACTCCGGGTCGGTGTCGGTCGAGGTGGCCGTCAAGATGGCGCTGCAGTACTGGCGCAGCCGCGACCGGCCCGGCAAGCACCGGCTGATGACCTGGCGGGGCGGATACCACGGCGACACCTTCACGCCGATGAGCGTCTGCGACCCCGACGGCGGCATGCACTCGCTGTGGACCGACATCCTGGCCCGGCAGGTGTTCGCCCCGCAGGTGCCCCGCGACCACGACCCGGCCTACAGTGCGGCGTTCGAGGAACAACTGGCCCGGCACGCCGCCGAGCTGGCCGCCGTCGTCGTCGAGCCGGTGGTGCAGGGGGCCGGTGGCATGCGCTTTCACGACCCGCGGTACCTGCGCGACCTGCGCGACATCTGCCGACGGCACGAGGTG
>DASUVX010000068.1:0-42270 GCA_036378735.1 Pseudonocardiaceae bacterium | reverse complement strand
ACTACTGGCGGATCGACAGCATGACCGACGAAGACTTCGAGTGGTTCGAGTACAAGTACCCGGGCTGGTACGACAGGTACGGCAAGTGGTGGGAGAACTACAACCGCCTGTCGGTGCCGAACGGCCACCACCCGATCGTCGGCGAGAACGTCGACTACGTGTACCCGCACCGTTGCTGGGTGTGCATGGTGCCCTGCCTGGTGCGGGAAGACATGGTCATGGACAAGGTCGACGGGCAGTGGCGCACCTACTGTCACGAGATGTGCGCGTGGACCGACAAGACGGCGTTCCGGCCGACCTACATGGGTCGGGAGACTCCGAACATGGGCCGCCTCACCGGCAAGCGCGAGTGGGAGACGCTCTACCACGGTTGGAACTGGGCTGACGTCGTCGCCGACATGGGCGGCGTCCGGGACGACGGCAAGACCATGACAGCCCAGCCGCATCTGAACCTCGATCCCAAGAAGATGTGGACGCTGGACCACATGCGGCGCATGGGACCTCTGCAGAGCCCGAACGTGCTGCTCAACGAGATGTCGGACGAGGAGCGGGAAGCCTTCCGCGCCGACTACGTGCGGCAGGGACCGGCCGGCCGGCCGGCGCCAGCGGCTGAGTAGCACGGCCGCTGACCAAGCGGTCACCAGTTGAAATACACCGAAGCTGGGAAGGATCAGATCTCGCCTGCAGATCCTTCCCAGCTCCGATGGTCGCTTCGCTGCGGCCAGGTGTTGCCTGCGACGTTCTCCGTGAGGAAGTTCATGGCCGACAAGCACGTCGTCCGGTTCGAGCCGGTCGGCATCGAGATCGAGGTCGACGAGGACCAGACGGTCTTACGCGCCGCCTTTGAGCAAGGCGTCATGCTTCCGCACGGGTGCAAGGAGGGCCAGTGTGCCTCCTGTAAGTCATTCGTGCTGGAGGGCGACGACATTGAGCTCGATCGGTACTCGACCTTTGCCTTGCCCGATTTTGAGAAGGAGGAGGGCTACACCCTGCTGTGCCGGGCACACGCCTATGAGGACCTGACGGTCGAGTTGCTGCACTACGACGAGGACATCATTCGGTCGGGGTTGCCGATCCAGCAGGCAGTCACGGAGGTGGTCTCCAACGAGCCGGTGACCCATGACATGCGGCATTTGGTGCTCCGGCTCGTCGAGCCACGGGAGATCAAGTTTTTCCCCGGTCAGTACCTGGATTTCACAATTCCGGGCACGACGGAGACCCGCGCGTTCTCCATGGCCAACACGTCGTGCCGGGAGGACGGCCGGCTGGAGTTCGTGATCAAAATCTATCCGGACGGCCGGTTTTCTCATTTCCTGGATACCGAAGTGGAGGCGGGTGCCCGGCTGGACGTGACCGGGCCGTACGGGGTGTTCACCCTACGCGAGGGCCATGACACGGATCTGGTGTTCGTCGGCGGCGGTGCTGGGATGGCGCCCATCCTGTCGCTGCTGCGTTCGATGATCGAACGCGGGATCACCCGGCGGGCCACCTACTACTACGGCGCCCGCCGGCGGCGCGACCTGTGTTTCGAGAAGGAGCTGCGGGCGATGGAGGACTCGTTGCCCGGGTTCCGCTACATCCCGGCGCTGTCCGAGCCCACCGAAGACGACGATTGGGACGGCGAGGTCGGGATGATCACCGATGTGGTGGCGGAGCACGAGTCGGATCTCAAGCGCGCGGACGCCTATGTCTGCGGGCCTCCACCCATGGTCGACGCGGCCATCGCCACGTTGACCCGCCTTGGGGTACCCGACGGACGCATTTACTACGACAAGTTCACCACAACCGGTTAAACCGGCCGGTGACGGACGGTCATTGAGGAGGACCACTCCAGACATCACTCGGCTTATCCCTCGGGGCCAACCGATAGGCCCTGAACCGATGGCAACGTCGGGCCGAACTCAAGGTGAGGGCAGCACTGATGACAACTGCGCAGCAACGCAGCGTACCAAAAGTCAATTTCACCGATGCCGAGGCCGGTGCCAAGGAGTTCCCGGACTCGAGCGCGGAGGCGCGCCGGTTTAACTACTTCAAACCGCAGAAGCGCCGGCAAACCCATTACGAGGACGTGACCGTCGAGGTTCAGCCGGATCCCCGGCATTACCTCAGTCAGGGCTGGATCTACGGCTTCGCCAACGGCGAGGTTGGTTACCCGCTGACCTGGACGAAGCTGAAGGCCTGGGGACAGGACCGCCCCGAGCCAGAGCGGGGTCCCGGCACCGGTGGCGGCGGCAAGGACCTCGACTGGCCGGCACACGGGTGGCATGAGTTCCGCGACCCCAATGAAGAATGGGAGATGACGCTTTACCGTTACGGCGCCAATGTCGTACGCCAGGTCAACCAGAACATTGAGGTGGCCCGCCAGGCGAAGGCGTTCGAGCAGTGGAACCCGAACTGGGTGCATTTCGTGGAGCGCCATGTCGGTGCCTGGATGCACATCGAACACATTCTCGGGCTCTATGTCTTCAGCCACGCCAACCGGTCCGGTCCAACGAACATGCACAACACGGCGATTGCCGTGAACGGCATGCACAAGATCCGCTTCGCGCAGGACCTCGCGCTGTACAACCTCACCCTGAGCGAGGAGATCGAAGGATTCGACGGCGCGGCGCACATCGAGGCATGGAACTCCGACCCGGCCTGGCAAGGCGCCCGCAGGGTCGCCGAGGCGCTGACCGCGATCGAGGACGACTGGGGTGAGTCGATATTTGCCGCGAACGTGGTTTTCGAGCCGCTGCTGGGCGAGCTGTTCCGGAGCAACCTCGTGCAGCAGGCGGCAGCGGGCAACGGGGACTTCGTGACCCCGACCATCGTGGGTGCCGGTGAGTACGACTACGCGCAGCGAGACCTGCGCATGACAATTGCCATGTTCGAGCCGCGGGTCAGCGACAAGGAATTCGCCGAACACAACAAGGAGATCATGCAGGGCTGGCTGTCCAAGTGGGTACCGCAAACCCTCGAGGCCGCTCGGACGCTGCAGCCACTGTGGTCTCAGCCTGACTTCAAGCCGCCACGGTTCGAAGACGGCCTCGACCGCGCGAAGAACCGCTTCAGCGGGATCGTGTCCGACCTTGGTCTGCAAGCACCGAAGGAGCTGGCCCAGTGACCACCACCACCGAGAGCGCTGATAGCCGATTCAAGGCCAACAACACCGCCTCGAACATGTGCGGTTTCACGCTGATGAACAACCAAGTCGGGCGCCTGGTCGCGGAGGTGATGGAGAAAAGGGACAACGTCACGGTGACGGACCTGCCTTCGATGATCCGGGTGGACGCGCAAAACCGAATGGACGTTGTGTACTCCGAGATCGACGAAGCTGCCGGTGAGGAAGAGGGCTGGTTCAACGCCGCCGAGTTCGAGGAGAGCATGTCGACGCACTACGGCCGCATGATTCATGAAGATGATCGCACGATCATGTTCGCCAACCCCGAGGATGCGGCGGAGTTCATCGGCTTTGATCTGAAGGAGTACCAGCGCTAGACCGCACCATCCCAGGTTTTCGATCAGCCCAGTCTTTCGATCAGCCGGGTCTCCGGCCCGCCTCTTGCGGGGGTCGGAGACCCGGCGGAACTGCGCTTCAAAGCAAGCCTCAAAGCAGGAGGACCCACCACGATGTATGAAAAGGATGGCGAGAAGTACTTCGTCGTTGACACCCACTTGCACTTCTGGGATGCCAGCCGGGACAACTGGGTAACGGGCGCCGAAAATTATGCCAAGGGCTGGATTGATTGCTTCTACGGCTACCACCAGCTGGCCCCACCAGAGACGCAATGGGACCACGAGCACTTCCTCAAGGTCTCTGAAGAGGACTTCGTGCGCGATGTATTCGAGGAGGGCTACGTCGACGTCGCGATCTTCCAGTCCACTTATCTGACCGAGTGGTACCAGAAGGGCTTCAACACCGCCGCGCAGAACCACGTGCTGACCGAGAAGTACCCGGACCGGCTGATCACCAATGGCCGCTTCGACCCGCGCGAGGGCGACACCGGGCTCAAGCAGCTCGAGGAGGACGCCAAGCGGTTCAACCTCAAGGGCGTCAAGCTCTACACCGCGGAGTGGTACCACGGTTCCCGCGGCTGGAAGCTCACCGACCCGGACGCCTACCGGTACTTGGATCGTTGCCGAGAGCTGGGGATCAAGAACATCCACGTCCACAAGGGCCCGACGATCTGGCCGCTGGACAAGGACGCGTTCGACGCCGCAGACGTCGACGGGGCCGCAACCGACTTCCCGGAGCTCAACTTCATCATCGAGCACGCGGGTATCCCGCGCATCGACGATTTCTGCTACATGGCCGTGCAGGAGCCCAACGTCTATGCCGGTTGCTCTGTGGTGCTCGGTGCCCTGATGTACGCCCGGCCGAAGTTCTTCAACAAAGTGATGGGTGAGCTGCTGTTCTGGGTCGGTGAGGACCGGATGACCTTCGGCTCCGACTACAACATCTGGACGCCGAAGTGGCAGGTCGAGGGCCTTGTCGACTGGCAGATGCCCGACGACGAGGCTTTTAGCGACTACCCGCGGCCGACCGTCGCGACGAAGAAGAAGATCCTCGGTCTCAATGCGGCGAAGCTCTACGACATCGAGGTGCCGATGGAGTGCCAGCCGCGGACCTCGGCTGACGAAGACCAGGCTCCCGGCGAGCAACTGACCACCGAGACCGCGGGGGTCCAGGCGTGACGCTGGCGTCACGCGCGCTCGCTGCGTTGGAGACGGTGCGCGACCCCGAACTGGATACCTCGATCGTCGAGCTCCAGTTCGTGTCGTCGTGCACCGTCTCGCCAGCCGGGGTGGCGCAGGTGCGGCTGCGGCTGCCGACCTTCTTCTGCGCCCCGAATTTCGCCTTCCTGATGGTCGCCGACGCCTACGACGCGGTGTCCGCCGTGGAGGGGGTGACTAAAGCGGAGATCGTGCTGGAAGATCACTTCGCCGCCACCACGATCAATGACGGGGTTGCCGCCCGCGCCGGGTTCGTCGCCACCTTCAGCGGCGAGGCGGAAAACGAACTGCACGAGCTGCGGATGACCTTTCTCCGCAAGGCCATGCTGGCCGGCCAGGACCGAGTGGCCCGGCCACTGCTCGCCGCGGGCACGCAGCCTGCGGACCTGGCGCGGATGCGGCTCGGCGACGTCCCGCCGTCGCCCGATCTGCGCCGCCTGCGGGAGCGCCGGGCAGAGCTTGGCATTCGGTGTGACGATGACGCGCCCCTGCTGGTGGATGACACCGGTGCACCGGTAGGACTGGAGGCCTTACCCGTGCATCTGCGGCGCGTCCGCAGTACCAGAGTGAACATTGAAGCCAACGCCGGCCACTGCCTCAGCCTGCTTGCCACCAGATATGGCGTGGGCTCAACCACCGACGAGCAGGTGATCGAGTGGAAGGCGACGCATACCACACCATGAGGAGAAGGTCATGAAAGCAGTCCGGCTGCACGACTACCACAAGTCGCCAGTGGTGGAAGACGTTGCGGAACCGACCATCTCCGGTCCGCTGGACGTGATCGTGAAGATCGGGGGGGCCGGGGTCTGCCGCACCGACCTGCACATCATCGAGGGGCAGTGGGCGGAGAAGATGGCGCCCGAGCTGCCCTACACGATCGGCCACGAGAACGCCGGCTGGGTGCACGAGGTTGGCGCGGCGGTCACCAACGTCGCCGTCGGCGACACGGTGATCCTGCATCCCCAGCCCTCCTGCGGGCTGTGCCGGGCCTGCCGGGCCGGCGGCGACATGCACTGCAGTCAGGCCTTTTTCCCTGGCCTGAGCAACCACGACGGCGGGATGGCCGACTTCCTGCTGACCTCGGCGCGGGCCTGCGTGAAGCTCGATCCGTCGACCCAGCCGGCGGATGTCGCGGCGCTGGCCGACGCGGGGATCACCGCCTACCACGCGGTGCGCAAGGCGATCCCGCTGCTCTATCCCGGGACGACCTGTGTGGTGATCGGCGCCGGTGGCCTGGGGCATATCGGCATCCAGTGCCTCGCCGCACTGACCGCGACCACCATCATCGTGGTCGACCGCAACCCCGATGCGCTCTCACTCGCCGAGCAGCTGGGCGCACAGCACACGGTGGTCGCCAGCGGGCAGCAGGTAGACGCGGTGCGCGACCTTACCGGCGGGGCGGGCGCCGAAGTGGTGCTCGACTTCGTTGCCGAGCAGGGCGCCGAGCACGACGGCTTCGAGATGACCAGGCGGGCCGGTTCCTACTTCGTGATCGGCTACGGGGGTCAGCTGCAGATCCCGACGCTGGACATCATCTCCACCGAGCGCAACATCATCGGCAACATCGTCGGCACCTACAACGACCTCGTCGAGCTGATGGTCCTCGCCGAGGCCGGCAAGGTCACGCTGCACACCAAGACCTACCCGCTCGGCTCGGCCCTCGAGGCCCTCGACGACCTCGACAACGGCCGGGTCCGCGGCCGGGCGATCCTCGTCCCCTAATGCCACCACCACCCAGCGCTACCACCTCAGGGGAGATCAGATGGCCAAGGAACTACGTTTCGGTGCGGAGGCCCGCAAACTGCTGCTGGCCGGGGTCGACCAGCTGGCGGAGGCGGTCAAGTCGACGCTGGGACCGAAGGGCCGCAACGTCATCCTGGAGAAGATCACCGGATCGCCAGTGGTCACCAACGACGGTGTGACGATCGCGCGTGAGATCCACCTCTCAGACCAGTTCGAGAACATGGGCGCCCAGCTGGTCAAGGAAGCGGCGATCAAGACCAACGACATCGTCGGTGACGGCACCACAACCGCGACGGTGCTCGCGCAGTCGATCGTCCGCGAGGGAATGAAGGCCATTGACTCTGGCGGCAACCCGGTGCTCGTCAAGCGGGGTATCGACCTCGCGGTGGCGCGCCTGGTGGAACACCTGCGCAGCGTCGCCCACCCGGTGACCACCGAGCACGACTACGCCCGGGTGGCCGCGATCTCCGCCAACGACGATGACATGGTCGGGAAGGTGATCGCGAAAGCACTGCACACGGTCGGTGAGAACGGCATCGTCACGGTGAGCGAGTCCGCGGTGCACGGCATGAGCGTCAGCTTCGTCGAAGGCTTCGAGTGGGACAACGGGTACGTCTCCCCGTACATGGTGACCAACCCGGCCAGCCTGGAAGCGATTGTCGACGACCCGTACATCCTGCTGTGCAGCGAGAAGATCACGAAGGTCCAGCAGCTCATGCCGCTACTGGACCAGGTGATGCGCAACCCGCGCCCGCTGGTGATCGTGGCGGAGAACGTCGAGGGCACCGCGCTGAGCATGCTGGTGCACAACCACGTCAACGGCATCTTCAAGTGCGTAGCCGTTCGCGCGCCGGGTTTCGGGGACCGCCGGCTGCGCAAGCTGGAGGACATCGCCACGATGACCGGCGGCGAGGTGTACAGCAAGCACTCCGGTTTCACGCTGGAGACGATGACGGCCAGCCAGCTCGGCCGCGCGTCCCAGGTCCGGGTGAACGCCGACCGCACCGCGATCGTTGGCGGCGCCGGTTCGCCGGAGGCCATCGAGTTCCGGCTCGCGCAGCTGCGCGCCGAACGCGAACGCGCAACCTATGGCGTCGACGAGGACGTGCTCAACGAGCGGATCGGCGCGCTGTCCGGGAAGGTGGCGGTGATCAGCGTGGGGGCGCCGACCAACGCGGAGCTCGCCGAGCTGCAGCACCGGGTGGAGGACGCGCTGTCCGCGACGCGCGCCGCGATGGCCGAGGGCATCGTGGCCGGTGGTGGGGCCGCGCTGGTGCACGCCGAGGCGGCGCTGGACGACCTGGACGTCAAGGACGACTACGCGATGGGCGTCGACATCGTCCGCCGCTCGCTGACCGAACCGGCCTTTCTGATCGCCAGCAACGCCGGCTATCCAGGCCAGGAGGTGGTCAGCCGGATCGCCGAGCTCGGGGCCGACGAAGGATTCGACGCGCTCAAGGGGTGCTTCGGTAACATGATCGAAATGGGCGTCGTCGACCCGCTGCGGGTGGCCCGGGCGGCGCTGCAGAACGGTGCGTCAGTGGCCGGGCTGCTGCTCACCACCAACTCCCTGGTCGCTGAGGAGAAAACGCCGTGGGGCGGCAGCGCCGCGCTGATGACGGAGTTCGGGTCGCTGGACGAGGGGCTGCGCCAGCCGTCTCCTGACTCGAGCACCCCGCAGTCGTTGGGCCTGGGCCCGTCGATCGGGTGAGCCTCGAGCAAGCCGAGCCGCTGGCCGCCGGATCGAGCGCGCTGGCCCAGCTTCGATCACGGGGGCGGCTGCGTGGGGTGGTCGCGCTGCTCGGCCCCGCCTTCGTCGCCGCCGTCGCCTACATCGATCCGGGTAACTTCGCGACGAACTTCTCGGCGGGTGCCCGGTACGGATACGCCCTGCTCTGGGTGATCGTACTGGCCAACCTGATGGCCATGCTGGTGCAGTACCTGTCCGCGAAAACCGGCGTAGCCACCGGCCGTGACCTGCCCGAACTATGCCGCGAGCACTTGGCCCGGCCGGTGTCGGCGGGATTGTGGGTGCAGGCCGAGCTGGTGGCGATGGCTACCGATCTAGCCGAGTTCGTCGGGGCCGCAGTCGGGTTGAACCTGCTGTTCGGCGTGCCCCTGTTCCCGTCCGGCCTGCTCACGGCCATCGTGGCGTTCGCGATCCTGTCCCTGGAGCAGCGCGGCTACCGGCGCTTCGAGCTGGCGATCACCGGGCTGCTCGGCATGGTGTTTCTCGGCTTCGCCTACGACCTGCTCAAAGTCGGTGCCGATGCCCCGGAAATCGCATCGGGCCTGGTGCCCGGTTTCGCCGGGAGTGACAGTGTGCTACTGGCCGCCGGGATCATCGGTGCCACCGTGATGCCGCATGTGGTGTACCTGCACTCAGCACTGACCAAATCCCGCGTGGTCTGCCGTGACGACGATGAGCGGCGCGAGCTGCTGCGCTTCCAGCTGCTTGACGTCCTCGTCGGGCTTGGTGTCGCCGGCCTGACCAACATGGCGATGCTGTTCATTGCGGCGTCGCTGTTTCACCGCACCGGCAACTCGGGAGTCGACTCTATCGAGGCGGCGCACACCGGCCTCGGCGAGCTGGTCGGCGGTGGCGCCGCGCTGGCCTTCGCGGTCGCGCTGCTGGCCTCGGGGTTGTCGTCATCGAGCGTGGGCACCTACGCGGGGCAGGTGGTCATGCAGGGCTTCATCCGCCGCCGCATCCCGTTGTTCCTGCGCCGCGGGTTGACGATGCTGCCCGCGCTGATGGTGTTAGCGCTCGGGCTGCCCACCACGGAAAGCCTGGTGGTATCGCAGATCGTGCTGTCCTTCGGCATCCCGTTCGCCCTGGTGCCGATGGTGTTGCTGACCCGTCGCCCGGACGTCATGGGCCCGTTCGTCAACCGCCCGATCACCACCGCGGCGGCAACCTGCATCGCCACCACGATCATCGCGCTGAACGTCTACCTGCTCTACCACACCTTTGTGGGGTGAGCTGATCGCGTGTCAGTGGACGCGACGACGTTGTTTGGGTTTCGTCCCTTTGGACCAGGGTGGGTAGGACGCGCCTCGCCAGTAGGGAGGTACGGGGGCATTCTCATCGCGGGCCCGGACCCGCTCGTAAGACTCCCAAGCGTGCAGATGCGCCTGGTAGGCCCGGCGCCGGGCGTCTTCGAGCACCAGCAGCTCCTGCTCCGGCGTGGCGTGGCCTTCGGCGACCGCCAGCTCGGCAGCGGCGAGCTGGGCGTCATCGATGTCGCCGAGCTCGTGCGCGGCGTGCTCAGGAGTGGGCGGCGGATCGTTGCGATGCCGTTGCTGGTAGTAGGGATTGTCCGCCGACAAGCCACCGCTGAAGCGACCATAGGCGCCCAGGAACAGCAGCATCATCCCGGCAACGAAGCTGAAGATCACATTCGACAGCCGGAAGGCCAGCAGGTTCAACGGGGTGTTGAGCACGGCAAGATTGACCAAGCCGGACAGCAAGAACAGCGCACCGACGACCACGGTGATCGTCGAGGAACTGCGGCCACCGCGCAGGGCAGCGCCGACGAGGACGCCGCCGACGATGAGCGAGATCGTCGCGAGCAGACCATTCGTGGCTAGTCCGAGAACGACTTTCCCCCGCACTGCGAGGAATTCCAACCGATCGGCGACGCCGAGTACGCCGAAAACACACAACCCTCCACCGAGCACCGCCGCTCCGATACGGTGCACGAGGTCCAGCCGGCGCCCTGGCGGGGTGCTCGACACCCCACCAGGGTACCCCCGACCCCAGCAAAACTCACGCTGTCAGGGCTCGTGAACTTGACGCCGGCGACATTGCGGGCGGGGAAAATGTCGGTGTTGTCGAGTTCACGGCGGGGGACGGACTTGCGGTGCGCCGCTGATTGGGAAGGTTGGGGCCACCGCCATCGAGGGGCCCCAGTTCGTGTTCGTCGATTTTGTCCCGCAGCTGCCGCAACGCCCGTGCCCGAGTGGGCCCGATGCCGCCAAGTGGAATCCCGGCGGCATGTGCAATCTCGGCGTAGGAGCAAGGGTTGTCGGTGAACAACATCCGTATCAGATTTCGTCGCATCGGTGGCAACTCGTCGATGAGATCACGCAATATCGCTGTGATGCTGGCCTCGATGGCGCGCTGCTCGGGTCCCGCCGACGGATCAGAGACGGTCTCTAGTGCCCAGTCAGTGAAGTTTGGTCCGGTTTTGGCGTGGCGCAGGCTGCGCAGGCACTCGCGCCGGGCGGTGGTCGCCAGCCACCCGGCCAGTCGCTCAGGATGCTGCACCCGGTGCGCATTTTCGGCCAGCCGCAGCCAAGTCGTCTGTATCGCGTCGAGTGCGTCGGCTTCCTGCAACCGAAATGACCGCACCGTCGTGGACACGAGCCTGCCGTACCGGCGAATGATTTCATCCCAGGCCGACGGATCTCCGCTACTGATTCCCTGTAAAAGGTCAGGCAGGCTCTCTGTGGTTTCCGCGGGAGAATTACTGATAGTTGTAGTCGTCATCGGAATCGCGGCCCTTGGTGGATTAGATGTTGAACATGCCTCGATTGCGCCGACCATTGTGCATGCGACGCTTCCGTGTGCGCAGACAAGCCGTTATTTCTTCTAGCGGATACACCAAGTCAAGCTAGGATGGTCGATACCCCTACCGCGTCATCACGGTTTGTGAACGCTGCCATGGCGCCCTCCCGGTGGTCAGTGCTCGCTCATCTGGGCCGAGTGTGGCAGCGCTGCCGCGCAACCAGGTGAGTAGTCGGCTACTCACCTCGGCAGGCGGCCGGCTACGTAGCCGGTGTTGTCGCAGGTGTCAGTCGCTTTGAAACAGGGCGGCGAGTTCAGCCCGGTCGGTGATGCCCAGCTTGGTGCAGGCGCGGTAAAGGTGGTTTTCCACCGTGCGCACCGACACGACCAGCCGCTCTGCGATCTGCCGGTTGGACAGCCCACCGGCCGCCAGAGTGACGATTTCCCGTTCGCGGCTGGTCAGGGGCAGCGGTGCGGCGATAGCGGCGAGCGCCGGCGTGCGGGCACCTTCGCAGGTCTGCGCGAGTTGCTGGGCGCGGACAGCGGCGGCCTGGGCGGAGCCCCGCCGACCATGGCGGGTGTGCACGGCTGCCGCCTGCGCGGCGGCGTCCGCGGCCAGCAGCAAGGCACCCATCTCCTCGAGTCGCACCGAGGCGGCCTGCAGTGCATCACCGTCGTCGGCGGCCAGGGCGGCAGCATGCGCGGCCGCAGCGCCGGCCCGCGGCCCGTCAACCTGGGTGGCCAGCTGGGCGAGCCGGTCGGCCACGGTGTGGTCCCCAAAGCAGACCGCGGTGTGCAGCGAAACCACCTCCATCGCGAGTTGGTCTTGCGATGCGGCCACCTCGGCCGCCTTGCGGGCCAGCACCAGGGCCTCGCTGACGCCACCTTCTGCGGCGGCCGCCCAGGCCTTGGCCAGTTGCACGTCCGGTTCCAGGTAGGCGTGTGCGGGATGGCGCGCAGCTGTCATTTCCGCCATGGCTTGACGCGCCGGTGCCGCGTCACCGGCCATCCCGAGCGTGCCGGTGAGAAAGACCAAGCCATGGAACACCCAGCCGCCGGGGTCCGCGCCGTGGAGCGCCGCGATGGCTTGCCGGAACCAGCGCTGCGCGGTCCGGACCCGCCCACTGGATAACGCCACCGCCGCGCACATGAAGCTGGTAGTTATCTCCGCAACTCCGGGCGTGGCCTGGCAGCGCACCCGGTAGTGCCGCGCGACCTGCTCGGCCCGGTCCAGCAGGCCCGCCAGGAGCAGCCCGCGCAGCCACGCGAACACGGTGACGAGCGCTTGATGTAGCCCGTAAGCGGGCGTGTCTACGCGCGCCAGGCTCTCGTCCACCTGCTCCAGGCGGCCCAGCCCGCCGCATGCTGTCGCGAAGCCCCACCCGGCCAGATCCGCCGCGGTCGGCGAGCATCGCGGATGGGCCAGCACACCGGCCGCCGTTCGGGCTGCCTGGACAGTGCGCCCGAGGAAGGCCTGCAGCGCCGAGCGCATCCCGGCCAGCTCCAGGGCGGCCCCGTCATCCGAGATCGTGCTCGCGACGGCGTCGAGCACGGCCTCGGCCTCGGCGGGACGCCCGAGCGGGAAGGCCAACTGGCCCGCCCGGGGTACCGCCGCTTGGGCTCGCTGGTCGTCGGTGCGGGCCAGGGCGCCCAGCGCGGCCAGCTCGGTCACGGCCTCGCTGCCCCGGCCAGCCCAGATCAGCGCGTGGCTCAACAGCCGCCGCGGCTCGAAACCACCGCCGGCGGCCGCCGCCGCTCGAGCGATCCGCTCGGTCAGCGCGGGATCTCCCAGCTCGGTAGCCCTACCTGCGGCATCGGTGAGCAGCACCGGGTCCAGTTGCAGATCCGAGTCCAGCATCAATACCGCCCGGCGCAGGATGTCATCGGCCCGCCGCCCACCGGTGTCACCCAACGCAGATGCGATCCGACCACGCAGCCGCCGGGCGTGCAGGCGGCCCATCTGCGCCCGCTGCACCTCGCCATAGAGTGGGTGAGCCAGCCGGGCCTGCAAGCGGCGCCCGTCGACGTATACCTCGATCAGCCCTCGCGCCTCGACCTGCTCCACCGAGACCGCATCGGTCAGCGTCACCAGTACGGGAATTCCCAGCGGCTCTCCGAACGCCAGCACCTCCAGCACATCCCGCTGCGCCTCGGGCAGCCGGCCGATCCGGGCCGACACCAGCTCCACCAAACCCGGTGAGAGCGCCAGCTCCCCCGACCATTGCCATACCCCGGCCACCTGGCGCAACCGTCCCGCTTCCAGCTCCCCCTCGACCAGCTGCCGCAGGTACAGCGCATTGCCCTGGGTGATGGTCCACAGTCGCCGGGCAACGGCGCTGTCCACCAGCCCACCCAACCGAGCGTCCAGCAAGTTCCCGGTCTCGGTTGCCGACAGCGGCTGCAGCTCCAGCCGCGCCAGGTGCCCGTCCTTCCATAACGCCGTCACGGCATCGGGCGCGGTTTCTCCGGTCCGCACGGTGAGCACCACACTCGCCGCGCGGCGCAGCACCAGTTGGTGCACCAATACCGCGGACAGCTCATCGAGCAGGTGGGCATCGTCGACCGCGATCATCACTCCCGACCGTCCGGCGCCGTCCAGTAACGCCTGGCTGGCCTGGCCCACCAGCCGGGCCGGATCCGGATCGATAACCCGCAGCGTGGTGGCGAACGCACCCAGTGGCAGTGCCCGCGCCGAGGCCGTGGCCACCACCCACCGGGTCAGCGTGCCGCGCTGCTGCGCCGCTGCCAGCACCTCCGTGGCCAGCCTGGTCTTGCCTACCCCAGCCGCCCCAGCCAGCACGACCCCGGAAGACCCATCACGGCGACGCGTCAATTCATTGATCCGACTCAGGTCCTCGGCCCGTCCAGTCAGCGGCCATCCCCGTGGCACCCCCCGATGGTAAGTGGCCCACCGGGTTTACGGGCCCGGTAATGACGGTGATAGATCTTTAGGCCCTGGCCGCGCCGATCCCGGCCGGATCGAAGCGTTGAGCTTCGGCGGTGCGGTGCTTGTCGATGAACTCCACCAAGCGGGGGAAGACGTCCTGGTCGACCCGGTAACCCATGAACGGGTCCTGATGGCCATACCCGGGGAACACCTGCAGTTCGTGGCGCCCCGGCACGATTCGCTGCAGCCGCTCATGGCAGACGATGTTGGAGTTGCTGAAGACCCTGTTGTCGTCGCCGGTGGTGAACAGCACCGGCGTTTCGATCTCCTCGACGTAGGCTAGGTAGTCATCGGGTAAAGCGGCGTACTGCGGATCACCGGAGTATTTGACCGCCCGGCCCGCCTTGAGCATCTTCCGGACGTGCCGGTAGTAGTTCAGGCTGGTCGCCCCGAACAGGTCACCGCTTCGCCGATGAGTGACGTCCGCCATGTTCTCGTGGTTGTACAGCGCCGGCCAGCCGGTGCCCCACATGAAACTGAGCATGTGGCACGCGGGGACGTCGCACTCGCGATGAACCAGGTTTACCAGTTTGGCGAACATCTTTCCCCGAGTACGGCGGGGATCGTCATCCCAGGCCGGATCCAGGTACGGCAGGCCGAGCACGTACTCGACCAGATTTGGCGCCATTCCTAACTTCAGATATGACCATGCCGGCACCCGTGGCGTGAGGGCCACGCTGTTGGCGACTACGCTGGACACGCCGTCGACGACCTTTGCGAACAGCGCCATGGTGAAACTGTTCGCGCCCAGGCAATGGCTGATCACATGAATGGGCTTGTCGCCGACGTGCTCACGCATCAAGGCGAGGGTCGGCTTGTAGTCGTACAGGGCCACGTCGTCCATGGTGAAGCGGTGGGTGAACAGGTTGTACGTATGACGGTTGCTCGTGCGGTTGTCGAGGCACCACACATCGCAGTAACCATGGTCGAGCAGGTAACTGACCAGGTTGTAGTGCTCCGGCATGATGAACATGTCGCTCGAGGTGGTCAGACCGTGGATGACGAGAATGGCCTCGCCCGCCTCGCCACGCTGGAAACGGAGCGCAGACAGGCGGAGTTTATCCTCCGTGTAGATGTAGTGGGTGCTGACCTCGGCGTCCTTGACTCCGTCGAGGGTGTACAGCGGGATTTCACGTTGCACGGCTAACCTCCTCCAGTTGTTCGGGGTGGTTGGTCATGTGGGTGGAACGCTGTTTCACCGGCTTTCGCGGGGTGGGAATCGGCGCGTAAGGGTTCGTGGGCGGCCTTGCGGGCCGGGACCGGCCGGCATCGGCGATGATCCGGGCCAGCGCTTTCGTCCTTTCGGTGACCAGCTCTGCGGCGGCTGCCGACAATTTCTTCCACACCTCGTCATCGGCCTGGATCAGACCGGAAAGGCGCCGGTAGAAGGGACCCTGCTCGGCCGGCAGCCCGTCATCCAGCCGCACTCGGTAGTCCGCCGCGTCGGTGGCCTGGTTGTACAGCCGGACGCAGGCCACCTCGAGGTTCTCATCGATGAGCACCACGCTGGCCCCATGCAGTGGCTCGACATCGAGGGTGTCGACCACCCAGCCGCCGGTGTTGAAGACCCGCACCGGCTTGGCCAGCTCCGGAACACGCCGGGTGCCGATGAACGGCTTGTGGGTGTGCCCGAAGACGAGCTTCAGCTGGTCGGGCATTTTCTCGCCGTGATGCCGAGCTTCGGTGGCGAGCTGCTTGATCAGCGGCCCCCTCAGGTACGTTGCCAGACCGGCTTCGGCGTCATGGCTCAGAGCCGCCTGAGGTGCTGTCCGTTCGCGGGCGGCAATCCGGGCGGCGACCAACTTGAGCACTCGGGTGAGAATAGGACGGATCAACCAGCGCAACGGTGCCAGTTTACCGTTCTTGATCCACGCATTGGTGATGCCGGCGGCCAGGTTGCCGGCCAGTTGCTGGATGGCTTCGTCGGACTGCAGCATGTCGTAGACAAGTCCGACGTCTTCCCCGACCTGGCCGGAACGCCCGAGAGTCGACCAGAAGAAGTCGATCCAGGCGAAGTTTTCGGCTTCGATGTCCCACACAGCGGTGGGCAGTGGACGTCCAGGAAAAATGAAGTCCTTCAAAGTCGTCATGAGATGGTACAGCGGCTCCACGAAGTGGCCGTGGTGGAACACGATCGACGTCCGCCCGTCCGCAGAGCGGATACCCATGTTGGGATAGGACACCCGGATGTTGATCCTGCGGCGATGGGACCGGCGCCGTGCCACTCGCTCGAGCAGCTCGCAATGCACTGGTCGGGTGTCTTCCCGGTAGTACAGCTTGGTGGTGTGCCACGGAATCGGCAGCAGGGTGCCCGGCGGGAATTCCCTGACAACGTTGGCGTACTGCAGCTCCCGGGCTGTTTCCCAGAGATGATGGTCATGGTTGCCCACCTGGTAAAGGATGGTGTCGTCGAAAAGCGCCTCCCCGTCAGCCGGGAAGATCCGGTCGAGGAACAGCTCAAAAACCGCCAGCGCCACGTTGTCGCTGGCCAGGGCCAGTTCCAGGATGTCGCCGTTGAGGATCAGGGTGGGTTTGCGGGTCTTGTCCTCGTTGGCCTGGATCAGGGTGGACAGCGCGGCCACCAACCGGTCGAGCACCGGACTGGCCGTGGTCGTGTCGACGACGAGGTCGTCTTTCACCAGGCAACTGAGGATGCTGTTCTCGGCGCCGAAGTGAACGTCAGAAAGGCAGACGAAGCGAATGTCAGGCATGCCTACTCCTCAGTGGTGAACCCGCCGGGGCAGCCGGGGTTGGAAGACCTCCCACAGCTGGCCTATGAACAAGCCGGCGAACGCGCACAAGGCCCGCCATCGTCCGGACAGCCCCGGCCCCTTGACCCGGAACGTGGTCAGCTGGTGGGCGAAGTCGAGCGGCTGGATGTGGAGGATGCCGGCGCTGATGAGCGGAGCCTTGTCATCGCCGCCGACTTCGACGTGGCCCGCCAAGATCTTGGTATACAGAGTCGTGGTCTCGCGCCATACGTCGCGCAACCGCGCATAGGCGGCATCGGGATGGCTGATGTCCTTGAAACCGGAGAGGGTCAGCGGGTGACCGACGGCATCGGTGAACCACAGGCGATAAAGCATGTGGCGGGCCGGCTCGCCGTTGGCTACACCGGCATCGACGAAGAGATTGAACAGACCCTGTTCGACCGGAAGCCGGCCGCCGAGGACGTCGCTATGGACATACCCGGTAGCCCGGGCGACATGGTTGGGGTCGGCGATGAAGGCATAGGTGTCATCGATTGCGATGGTCAGCTGGAACATCAATGCCGACCCGGCAGCCAGACCTCGATGAAAACCCTGCTGGTAGTCGGTTTCGTCGAAGGCGCAAAAGCCCTTCATCTTCTCGGTGAACTCCAGGTAGTACCGGGATCTGGCGATGGTCATGGCGCCACCTTGGCGGCGGAGAGCATGCCGTCTGCGACATGGTCCGCGAAGGCGGCGATGGTCAGTGACGGGTTGGGGCCCACCGGGCCCGGCATCGCTGCTCCGTCGACTACGTACAGCCCGGGGTAATGGAACACCTCGCCGTCTGAGTTGATCACCCCTTGGCGGTCGTTGCGCGCCATGGGGGCACCGCCTAGGGGATGCACGGTGATGACCCGCTTGAACAAATGCAGCAGCGGGTTGAGCAGCTCACCGTCGAGGGCCAAAGCGATACTGTTGAGCGTCTGCTGCACTCGGTCGAAGTACGCCTTGGAACTCCGGGTGTTCCAGCTCACCTCGAGATCGCCGTTGCGTAGTCGCATCACGCCATCCGGAATGTCTCGGCCCATGGCCAGCACGGGCATCGCGCTTGCGGACACCCGACCGCCTCCCAGCAACTTGGAGATATCGCTGCTGATGTGGCTACGCGGATCGCCCCTCAGATGAGCGACCACCCGGCGGGCGAGGAAAGCCGCTGTCCGCCCCGCGAGGCTCAGCGCCCCCGCCGACTCCGCCACCCAGTCGAGAAAGGCTGGATTGCCGCCGTCCTCGACATAGAACCCCCGTCCGGTGGCGCCGGTGCCGTCGTGGCTGTCCGGCATGGCGATGGCACTGGTGATGACCGGCCCGATGCTCGGATCGAGGTGCCGTGGCACGTGCTGGCCGCCGACCCACTGGCGGGCCTTGACGATGGCAGTGAGCAGATCGCCGTTGCCCGAGAAGCGGGTGCCCAGCGCCGCCGAGAGCCGCGGCATGGCACTGCGGTTGCGAAGCAGCAGGTAGGTCGTCCCGAAGGTGCCGGCGCCGAGCACGACACGGCGGGCCTTGACCGTGGTGGTCCGCAGTTGGCTCAGCGGCATGGGTGTCTGGTCGTCGCTGGGCTGGTGGGTCACATAGGTCACCCGGTACCCGGATGTGCCGCCACCCGGGCCATCCACTGGCTCGATGCTGCGGACCTCGGAAAGGGTGCGGATCTCGGCTTTGCAATCCTTTGCCCTGGATAGATAGGTGTAATCAAGGGTGTTCTTGGCGCCGTAATTGCACCCCACGTCGCATTCGCCGCACAGGCGGCAGGTTTGACGTGCCCCGCGGTGCAGGTTGGGCTGTTCCTCGTGGAGCGGCACGCCAGGGATCGGGTCCTGTCCCGGGCTTCGGAAGCTGACCGCAAGCTTCGGCAACTCCCACTCAAGCCCCAGCATCTTTGCGGCATCTCGCATGGCGATCGTTTTCGGCGTTTGGTCATACGGTGCCACGTCGAAGGGATACGGCTGAGCGTCGAGCATCTTCTCGACAGCGCAGTAGTGCGGCTCGAGCAGGGCCCGGTCGATGGGCCACCGTTCGTAGCCCTTACCACCAGGAAGTGCCTCGTTGACAAACCAGCGTTCGGGCTTGCGGATCAGCACGTTGGCGTAGATCAGGGAGCCGCCCCCAAGGCCACTGGACACCACGCTCTCGATGCCCTTGAAGGCCCAGATGTCGAACAGCCCGTGCAATCCGGCAGCCGGCTCCCAGAGGTTGGCGGCCATGCCCCGAGGGTCTCGGGGGAAGGAACCGGGAGGGTAGGGACGGCCGCGTTCGAGCACGCATACCCGCTTGCCCTCTCTGGCCAGCCGGTAGGCGACAACCGATGCACCGAACCCTGAGCCGACCACGACGACGTCGAAGTCCTCGGTCTTGTCGGACAAGGCTGAGACGGATCCAGAGGGTCCCTTCCGGGGTCTGGTGGTTCGTGGCGCGTCCATCGCGGTTGGACCTCCCCTCTGCCCCGCCGGGCCAAATCAGCAACCAGAGGTAGAGAGGACCGCACCGCCGGGGAAATACCTCTCCTAACCCGATCGAGGGATCTGGGCTTGGCGGTGGTCTAGGCTCGCGGCCGGGCAGCGCGCGTCGCGCCGTCGGTCGAACCGCTCGGGGATGGACCCTTGGACGAACCCGCACCCTGGATCGAGGATCGCTGGCCGATGGACCCGGCGCGGGTCCGGTCAATCGTGCTGGTCTTGCATGGGGGGCAGGCGCGCAGCCCCACCACGGTCCGGCGGCGGACACAGCTGAGCTACCTGCGGATGGTCCCGTTCGCTCGGTTCCTGCACCGGCGCGATGGCGGGCGCGGTATGTCCGTGCGCATCCTGCGGTACCGGTTCCGCGGATGGGATGAGCCCGAGCGGCACCCGGTGCAGGACGCCAGATGGGCCTTGACGCAGCTGCGCGACCGGTACCCGGGCGCGCCGGTGGCGCTGTTGGGGCATTCCATGGGCGGGCGGGCGGCCCTGCGGGTGGCTGACCACCCGGCGGTGGCCGCAGTGTGTGCATTGGCGCCGTGGACCACCGACGGTGAGCCGGTGCAGCAGCTCGCCCGACGGTCGGTGCTCATCGCGCATGGCGACCGGGAACGCACCACCGATCCACGGCTGTCGTTCCGCTTTGCAGTGCGCGCCAAGCAGGTCACCGCCCGGGTCTGCCGTTTCGATGTGCTCGGCGACGGCCATGCGATGCTGCGGCGGGCGCCCGACTGGGCGTTGCTGGCCGCCCGGTTCCTCGAGGGTGAACTCGGAGTGCAACCATCCGACCCGCTCATCGAAGATGCCATGCGCCGACCGGTTCCAGACGGGCTCCGGGTGCCGCTGCCGGTGCTGGCCCGAGGCACCTGATCGCGGTGACGACCTGACTCGTCGAGGTTCAATGGAGCGATGAGTGTGCCGTTCCAGCCGTCGCTGTTCGGCTTCGGTGATCCGATGGCTGACACGTCGTTCAGCACGCTGCACCGTGTCCAGCTCGACCCCGAGTCGTGGGTTGATCTGGCGCCCGGTTGGCTGCGCGGCGCGGACAGCCTGTTCACCACGCTGGCCGAATCGGCGCCCTGGCAACGGCGTGAGCGCTGGATGTACGACCACCGAGTCGCCGAGCCGCGGCTGACCTGCGGGTGGACCGTGGCTGACGCGCCGCCACCGCTGGACGATCTCGGCTGCATGCTGTCCCAGCACTACTGCGTCGGTTTCGACTCGATCTGGGCCAACTACTACCGCGACGGCAACGACTCCGTGGCCTGGCACGGTGATCGGGTGCGCTTTACCCTCGATCGGCCGCGAGTGGCGATCCTGTCGCTGGGCAGTCCGCGGCGCTTCGGGCTGCGACCGCGCGGGGGCGGCGCGGGGCGATGGTTCACCGTGCAGGGTGGCGACCTGCTGGTGATGGGTGGGCGCAGCCAGCACGATTGGCAGCACACCGTGCCCAAGACGGTTCGCGGTGGACCGCGGATCAGCGTGACCTACCGGCACACGTAACCCGATCCGCCCAACCAGCCACCTCCCCCCTGGGTCACCCCGATATGTCTCCATATCGGGGTGCTGTCGGGGTGCCGTCGGGGTGCGGGAGGTGAGGCCAAGCGCGGTGGGGCGAACACGGGGCGTTACTCCTCGGCTGTGGCGAGCGTTGAGCTTTCGGGGGTCTGTTGTGCGGTTGCGCAGCGCTGGCTTACGCCCGCGCACCCCCATGCATGTCGACGCGTGAGGGGGAAGCGGTGCTCAGTCGTCGAGCTGGAGCCGGGATCGCGCTGGCGATTCTGATCGCATCGATCACCGCAGGTCTGGCACCACCCGGGGCCGCTGAAACGGTGCCGCAAGGCCAGGCCAGCCGGGTTGCCGTGATCACTGGCGCTGAGTCCATCAACGCGACTGAGGCGCGCTATAGCGTCAAGGGCACCGACCTGGGAATCATGTGGGCCGATGATCGGGGGCAGATTCTGGCGGCCTTCGGTGACACCTTCGGGCCCGGATGGGCGGGGCCCGGCGCCGGATTCGGGGATCCAGCCAAGATCGATTGGCGTTCGAACACGTTGGCTCGTAGCAGCGATCGGAATCCGGCCGGCGGTATGTCTTTCACCGACTTCGTCACCGATCGTGCCAATCACGCCAAGGAGTTACTGCCGTCGCTCAAGCGGGATGGCGTCGAGATCAGCAAGATCCCGACGGGTGGCATCAATGTCGGCGGGCGAAACTACCTGGCCTACATGTCGGTGCGCCACTTCGGCGAACCTGGACATTGGACTACAAACTACAGCGACATCGCCTACTCCGACGACGGTGGGCAGAGCTGGGTAGCCGCTCCCACTGCGTTGCGACTCAACACCGCGGCCTCCGATGATAAATTCCAAATGATCGCTTTTGCGCGCCGGGACGGCTTCGTCTACGCCTTCGGTTCTCCGAATGGACGTTTCGGCAACGCTTATGTCGCCCGGGTGCCCGAACAGCAGCTGCTGAATACCCTCGCCTACGAGTATTGGACCGGCACAGCCTGGCAGCTGGGCGGCAGTGTGATCGCGACCCCCGTCGTGGCCGGGCCGGTCGGTGAACTGTCGGTCCGCTACGACGAGATCTTGCGCAGCTGGGAGATGATGTACCTCGACGAGCCGCGCGGGGCGATTGTCCTCCGGCTGGCCCCGCAGCCAACCGGACCGTGGGGCGCACCGATTCCGGTCGCTACCTCCAGCCAGTATCCGCACCTGTACGGCGGTTTCCTGAACCCGGATTCGCATGGTGACGACATTTACTTCACGATGACCCAGTATGACCGCTACAACGTCTCGCTCATGCACGCCACGTTGCCTGCGAACACGCTAAGCGCTGCGCCTGCGCGTCAGCGTTGAGTGTCAAGCTGTTAACAGCGGGAAAAGCTTGCGGGGCCTTACTTGGAATTGTCTGTCCAACCGTGTGACCATCAATCATGTGGATGGGCCGGCTGCGGATATCGTTACGTTGACCCGGCACGAGCTGACTACCGAACACGGCAAGCGCTTGGACACGATGGCTGCGCACGCGGGCGTCGTCTCGGAATCCCAGCACCAGGCGCTGCGAGCCGACATCCGGCTGCTGTCGACGCTGCTGGGTGACACCCTGATCCGCCACGGCGGCGAAGAACTTCTCAAGCTCGTCGAACAGGTGCGGGCGCTGGCCAACGCGGCGAAGCAGGAAGGTAGCGCGGAGATCACGTCGCTGCTGGCCACCCTGGACATCGGCACGGCCGTCCAGCTGGCCCGGACGTTCTCCACCTACTTCCAGCTCGCCAACGTGGCCGAGCAGCTGCACCGCGCGTGGGAGCAGCGCGCCCACCTGGGCGGCCGGCGCGGCCCGCTGCGCGCGGTGCTGGACCGGCTGGTGCGGGACGTCGACCGGGCGGCGGTGCAGGCGGTACTGGCGCGGATGCAACTGCGGCCGGTGCTCACCGCGCATCCCACCGAGGTGTCCCGTGCGGCGGTGCAGGGCGTCCTGCGCCGGGTGGCGGACGTCCTCGACCAGGACCTGTCCGAGGAGCAGATGCACCAGCGGCTCGCGCCGCTGGTCGATCTGCTGTGGCAGACCGACGAGATCAGACCCGGCAAGCCCACGGTTCTCGACGAGGCCCGCGCGGTTGTCTACTACCTCGAGCAGCTCGGTACCCGTGCGGTGCCGGAGCTGCTAGAAGACTTCGAGGACGAGCTGGCCCGCACCGGCTTCGGGCTGCCTGCGAGGTTCCGGCCGCTGGTGCTCGGCTGCTGGGTGGGGGGCGACCGCGACGGCAATCCCAACGTCTCACCGCAGGTCACCCTCGACGTCCTGCGGCTGTATGCGGACCGGGCGCTGACCATCCAGCTGGCGCTGCTGGACCAGCTGGTGCAGGAACTGAGCATGTCCACCCGCTTGGTCGGTGTGTCCGAGGCACTGCGCGGCAGCATCGCGCGGGATCGGCGGTTGCTGCCCGAGGTCTATGACCACTACATCCGGCTCAACGCCGAACAGCCGTACCGGCTGAAGTGTTCGTTCATCCGGGCCCGGCTGGCCCGAACCCAGCAGCGGATCCGCGAGGGCCTTGCGCACCAGGAGGGACGGGACTATTTGGGTGCGGAAGGCTACCTCGCCGACCTGGAGGTGATGGACGCGTCGTTGCGCGCGCACCTCGGAGAACGCATCGCGGGGGGCACCCTGGCCCGGACGCTGCGCACCGCGAGAGCGCTGGGCCTGCATCTGGCAGCGTTGGACGTGCGGGAGGACGCCGGCAAGCACCATGCTGCTCTGGCGGCCCTGTACGACCCGCTCCGTGAGCTGCCGGCGCCCTACGCGGCACTCGACCGCGGGCAGCGGGCGGCACTGCTGTCCAGCGAGCTGGCCGGGCGGCGGCCGCTGACTGCCCGCTCGGCGGAGCTGCCCCCGGTGGCGGCAGACGTGCTCGCAGTCTTCGACACCATCCGGTGCGCCCAGCAGACATTCGGTGCGCCGGCGGTCAGCACCTACATCGTCTCGATGACCAAGGGCGTGGACGACGTGCTGGCCGCTGCCGTGCTGGCGCGAGAAGCCGGTCTGATCACCTTTGCTCCATCAGGGGTGAGCTGCATGGTGGATCTCGTGCCGCTTTTCGAGACGGCCACCGATCTGCGCTGCGCCGGAGATCTACTCGATGCGATGCTGCGCGACCACTCTTACCGGCAGCTGGTGCGCGCCCGGGGCGACCTGCAAGAGGTGATGCTCGGGTACTCCGACTCCAACAAGGACGCCGGGATCACCACGTCGCAGTGGGTCATCCACCGGGCGCAGCGCCAGCTACGCGACACCGCAGCCGCGCATGGGGTACGGCTGCGGTTCTTCCACGGCCGCGGCGGCTCGGTGGGCCGCGGCGGCGGACCCGCCGGCGAAGCGGTGGCGGCCTCCCCGTACGGGACGGTCGATGCGACGTTGAAAGTGACCGAGCAGGGCGAGGTCATCTCCGACCGGTACTCGCTGTCCCCGCTGGCCCATGACCATCTGGAGATCGTGCTGGCCGCGATGCTGGAGGCCACCCTGTTGCACCAGACCTCACGGGTACCGCCGGAGGTGCGGGAGCGCTGGGACGACGCGATGGACGTGGTCAGCGCCGCTGCGCAAGTGGCCTACCGGGATTTCGTCGGTCTGCCCGGACTCAGCGAATTCTTTTCCGCCGCCACCCCGGTGGACGAGCTGAGCTGGCTCAACGTCGGATCCCGGCCGATGCGGCGACCGGGCAGTGGGAAGATCACGCTGGACGGGCTGCGGGCGATCCCGTGGGTGTTCGGCTGGACCCAGACCAGGATGGTCGTGCCCGGCTGGTACGGCCTGGGCAGCGGCTTGCGGGCCGCCCGGGACGCCGGGCTCGGTCCGGTACTCGACGAGATGCGGGACTGGGCGTTTTTCACCAACCTGCTCGGAAATGTCGAGATGACGCTGGCCAAGACCGACCTGCGGATTGCGGAGTACTACGTCTCGGCCCTGGTGGATCCTGCGCTGCAGCCGCTGTTCGACTTCATCGTGCGCGAGCACGATCTGACCAAGCGTGAGGTGCTGCGGCTCACCGGCGGGCAGACCCTGCTGGCCCGGCACCAGGTGCTGCGGCACACCCTGCAGGTGCGGGCCTCTTACCTCGAACCACTGCACCACCTGCAGGTCGCGTTGCTGGCTCGGCTGCGCGAGGTGGCCGAGCCGGACCCCGACCTGCGCCGGGCGCTGCTGCGAACCGTCAACGGGATCGCCGCCGGCATGCGCAACACGGGCTGAGCACCCTACTTGGGGATCAAGCGCTGCGCCTGTCCATCAGGTGACTCGACCCCGACATGGAGACATATCGGGGTTCCGGGACGCTGAACTAGCCCGATATGTCTCCATGTCGGGTGCTGATCAGCCAGTTCGTGCAGCCGGGGTGCATGTCCGGAATACGGTTGCCTCCGCCATGGTTGAGCCAACTGAACTCAATCTTCTGGCTCGAAAGTGTGGCAATCTTGACCGAGACTGTGAAACTGCCGGTTCTGCCGACTGACGACGTCGTGGTGCTGCCGGGCATGGTGGTCCCGATGCGGCTGGACGATGCCGAGGTCCGTGCGGCCCTTGAGGCAGCTCGTGCGGCTTCCGTAGATGCCAGTGCTCAGCCGAGCATGCTGCTGGTGCCGCGGCTGGACGGCAAGTATGCCTCGGTGGGTACCTGGGGTGTGGTCGAGCAGATCGGCCGGCTGCCCGGAGGGGAGCAGGCCGCGGTGGTGCGGGGCACGCACCGCGTCCGGATCGGCGCCGGCACGACAGGACCGGGTGCGGCATTGTGGGTGGAGGCCGCCATCCTGGACGAGACGGGCGCGCCGGACCGCGCGCAGGAACTGGCCCAGGAATACCGGGGTCTGGTGATCACGATCCTGCAGCGCCGCGGCGCCTGGCAGACGATCGACTCGTTCCGGCAGGTGGACGAGCCCAGCATGCTGGCCGATCTCGCCGGATACGCCCCGTACCTGACCCAGGAGCAGAAGCTTTGGCTGCTGGAGACCTCGGATGTGGTGGCGCGGCTGGAAAAGCTTGTCACCTGGACCCAGGAACAGCTCGCCGAGCTCGACGTCGCCGAGACGATCAATAAGGACGTCAAGGAAGGCATGGAGCGCCAGCAGCGGGAGTTCCTGCTGCGCCAGCAGCTCGCCGCGATCCGCAAGGAGCTGGCCGAGCTGGACGGCAAGCCCGCTACCGAGGAGCAGGATTACCGCGCCCGGGTGGAGGCCGCAGAGCTGCCCGAGCAGGTGCGCAAGGCGGCGTTGACCGAGGTCGACAAGCTGGAGCGGACCGCGGAAGCTTCGCCGGAGGTCGGCTGGATCCGCACCTGGCTGGACACCGTGCTGGCGATGCCGTGGAACTCCCGCACCGAGGACAGCTACGACATCGCCGGTGCCCGTGAGGTGCTCGACGCCGACCACTACGGGCTGGATGAGGTCAAAGACCGCATCATCGAATACCTGGCTGTGCGCCGCAGGCGGGCCGACCAAGGCCTCGGAGTGGTGGGTGGCCGGCGCAGCGGCGCGGTGCTGGCGTTGGTTGGCCCACCTGGGGTCGGCAAGACGTCGCTGGGTGAGTCGGTGGCCCGCGCGATGGGCCGCACGTTCGTCCGGGTCGCCCTCGGTGGGGTGCGCGACGAGGCCGAGATCCGGGGGCACCGCCGGACCTATGTCGGCGCGCTACCGGGCCGGATCGTGCGGGCTATCTCCGAGGCCGGCACGATGAACCCGGTCGTGCTGCTCGACGAGGTGGACAAGCTCGGCGCGGACTTCCGGGGTGACCCGACCGCCGCCCTGCTCGAAGTGCTCGACCCGGCGCAGAACCACACCTTCCGCGACCACTACCTGGAAGTCGAGCTGGACCTGTCGGATGTGATGTTCCTGGCCACAGCGAACGTGCTGGAGTCGATCCCGGCGCCACTGCTGGACCGGATGGAGCTGGTCACGCTCGACGGGTACACCGAGGACGAGAAAGTCGCCATCGCGCGCGATCACCTGCTGCCCCGCCAGCTCGACCGGGCCGGGCTCAGTGCAACGGACGTGCGCATCGACGATGCCGCGTTGCGCCGGCTGGCCGGCGAGTACACCCACGAGGCCGGGGTGCGGCAGCTGGAGCGCTCGATCGCCCGGATCCTGCGCAAGGTGACCACCCGGTTGGCGCTGCACCAGCGCGAGCTGCCCGTGCACATCGGGCCCGACGACCTGCGCGACTACCTCGGCCGGCCCAAGCACACTCCGGAATCCGCGGAGCGGACAGCCGTGCCGGGGGTGGCCACCGGGCTCGCGGTGACCGGCGGCGGCGGTGATGTGCTGTTCGTAGAGGCCTCGCTGGCTGACAAGGAGACCGGATCGACCAACGTCACGCTCACCGGGCAACTCGGTGAGGTGATGAAGGAGTCCGCGCAGATCGCGCTGTCCTACCTGCGTTCGCACGGGGCGGAGCTGGAGTTGCCCGTCGGCGACCTGGCCGAGCGGGGGATCCACGTACACGTGCCGGCCGGGGCGGTGCCCAAGGACGGGCCCAGTGCCGGGATCACCATGACCACCGCGCTGGCGTCGTTGCTGTCCGGACGACCGGTGCGCGCCGATGTGGCGATGACCGGTGAGGTGTCGTTGACCGGGCGGGTGCTGCCGATCGGTGGCGTCAAGCAGAAGCTGCTGGCCGCACACCGGGCCGGGATCACCACTGTGCTGCTACCCCGGCGCAACGAGCCCGACCTCGACGACGTGCCGGAGTCGGTGCGGGAGGAGCTCACCGTGCACCTGGTTGGCGACGTCCGTGAGGTGATCGACCTGGCCCTCGAGCCGGCGACGACCCCTGCTGCCGCGGTGGCCTGATTCAGGCATGATTCGGCCCGTAGCGGGTATGTGAAACAGGTCCGGCTCAGTGGCGAGCCGGACCTGTTCAGCGTCTAGCCGTTGAGGAGGTTGGATCAACGATGGCGCACACCGCTGACTACGAGGTGCTGATCGAGGGCAAGGCCTACCCGTGGAATAAGGACACCATCTCAGTAAGTGACATCCGGGAGCTCGCCAAGATGCCTTCCGGTGCCCAGGTGGTGGAAGAAAACCTGAGAGATGGCACCGAACGGGCGCTGGCCGAAGACGATGTTTTGCGCCCCGTGAAACTCGAAGACGGTAAAGGACCGACCAAACGGGTCAACTTCCGGCAAGGGTGACACGGCCGCCCGCAATGGACTTCGGCGTCGGGTATTTCCCCACAGGTAACGGTGTGAGTCCCGGCGCGGTGGCAGCCTGGTCGAGGACAGCGGCCAGGACGCGGTGTTCTTCGCCGAACTCACGCAGGTTCACCGGCGGATGACAGCGGAGCAGGCGCGCCGGCGCTTCGCGCAGGCGCGGGTCGCCCGGCTGGCCACCGCCGACGCCGGTGGCCGCCCGCACCTCGTCCCGATGGTCTTCGCGCTGGCCAGCGACACGATCTACAGCGCCGTCGACGCGAAACCCAAGCGCTCGACGTCGCTGCGCCGGCTGGCCAACATCGCGGTCAACCCGCGCGTCGCCGTTCTCGTGGACCACTACGACGACGACTGGAACGTGCTGTGGTGGGTGCGGGCCGACGGTAATGCCCGGATCCTGGAAGCCGGCGAGTCTGAGGGCCGTGATGCCGTCGCGCGGCTGCTGGCGCGCTATTCCCAGTACCGTGCGCGGCCGCCGCACGGTCCGGTGGTGGCGATCGACGTCGCGCGTTGGTCGAGCTGGTCGGCCGCCGGCAGCTGAACTCGCCGGCGCGGTGTCGCGAAAAACGTTAGCCGGGGCGTAACACGTGCCCCGGTGTCCACGCCCCCGTCGATGGGGTACAAGGGGAGTCATGGCCACCGTGCGGTATGCGACACGACCAGAAGGCCGGTCTCGTCCGGCACGGGCCCGGCGGTGGGCGTGGTTGCCCGTGTTGGTGGTGGGTACCGGGTTGTTCATCGCCGTCCAGCAGGCTCTGGTGATCACCGGAAACCCGGCCCTGGTGCCGTCGCTGCTGCTGTTGGGGGCGCTGGTCATCCCGGTGAGCTTCGTGGTCTATATCGATGGCCGCAATCCGGCCTTCGACCTGCCGCTGAGCGTGCTGTTGAGTTGTGCGCTGCTGGGTGGGGTGCTGGGCGCCGCGCTGGCCAGCGTCGCGGAGTTCGACATCATGCGACGGCTCGGAGCGCTGCCCACCCTGTACATCGGGTTGATCGAAGAAGGCGCCAAACTGCTGGTGCCGATCGCGGTGCTGATCTTCACCCGGTACCGGGCCAACCCGGCGGACGGGCTGCTCGTCGGCGTCGCGGTGGGCATGGGTTTCGCCGTACTGGAGACCCTGGGCTACGGGTTCGTGACCCTGCTCGCCACCGGCGGTGACCTGACTGACGCCGAAAACCAGATCCTGTTGCGCGGGATCCTCAGCCCGGCCGGGCACGCCGCCTGGACCGGCCTTGCTGCCGCCGCACTGTGGTGGGCATATGCGCAACGATGGCGCCTCCGGGGGCTGGCCGCCGCGGTCGGCACCTTCCTGCTCGTGGTGGCCCTGCACGCCGTGTGGGATGCGATCCACACCTGGCACACCTACCTCATCATCGCCGCTATCTCCTTCGCCCTGCTTCTCCACCAAACCCACCGCAACGTGCTCCGCGAGTCGCATCCAGCAGGCTGAATGCGTGCAGGGAGGTGAGTGGTGCCGGAAGGGGACACGGTGTACGCCGCGGGGAAGCGGTTGGGGGCGGCGTTGACGGGACAGCGGCTGATTCGGGGGGAGCTGCGGCATCCGCGGCTTGTGGAGCACGATCTGGCGGGGCTCACCGTGACCGGCGTGCGCAGCGTCGGCAAGCACTTGTTCGCCCGCTTCGATGATGAGCGAAGCCTGCATACCCATTTCCGGATGGACGGCGCCTGGCACCTCTACCGGCCCGGGCAACGCTGGCGGCGGCCGAGCCACCAAGCTCGCGCGGTGTTGACCACCCAGGACCGGGTGGCGGTGGGGTTCTGCCTGCACGACATGGCTCTGGTGCCCACCCGGGACGAACACCGGCTCGTCGGGCATCTGGGTCCCGACCTGCTCAATCCGGACTGGGACGGCGACGACGCGGCGCACGCGGCGCACGCGGCGAAACGATTACGTGAGCACCCCGACGTCGAGATCGGGCAGGCGCTGCTCGATCAGCGCATCATGGCCGGGGTCAAGCCATAATTAGTGACCCCATGGCGGGAGGAGCCACGGTGGCACTCATCCTCGACGTGTACGCGCGCGTGTCGCGGCTTGGTGATGATCGGCAACGCTCGACCGAGGGCCAGGTCGAGGACTGCAGGGCCAGGATTGAGGAACGCGGAGCGCAGGTTGGCGAGGTGCACATCGACAGCGGGCGCTCGGCGTGGAACCCGCGGGTGAAGCGTCCGTACTGGGAACGGCTGATGTCCCGGCTGGAGGCCGGCGCGACGGGTGGTGTGGTGGTGTTCGACATGGCGCGGTTCTCGCGTCGGCCTATCGAGGGTGAGCGGCTGATCCTCGCCGCCGAGCGGGGTCTTGTGGTGCTCGACAGCGAGGGGGAGTACGACCTGACGACGGCCAACGGCCGTAAGACGTTCCGCGATCAGCTCAATGCCGCCGCGTATGAGTCCGATCGGCTGTCCACTCGGGTCAAGCGGGGTAAGCGGGTGAAGGCAACGCGCGGGGAGCCGAACAACTCCACGCGGCCGTTCGGATTTGAGCGGGATGGTGTCACGGTTCGGGAGTCAGAGGCCGTCGTGCTTCGCGAGATGGCCGCGCGCGTGTTGGCGGGGGGAAAGTTAGAGCACATTGCTCGTGATCTCAATCAGCGAGATGTCACCACATCGCCCGGTGGTTTGTGGTCAAGTACACCGGTCAAGCAACTGCTGTTGAGGCCGCGCAACGTGGGGCAGGTTGTCCACAATGGTGTGGTGGTGGGTCATCTGCCCGGCGAGCCGATTCTCGACAAAGAGACGTGGGAGCGGGTGACGACGTTGTTTGCTTCGCGCCGCCGTGGCCGTCCCGTTTCTGAGATGTATCTGTGTTCGGGCATCGTGTGCTGTGGGAAGTGTGGACACTGGCTTACGGGACGGTCAAACCAGCCGTACCCGAACGGCGAAATTCGTCGGCAGTATTTTTGCCACCCACGCACGGTCGGTGGCGGATGCGGTGGTACCGCTATTAATCAACGTGAGCTGGACCGGTATGTCGGGGCGCTTGTGGTGAGGATTTTAGCTGATCCCCGGCACGCGGAAGCTCTTGAGGCTGCTGCTAAAGCCGTGGTGGACAAGAGGCGTCCGCTGCTTGCCGAGTTGAGTGAGTGCGAGCATCTTGCCGACGAGTTGTCCGGTCGGCTGGGTCGGCGGGAAATTGTGCTTCAGCGTTATGACGTTGCTATGGCGCCGTTGGATAAGCGCATTTCCGAGCTTCGTACTGAGCTGGCTGAGCTGGACAGTAGGGTGCCGGCAGCTGTCGCGGACCCTGCTGTTGAGGCCGCGTCCCGTGAGGAATGGACGGCGCGATGGAACGCCGCCACGGTGGCCGAGCGGCGCAGCTTCCTTCGGCGAGCGTTGACGAATCGGCGAATCGTGATCGCCCCGTTCGTCCGGTCGCGTGGACGCCGAGAGTTCGACCCCAATCGCATCATCATTGAGGAAGATCGACGCGGGACTGAATAGCTCACACAAAGACGGGGGCTCGGTGACCACGGTGTGCAGCACTCTCCTATGCACTCATCCTCTGGGTGGTCATGAAGAAGACGCCCAGTCGTTGACCACGGTGTGGAGCACGGTGAGTGCGTCGCCCTGTATCCGTGCGGTGACCGGCAGTCCTTCGGGTACTAGCAGTCCGTAGCGGCGGCGTCGGATGGCGGTGCATGACTGCGGCTCCGAGAATCCGGCGAGGTAGAGCTCGTCGAGGAACTCGGGGGTCTCCCGGACACCTCGGAGGGAGCCGTCGGGGCCGGGTGCGATCCGCTGGAAGCGGAAACCCTGGTCTTTGGCGGCGTCCAATAGCCGCTTCGCCGCTACTAAGTCCGGACTGTCAGCGCTCATTGCGGCCACCTGAAGTATGTGCTGGCTCGACACGCTACGCACGGCTGGCACCCGCAGGTGCCCTCCCGGGCTCGTGACGCGCACCATCCGCAGCGGCACCCGGCGTGGAAGCGGGACAGCAGCCCATGTCCGGCCACGTCAGCGGCCGGTGTCCCGCGCCACCGGAGCCTTGTGTGGCGCGGGGGCTTGCGATGCGGATGACCTTTGTGCGCATGCTGCGCAGGGATGGTCATCGCATTGAGGCGCCCAGCGTGACCGGCCGGCACTGGTGCTGCTCGTCTGAGCGTTGCCTGTCCGGCGCGATCCGGTATCACGGCGCCTCGGCTGTCAGGGCCGTGCGCACGCTGTGGTGTTCCATCGCGTGTTCGATATCGGCGGGTGTTGCCGACCGGCTGCCGGGAGCGTTCGGCGCGGGCGATTCGACCAGCAGCCGGCCGGGAGTCAGATCGCTCATCGGGCGTACCGGGCGCACTGCGCACACCGGCCACGGCCCGGATCGGTGAGACTAGCCGCCGGCAGGCGGGTACCGCAGAGCGCTTCGTAGGTGCCGATCAGGCGACCGGCCAGCAGGGCGTCACCGCTGACCCGGTGCGTGACGCGAGTCAGCGAGTCCACCACCTCAATACCGGGGTGGCGCGGCACCGGGACCATGGCCGGTACCGATGGCCGGCGCCAGCGGCGACGGTCGGAGATAGCGCGATGTCGGCCACAGCGCTCACCGGGCAACCCGCGCATCTGTGACCCCCTCGGGGCGTACGGGTTCCTCGGCTGACCCGAGTGACCTGATCAGCCTGTCAAGGTTGGCGCGGACCTCATCGAGTTGGCGCAGCCAGGGCGCGAGGTTCGCTAGATGGGTCGAGATCTGGTGCAGACGGTGGTCAATCGCGGCCAGCCTGGCGAGCACGTCGTCATTCGTCTGGCGCGTCGGCTCGCTGACGGGCCCTGCGCTCATGGTCGATAAGGCAATAGCAGTCGGAAGCGCCGCGCTAGACGCTGCGTAGTCAGATGGGCACTATTCCGTAATCGAATATGCGGCGGGCGACTACTGGCTGTTCAGCGCAGTCCAGGCGTCCGCGATGATCGTGGGGAGAGTTGATTTTGGGTCGCCAGCCCAGTTCGGACCGGATGCGAGTGCTGTCGGCTAGCAGGGCTAGCGGGGTGCCACGGGCGAAGTTTCGCTGATCGATTGCTCGGCTTGCTCGCCGTAGACCGCGCAGGGGTTGACGCGAGAACGACCCGGCCGGGCTGGGCGCCAGCGAGTCTGTGCAGGATGGCCAGTCGGCGAGTGCTGCGGACAGGGTGCCGGGTGTACTTAGATTGCCTTGCAGCCGCTGGACACCGGCGGGCGGCGCGGACGCCGGGGTGTGGTCCAGTCCGATCACGTGGTGTTCGTGCTCGGCGAGGTGGGCGGCCACCGCGTAGCCGACGAATCCGGCGGCTGCGTGACCAGAACACTCATCGGCCGAGGAGTTGGCGCCGGTGTTGCCAGGCCAGCTCGATGCCGGCCCGGGCGCTCGGTGCTAACGGCTCGGTACGCAGCCGTTCGCGGGACGCTTCGGTGAACGGGATGCCCACGGTGGGGCGGCCGGCCTCGGTGCCGACCGCGGCACCTTCCTCATTCACAGCGACCATCCCGGAGAACAGCGCGTCGAACACCGGTGCCTCGATGACCGCGACCGTCACCAGTTCCACCGTTAGCGTGAGCGGTTCGCACACCATGGCACAGGCGAAAACCCGGACGTCACCGGTCTGGCGCGCTTTCTCAAAGGAGACGAACGGCTCGTCGACGTCGTAGGCGATCGGGTCGATACTGTTTCCGTCGTGCTCGCAGTTGCCGAGGAACTCCTCGGAGAACTCGCGCTGGATGTTACGCCAGAGTGAGAAGTCGTTGTTTTGATGCGCTGGCGCGAGGGCTGCGGGCTGGAATAGACCCGCGGGGATCACTTGGTACACGCCGCCCCCGCCAGCCACCGCGCTGGCGTCCCGGTGATGCAGGTACATCCGGTGCCCCTCGATGGGATCGCGCCGGATCGTCAACGTAGCGATACCGGGCAGCACAGGCCGCGCGGACAAATCGAACGGGTCGACGATGCTGCGGCGAAACGGCAACTCCGCGAAACTCGGGCGTTTCCGGTCCGCGGCGAGCCACGCTCGCGCGAACTCGTGCGCCGACGCTTCACATACGTCAAGCGCGCTGAAGAAGGACGTGTAGTGGAATCCCAGCATTCCCCGGGCACCAGCCCATGCCACGTCGAGCAGGCGATAGCTGACACGGTTGTCGAATAATCTGGGCCGGGCCAGGTCACGCAGCGCGCGGGAGTAACGGTCATAACGCTCACCGCTGGCCATCAAAGGCCGCACACCAGTGGATCGTGGGCCGCTGCCATCCAGCTGCGGCGCCGGTGGATCGGGGCGCCAGGCCAGCTCGATATCGGCCAGGTCGACCGGGCCGTCCGGCAGCCAGCTCGCCGAGGTGAGCACTGTGGTTCCCGGGATGCGCTGCTGCGCCGGGTACAGCTCGGCGGCCAGCTCACCCAAGACCAGGCGGTGGCCATTCAGCTCGCGGCGGATGTCGCGCCAGTGTTCCTGGCTCTCCCGCACCGGGCCAGGGCGGTCGCTGACATGCGAGGCGAACGGGCGCGCGTCACCGGAGTGGTCCGGCAGCACGCCAAGCCGCTCCGGCGGGATGCCGAGCTTACGCGCGATGTGCCGCAGCTCGGTGACGTCGTGCAGGACTTGAGTGCCCTTTTCCAGCTTGGACAGCCGGGACTGCGTGGTGTGCAGGCGCGCGGCCGCGTCCTGCTGGGTCAGCCCCTCATAGGTGCGGTACCAGCGGATGATCTGCCCCACGTCCGAGCCATCCGGCGGCGCGGACGCGGCGTGCGCCACCTGCAACCAGCCCATAAAGTCCCCATCCGCGCTGTCGTCAGCTTTTCCCTCGATGATCGTAGGCGAGGTGGTGGCTGTCTGGTTATCCGCTGCCGCCGCAGTGGTATCCGCAGCGGCGCGCGCGGGCTCATCGGGCGGCGAACTCGCCGGTTCGGCGCCCTCGGTGGTTCCGGCGAGATTCCTGGTGAACCGTGCTTGGACACCCTCCCCGGCGCGTTCCAGCATGGTGTCTAACGCCTGCTGGATCTCGGCGCTCGGGACGCGGTCGGGTTTCTGGTGCCAGGTCGCGACCGTCCGCACCGCTATGCCCAGACGTGCGGCGAACGACTCATTGGTCATCCGCAGCGCGGCTTGCAGCGCACACGCGGCCCGGCCCGTCCACAGCTGTACCGGTTCCATTAAAAATAGCCTCTAAAACCGGGAAGTGCACTACGAGTGCACTGGGAGCGCGCTAGTAATGCGCCGCAGGTGCATGGCTGGTACGGCGGATTCGCTGTTGACTTACCGGCATGAACAGAAGCCACCCGGAACACTCATCCCCTCCCTGTTTTCTGGCTCGAATCCACGAGCCGCATCACCGCTTCGATAGTGGTCTTTACTTCGTCGATCCGGTCGCTCAGCTCGCCGATATCGCCGAGCCGCGTCTCTATTTGTGCGAGGCGGTATTCGATGGCGGCCAGCCGTCCTGGAACGTCGTCATCGGAACGGCTCACCGGCTCGCCGATACCGGGGACACGCTGGCCCTTCAGGACCGCCGCCAGGTGCCGCGGGTGCCACCCAAGGGCGATGGACAGCGCTTCGAGCGTCCGCGTGCTCCGCCGCCGCTGCGCGGAGTTGCGGTAAAGCTCACCAACCGTCGCCTTCGAGACCTGCGAGCGCCCAATCAATTCGGTCTGATTGATACCGAGTTCTGTCATGCGCTGACTGATCGCTTCCGCGACGGCCGCCCAGTCCTCCGACACACATTCCTCCGCGCTCGCTCTGGCGGCAAACAGTAGCGCGGGCTCACGTGGCTTGACGGCTGTATCCGGCCAGGGCACCCCCATGCCCAATATCGGATTAAATAATCCGGAAACATGACATTAAATCATCCGAAACTGTATTGATCAGAAAGGCCTTACTTCATGCGTACCGACAAGTCCAACGCTGGAGATCCGGCGTACTACACGGTTCAGCAAGCCGCCTGGATTCTTGGTGTCAAGCCGTCGGCCGTCTCTCGCGCGATTCGCCTGGGCATGCTGCGGGTGGTGTGGCGGCGCGGTAAGCCGCTGGTTTTAGCCGGTGCCCTGTCCCGGTTGCTCGCAGCACCTACCAATCACGATCGGCGAACCGGCGAGCGGACGGCACCGGACTCGGGTGGCGCCGAGGTGACCCGCGACCGCGGCACCCCCGACTACGCGGCTATGGCCGCCCGGCTCGACCGGCTCAAAGACGTCCCGGCCACGGCGCTGACCACCAGTGTCGTGCTCGGTGGGCTGTGCCTGCCGGAGCTATGGCCTCCCGTCGAGCCGGACTGGGAGCACTGCGCGTCCAGTGACCGGGCACTCGCTGAGCGGCTGTGCGAGGGCTGCCCAGTCATCGATCAGTGCCTGGAGCTGGAGCTACGCACAGCGGGCGCCAGCACGACGGGGGTGTGGGGCGCGCTGGCCGAGGACGACCGGCGTGCCCTGCACCGGGAATGGCAGCGGCGCCGCCAGCGCCACAGCCACAACCAGGACGAACGGGACGGGGAGGCCAGGCCATGATTGTCACCCTGAGTCCGACGCACGCGCTCGCCGTGGCCGGTGTGCTGGTGATCGTGGTAATGATGTGGCGCTCGGGCACCCGCCGCGCCCACCGCGCGGCGCAGGCCGCGCACGCGGCCTCCCGGGTCGTCTCGCTGGCCGGACACGTCGTGATCACCGCAGGGGTGATCGTCGGCGCGCAGTGGCTGGTGATCACCTACGCGCCGGGCAGCACCCTGTTCTGGGTCGCGCTGGCCTTGCCCGCGCTAATCACCGGACACGTGCTCACTAGAGCCTTCACGGTGACCTCCCTGGACGTCACCCCACGGCGAGGTGACTGGCGATGACCCGGACACACAACAACCAGCCCGGATCGGGTGAGCAGGTGGAACCGGCCCCGGAGATCCTGGATGGGGAGCTGATCACCGACGCCGAGTACGCGCGCTTGAAAGGCTGGAACCTGCTGCCCGCCCTGGCGGTGATGGGGGTGATCGGTGGGTCGGATCACCCCAAGCCGATCACCATGGCGGTGCTGTCCGGGCTAGCGCGGGCCGCGCGCTGTGTGGCCCGCGCGGTATACCGGGTGGGTCAGGGGCAGGCGAGCTGGGCGCGCCGGGCGGTGGACGCGCTGACCTACGGCCCGGTGCGGGAGCAGATCCGACTGGCCCGGCTGGCTGGGGACCGGGACGCGCTCGCCGAATGGACCGCACGCCTGGTCACGCTGAAGGACGGGCGCGCGCAGCGGCTGCGCGCGCTTCCCGCCACGCTGGCCGCGGGGCTGCGGGCCTTGTTCATGGCGCTCTGCGTGCTGGCCGGACTGCTGATCCTGGTGGGGCTGTGGCTGGCGTTCACCCCGGGCAGCATCGGCTGGTCCGGCTGGTGGCTGCTCATCCGCCACATCCTCAACGCAACCCTGGCCACGCTGTCGCTGGCCGCCCAGGTGAGCTTATGGGCCGCGCCGCTGATGGTGCTGGTGGCGGCGTGGCGGGAGGGACGCCGGGCGGCGGCGCCGCCCCGGTGGCTGTTCTCCCCCGACGAGCGCGCCGAGGCCGACGCGGAGATCACCGCTGATGTGATCACCAACGCGCTCGCGCACGTCAAGATCCCCGCCCTGACCCGCTTTTTGACCAGCGGCGGCGTGCTCGAATACGTCATCACTCCCCGCGAGCAGGGTGGCGGGACCTACACCCAGGTCCGGCTCCCCCTGGGGGTCACCGCCGCGGAGCTGCTCTCCAGCGCGAAAGTCGAATTGCTCGCGGGCAACCTCGGGCGCCACCGCCACGAGGTGTGGCCGCAGCGGGAAAAGAACACCGACGCCCGCGTGCTGGACCTATGGGTCGCAGACAAGGGCACCATGGACAAACCCGCCCCACCCTGGCCCCTGCTTACCGATGGTGAAGTCGATGTCTTCCGGGACCGCCTGCCCTGGGGCGTGACCATGCGCGCCGAACAAATCACCGTCGGCATGCTCCAGAAACACTGGCTCATCGCCGCCACTTCCAAACAAGGCAAATCCTCGGTGCTGCGCCTGCTCGCCCTGGGCTTGTCGCTCGATCCCACCGTCGAATTGCGCATCGCGGATCTGAAAGGAGATGGTGACTGGTCGATGTTCGCCCCCCGCGCGGCCACACTGATCGAGGGCAGCGCCGACGAACACGCCCTGGCCACGGTGGGGATGCTCGAATGGGGCGTTGGGGAGGTGGCGCGGCGCTACGACGCCAAACGCGCCGCCGGAATCGTCGGCGACATCCCCCGCGACGTCTCCCGCCGCAAGGGTTCCGGATTCCACCCAATCTATCTGATCGTGGATGAATGCCAGGTGCTCTACGGCGCCCCGCACCCTATCGGCGGCGTCAAAGACGACGCCCGCGCCTGGCGGGCCGCCAAGAGGTTGCATGATCAGGCCCGCGCGGTCAACGTCCATCTGCTGCAAGCCACCCAGCGCCCGGACGACCGCACCCTGCCCGCGCGGGTCCGGGAAGGCCCGCACGTCCGGTGCGCGCTCAACGTGCCCAACCACGAGACCGCCCGCATGATCCTCGCCGACGCCGCCGACCGCGGCGCACGCCCCCAAGACCTGCGCCCCGGCGCCGACGCCGGCACCGTCGTCGCCACCGGGGAGGTGGAGGACATCCCCAACGGCCAGGCCTTCGCCATCGTCCGCACCCACTACGTGCCGACCAAGCAGGCCTACACGGTGATCACCCGCGCTATGGCGATTCTCCAGCGCACCGGCCGCACCATCCCCACCGATGAGGCCACGGAGCCGGAGCCGACGCGGGACCTGCTCGCCGACGTTGCCACGGTGCTCGACGGCAGCGGCAGGCAGCGCTCCGCCGATGTGCTCTACCAGCTCCGGGCCCGCTGGGAGACGGCCTACGGCGGCTGGTCGGCTCAGCAGTTCGCTACCGCGCTCGAAGACCGCGGCGTCGAGGTCAAAAAACGCAGCATCGACGGCCAACCCGGCCAACGCGTCATCCTCACCGCCGACGTCACTAGCGCACTACGGGCCCAACGCCCCGAATCCGGCCATGGCGGGACCGCATCACGCTGAGGCAGAGGGTGAGGCACACCGCCCTACGTGAGGCACATGCCTTACCCCCACACCAGGCCCCTGCCCTAGGGCTGACCTGCGAGAAGGCAGACAACCCAAAGGCACACCAGCACCACCACCCCCGGAAACCCTTGCTATTCCCGCTCGGACAGGGGTACCCCGTCCGCCTCACGAGTTCTTCCCGCGCACACAGGGGTGATTACGAGATCGGTGTGTCCTGTGTGTCCCCTGCCGGGTCTTGGCCAGATCAGGAGGCCATCGGAGAGCCACTCAACCACGCGAGTTATCCCCGAGGAAAGGAACACATCTGACAGATAAGACCAACCACTCAGCACAACGCCGAAGGACCCCCAGAACTCCCAACAGCGCCGGACACGGAACGCATCCGTCAGGAAACCCCCGAAGCCGCAACTCCCCTAATCCCGAGGCTACGACCACCCCAAACAACACGGCACAACCACCATCGGACAGCACGAAGGAAGATCATGAAACCGGCAACGGCTCGGCTGGCGTGGACGGCGAAGCGATCGCGTTCTGGGACCACACGTGCGCCGCCATGCCACCCCTGAACCAAGCGACGATCGAGGCCATCGCCGTCATCGTGCACCGCATCGACCAACGACGCACCCAGCAGTGACACCACCACGCGGGGCGCGCCAGCTCCCCAGGCTGTCGCGCCCCGCTGGCCGCGAACCTGGGGCGGGCCGCGCTGGAGACCTGGCCCACCCAAGGCGACGAGGCCGGGATCCTCGATCTGTGGATCGCCGACTAGGGCCGACTCGGTGCCGGCGCCGGGCAGTGGCCACTGCTGCACGAGGGCACGGTGGATGTCTTCGAGGGCGTGCCGATCGGCAAAACCCAACGTGGAAAGGTCATCCATGGGCTGTTCTTCGAACGAAACTGGCTGGTCGGGGGCCGTCCCGGGCAAGGCAAGACCTCCCTGGTGCGGACCCTGGTCCTGGGCGCCGCGCTGGATCCCACAGCGGAGTTGTGGGTGTTCGTGATCGCCCAGAACACCGACTTCAGGTCTACATCCCCTCTGAGCTGCGGTTTTCCCGATCGACGGGCCTCTGGGCCGTGTCCAGGCCGTGGGAGCGGCCCAGCCGTGTGTCGATGACTCGTCGGGTTCGTTCGTGGCTGGAGGGCATGAGGTGGGTGTAGGTGCGCAGGGTGAAGCCGGGGTCGGCGTGGCCGAGGTAATCGGAGAGGGCTTGGATGTTCTCCCCGCCATCGAGTGTTGACCGCCGCTGAAGGTGACGATGAACGCGTCATTGACCGTGCCGACGGTTCGGCTGGTTTCGTCGGCATCGTGGCTGCTTCGGCGTCAACCTGCCGCAGTCCATACGAGCGGGGCCGCCCGCAGGTAGTCACTCCGGGGCAGTGCTGCCGCGCCGCTTCCGCTCCTCGGCGCTACGCGCCTCCGGTGCGGGTCGGCTTGCCACCGACCGCTCTGGTCGCCTCGCAGTGTGCCGTGGCTTGGCTGTCGTCAGGGTGGCGGCGCCGATCACCGAGTTCGGGGTCGGGAGTTATCCACAGTTCGTCGTCATGGCCGCTGTCGCGCCGTCGTCATTGGGAGTGGCGGTGAACAATCGAGTAACGCCGAGGCGTAGTAGTGGCGCAGCGCGTGCGTACCATCCGCCCGGGTGGGATGGGCCACCCCGGCCCGCGCCAGGGCGGGCTGCCAGTACTCCCGGTTGAACCTTCGTCGCCACCAGGCCCCGCCGGTCTCGTCAGTCATGATCAAATGAGCGGTGGTGGGCTCTCCGTCCGGTTCTTCCCAGCACAGCTTCACCGAGACCGGGGGGAACATCGCCAGGTGGGCCTCTAGTTCTGCCAGACGCCATCCGAGAGCGGTACGTCGCGGGTCTTCCCGCCTTTGGGCAGGCAGAAGACCAGGCTGTGCTCCACCGGCTGGACTTGGCGGACCACGCGGATGAGCATGGCCTCGCGGTCGATGTCCTCCACGGACAGGCCGAACATTTCCCCTTGGCGCAGCCCCCCGCCGGCCCCGAGCGCAACCGTGATCGTCACGCGCGGGGGGAAGTGCTAGCCACATCGCCTTCACCCGGGCGTCGGTCCAGGGCACGATCTTGGGCTGGCTCCGTTGGGGTCTGGTGATGCTGCGGGCCTGGCAAGGGTTCGTCGCGATCTTCTTGTCATCGACGGCGGCGCTGAGGATCGCGGAGACGTGCACGAAACACACGTGCCGATAGCTGGGTGCGAGACCGCGGTCGGTCATCCAGCGTATCCAGTTGCGGATGGTGGTGGGTGTGATCGATCCGAGTTCGATGTTTCCGAGAAATGGATACGCCTGATTCTTCAGTCGTGAGGGGACGACGCGACGAGTGGTCGGTTTGAACGCTTGTCCTGTGAGCCACTCCTCGGCGTAGTCTTGGAAGGTGATTTTCCCGGCGTTCGGGTTGAGGTAGGTTCCCTGTTGCTTAGCGCTCTCGATGTCGTGGAGGAATGCTTTCGCGGCTGAGAGCTGCCGGTCCGGGTACATTTTTGAGAGCTCCCGGCCATCGGGGTCGAGGTAGCGGACTTTGTACCGCATCCCCTTACCATGCAGTGTGGTCTTGACCGGCTCTTGACGGCTGTGGGGTCATAGCGCAGGTGGCGGCCGATTTTCCGGACTGGTGGACCTTCTCCGCGCCATTTCCATTGATACAAGGTCTTGACCGGGACCCCCAGGTAGGTGGAAACCTCCTCCACACTCCACAACCGGTCGATCGAACTGACCTCGCTCATCGTTTGTCCCCCATCTCACGCGGCTACTGGGTTTATTGCTGACCGCTGGCCCGGTGGTGCACTGTTCGCAGCGAGTTGAGCGGCGGTGTATTCGGCTTGCCATCGCTGTTGTTCGGCGACGGCTTGCAGCAGCAGAACCGGGCGGGGTGGGATGTCGGGGTCGCCGGGCGCAGTGCGTTCCCAGCGATATAGCCCGTCCTGCACACCGTGGGTTGGGTGGATGCCAGCTTCTTCGAGAAGGTGCCGAACGAATTCGCCGCGCTCGGCGCGGTGATCATCGAGAGATTTGTTAGACCACTTCCGGGAGACCAGCACGCGATGTCCGGCGATGCCAAGGTGCTCGGGCTGGTGGGCCTTGCCCTTACAGCGTCCCGGAGTCATGGAGTGCCGGGCACCTTGGGGTTGAATGCCATACAGCAACCAGAGAGGGCACCGCGGCGAGCAGGGTGTGAGCGAGAGTTCGGCGTGCAACCGGCGGGCATGCTCGCGGTGCACGTCGGTGGCGTGCTCGCCGAGCCCAGCAGCCTGGCCGATGTCGACGGCACGCGAAAAATGGATCTGGCCCACTTTCCGTGATCGAGTTGGCCCTGTTCGTCATGCGGCGAGCAGGATGCGTTTGCGGAGCAGGTCGAACTTGGCGCGGCCGTACATCTGTCTCTTGATCATTTTGATGCGGTTGACGTTGCCTTCGACG
>DASUVX010000067.1:0-17155 GCA_036378735.1 Pseudonocardiaceae bacterium | reverse complement strand
TCGGGACTGGAGTAGCGGCGTGTGCTCACGGGAAGGGGCGAGGTGCCGACTTAGGCTCGTCGGGTGACGCCGTGGGTATGGTTTGTGATCTCTGGGCTGGCCGCCGCCGCCGGGAGTGCCCTGCTGGCCGCCGACCGCGGGCAGCAGAGCGCGCAGCAGCGGGAACGCCGGCGGTGGGCAGCGCTGCGCGGGTGGCGGTTCGTGCTGTCCGACCCGATTTTCACCCAGCGCTGGCGCCACGGTGTGATCACCGAAGCCGGGGTGGCTCTGGATCTGGTGACGGGAAACCTGTTCACCCGGCTCGGTCGCCGCGTGGTGCAGGTCTTCGACCATGAGCAAGGTGGCCAGGTCTCCAGTGTGGTGGTCGCGGTGCAGCGGCGAGTCCGCGACGCCGATCTGGTGGTCGAGCTGTGGCTGCCGGACCAGCCATTACCGCAGGATTCCCGACTCACCCGGCTGGGCGCCGTCGGGGAACGCATCGCCGTAGTCACCGAACCAGAGCGAGCTCGGGCCCTGATGACACCGGATTTCGTCTTCGCGGCCAACTCGCTCGGCGCCGACATCGCGGTTGCCTGGCTGGAACAGGACTGGGTGCTGGCCGCGGCACCGTGCACGGCCATGCCCACCCGGTTGGAGCGGCTGCTGCGAGCCCTTGGCGAGATCGCCGATCTCCTCGACATGCCCGCGGCCGAGGAGACTGCCGACACGGCGATCGCCGATCGTGCCGACCTGTCGCGCTGGGCCGATAACGAGTGCAGTCCCAAAAAGTAACGATTCAATCTCGCACAGCGATCTTCCCCTTGCAGTGGCTGTCGGGGGAGGGTCATGGGGATATCCAACGCTGTCGAAGTACCGCCAGTCGGCGCGATAGCGCTGTCGGCTCGCTCGCTCGCGCCGGACCTGGCTCGTGGCGCGATGCTGTTACTCATCGCGCTGGCCAACGTCTGTCTCTACCAGTACGGGAGTTTTCGCCTCGGCGACGGCTGGTGGCTGCGCGGGCATCCGTTCGTCGACCAGGTGATCCTGTTTCTTGAGACGATCTTCGTCCGGGATCGCGCCTATCCCATGTATGCCTTGTTGTTCGGCTACGGCATCGTCCAACTGCTGCGGCGACACGCCGGTCGAGGCATCGACGAGGTGGCCGTGTGCCGGATCGTCCGCAGGCGCGGTTGGTGGATGGTGCTCATCGGCTTGTGCCATGCCCTGCTGCTGTTCTGCGGGGACATCATCGGCGCCTACGGATTGATCGCGGTACTGCTGGTCGAGGTGATGTTCCGGGCCACCGACCGCGCGCTGCTGATCACCAGTGCGCTGTGGGTGGTGCCGATTGCGCTGTTCCGCGGCCTGGAGCACCGGCTCAGCCCGCTGCACGACAAGGCCAGTGCCACTCCCGCGCTGTTGTACGCAGCGGAGCTGCGGGTGCTGCAATGGATTCAGGGCAGCGTCATCGGGTCGATGTTCATGCTGGTTCCCGCCGTGCTGCTCGGGGTGTGGGCGGCGCGGCGGCGGCTGCTCGATGAGCCGGCGCGTCACCGGCGGTTCCTGGTGCACGCCGCCGTGCTCGGCCTCGGGCTCGCCGCTGCCGGCGGTCTGCCCTGGGCGCTGGTGCGGGCCACCTGGTGGCGGCCGTCATCCGACGTGCTGTCCTTGCTCGCGGGCGGGGCGCATACCTTCTCCGGCTACGCGGGCGGAGTGGGTTACGCCGCGATAGCCGGGCTCGTCGCGATCCGCGTGCAACAGCGTGACCGCACCGGGCCGGTGATCGGCGCGCTGGCGGCCTGCGGGCAGCGGTCGATGACCTGCTACCTGCTGCAGTCGGTGGTGTTCGTCGCGGTGCTGGCCGCCTACGGCGGTGGCCTCGGTGACCAGTTGGGCCTCATCGAGCTGGCCGCCCTGGCCACGCTGACCTGGCTGGCCACCGTGCTGCTGGCCGACGCGATGAGCCGCCACGGTTACCGAGGTCCCGCGGAGACGCTGCTTCGCCAGCTCACCTACCACACCACGGAGACCACGCCCCAGCGAATCCAGGTACCGGCGCCGCAAGGGTAACTTCGCCAAGCTGCCGATCGATCTTCCCCCAGAGGCCTTGAAGGGAAGATCATGGTGGCACCTTCGGGACCGGTATCTGGCTACGCGGGCATCCCCTGCTTGACCAGACGGCCCTGTTCGCCCAAACGGTCTTGGTGCGCGGCGCCGAGCTGCTGATCCGGGCCCGGGACCGCAAACTGCTGATCACGAGCGGGCTGTGGACGGTCCCCATCGTGCTGTTCCGCACGTTGGAGAGCCGGCTGAGCCCGCTGCGCGGCAAGGCCAGTAGCACCACCGACGTCGTGCAGGCAGCCGGGATGCGGGTGCTGGATTGGATACAGGGCAGTGTCGTCGGTTCGATCTTCACGTTGGTGCCCGCCGTGCTGCTCGCGGTGTGGGCGCGGCGCCGGCGGCTACTCGACGAGCCGCAGCCCCACCGCCGGTTCTTCCAGCGCGTCGCAGTACTCGGCGTGGCACTGGCCGCTGCCGTGGGCTTTGGCGAGAGCCTCGTGGTGGCCCCCGTCCGAGGTGGTGGCCGTGATCGCGGGGCTGGTGCAAACCCTGACCGGATTCGCCGGCGGGTTGGATTACGCCGCGATAGCCCGGGCTCGTCGCGATCCGCATGCAACAGCGTGACCGCACCGGGCCGGTGATCGGCGCGCTGGCGGCCAGCGGCCAGCGGGCAGCGGTCGATGACCTGCTACCTGCTGCAGTCGATGGTGTTCGTCGCGGTGCTGGCCACCTACGGCGGTGGCCTCGGTAACCGGCTGGGCCGCGCGAAATCGCCTTGCTGGCGATCACGACCTGGGCGCTGACCGTCCTGCTGGCTGCCTGGATGAGCCGCCGTGGTCACCGCGGCCCAGGTGCTGCTGCGCCGCCTCACCTACACCGCGGGCCCGGTGGCGGTCAGGTAACGCTGCAGGGTGGGGCCGAGCCAGGCAATGACGTCGTCGGCGGGCATGGTCACCAACGGCTCGAGCCGCAGCACATAGCGGCACAGCGCGGCTCCGAGCACCTGGGAGGAGACCAGCGCCGCGCGTGCCGGCGCTTGCGCCGGGTCGGGGCAGGCCACGGCCACCACCGGTACGAGTTGGGTGGCGAACATCTCGCGCATGCGGTGGGATGCCCCCTGGTTCGTGGCGGCGGCCCGCAGCAGTGCCGCCATCGTCTCGTCGTGCTCCCACCGCTCCAGGAAGTGCCGGGCCAGCCGGGTGCCTACCTGATCGGGCGGCACCATGGTCAGATCGGGCAGCCGGAGGTCGATCTGCGCGGCCGCGGCGAACAACTTCTCCTTGTTGCCGTAGTAGCGCATCACCATCGTCGGGTCGATCCCGGCGTCGGCGGCGATGGCGCGGATGGTCGCTCGTTCGTAGCCGTCGGCGGCGAAGCGCTCTCGCGCCGCGGTGAGGATCGCGGCTCGGGTCGCATCGGAACGTCGCGGTTTGCCCTGCGTCACGCCAACAAGCGTAGGCCAACACCTGTTGACATTTCTTCCGCCCGAATCTACCGTTGTCAACAAGTGTTGGCCAACGGTTGTTGACGTGGAGGCCCGAGATGGATGCAGATGTGGTGGTCGTCGGAGCGGGCCCGACCGGCTTGCTGCTGGCGGGTGACTTGGCCGAGATGGGTGTGGCGGTCACCGTCCTGGAGCGACGGACCGGCGAGTCGAACGTGACGCGGGCCTTCGCCGTGCACGCCCGCACCATGGAGGAGCTGGACATCCGGGGCCTGGCCGGCGAGCTGGCCAGGACCGGTACGCAGATCCGGCAGCTACGGCTGTTCGACCGGGTCCGGGTCGACCTGTCCGCGCTGCCCAGCGAGTTCGGCTCGCTGCTGGTCACGCCGCAGTACGAGACCGAACGGGTGCTGGCGCAGCGAGCCGATGCGCTGGGAGTCCGCATTGTCCGCGGCGCCGAGGTGACCGGCATCGCCCAGGACGCGCACGGCGTTAACGTCACGGCGCGCGCCGCGAGGTACCGGGCGTCGTACGTGGTCGGTGCCGACGGGGTGAACAGCGCGGTCCGGCGCGTCCTCGGGCTGCCCTTCCCCGGGCGCTCGGTGATCAAGTCCATCATGCTGGCCGACGTCAGGCTCAGCGCGCCGCCCAGCGACGTGCTGACGGTCAACGGGGTCGGCGACGCGTTCGCGTTCGTCGCCCCGTTCGGTGACGGGTGGTACCGGATCTTCGCCTGGAACCGGCGCAACCAGGTCGACGACAAGGCCCCGGTGGACCTCGACGAGATCCGGGAGGTCACCCGGCGGGCGCTGGGCACCGATTTCGGCATGCACGATCCCCGCTGGCTGTCCCGGTTCCACAGCGACGAACGGCAGGCCCCGCGCTACCGGGTCGGCCGGGTGTTCCTGGCCGGCGACGCCGCACACTGCCACTCGCCCGCAGGCGGGCAAGGCATGAACACCGGCCTGCAAGACGCCGCCAATCTCAGCTGGAAGCTGGCCGCCGCGGTGCACGGGTGGGGTGGTGAGCCCTTGCTGGACTCCTACCACGACGAGCGGTATTCCGTCGGCCGTCAAGTGCTGCGCAGCAGCGGAGCGATCCTGCGGCTGGCGCTGATCCGGCCACGATGGGCGCAGCGAGCCCGCAACGTGATCGGCCAGATCCTGATGGCCATCCCCCCGGTCGCCACGAGGGTGGCGGGCACCATCTCCGGGGTGGGCATCCGCTATCCCGCGCCACCGGGCGCCGACCCGCGGGTGGGTAGCCGGGTGCCGGATATCCCGTTGACCGGCGGCCGGCTGCACGAAGCGCTGCGCGGCGGCCGGTTCGTCCTGGTGGGTACCGACGCGGCAAGCGTCGACCTGCCGGCCCAGGTCGACGCCGCGGTGCCCGAGCGTGCCGCCGGCGAGCTGCTGCTGGTCCGCCCCGACGGCTACCTGGCCTGGGTCGGGACTGCGGCGGAGTTCGCCGCCTGGGGCCGCCGGTACTTCAGCGGCGGTTCCGTGCGCCGGCCCGATCAGGCATTCTCCGCAAAGAGTGCCGGAAAGTAATGATCGAAGAAGATTCTCCCGGCAATCTGCCGCCTGCTCCGGACACCCATCTTGTCGAAGATCGTCTTCAGGTGGTCCTGCACCGTCAACGGTGACAGGCACAGCGTGCGGGCGATCTCTTGGGTGGAGGCACCACGAAGGATGAGGGGCACGATCTGCCGCTCTCGATCGGATAGGCCGAAGGCCTCGACGATCAATGGCGCAACTGCGGCCGGCCCAGCCGCTTCGATGATCACTGCCGTACGATCCGCGCTGCCGAGCCTGGTTCCGTGGATCACCAGCCAGCGTCCCGCTTGAGTCAGGACTCGCGCTCGGGCGCCTTCCGCGGCCGATCCCCGCCGGCCGGCGGCGCGAGCGGCCGCGGCGACCTGCTCGACTTGAATAGGTAGTGGATCGAGTCCTGGTCGGCCGCTGCCGGCGAGTTCTGCCATCCACCGGGCCGCGGTGGGACTGATGTCCTGGACGGTTCCGTCCTTGTCGAACAGGACGATGCCCGGTGCCTCCGGGGTGTCCGCAGCGCCCATCGTGCTGATCAGCAGGGCGGTGCGGAAGCCCTCGGCCACCGTAGCGGTGACCCCGGCGACGAACCGGACCTCCTCGGTGTCGAAGGTGGGACCGCCCCGTTCCCGGAACATCCCGGCTACCCCCCAGACTCCGGAGCGGTTGACGAAGACCGCCCGCAGCTCCTCTTCCAGCCCCAGCGGCCGGAGGATCTCGCGGTAGCGAGCGCTGCGTTGCGGCTGCCCGCCAGTCTCCTGGCGCAGGATCCCTACCGGGCGTGGCCGGCTCGCGAGCTCGGCGAGGAGGTTGAAATCCTCGCCGAACAGCTCGATCTCCGTCAGGCGAGCGGTCAGCGCGGGCGGTATCTCGAAGATGCCACCAGCGATGAGGCCGGTGGCGGGATCTGTCGGGTGCCAGCATGAGAAGTCGAACGGGACGACCTTGCCCACGAGTCGCCGGATCTCGTGCGCCAGGGCCAGCGAATCCAGGCCGCAATGGCACGCATGGTGGATGTCTTGCTTGACCCGGCGTGCCCGCGTCCAGTCCATGATTGCGATGCTAGGAGACTGCGGTATCGGCGAGCATCCCAGATTTCTGGGATGCCCAAGACCCCAGCCTTCTGGGATTTCGCTCTCGTGCTCGTCCCCCGACCCTGGAGCAGGACAACGGACGAGGAAAGAGACCTTCGATGATTACCCAATCAACCACAATGGCTGCCGACGTGGCGACGCGGGCGGTCCGCCAAGCGTTCACGACTTTCGCGTCGGGTGACGTGACCGACGTCGAAACGTTCTGCCATGCCGACTACTGGAATAACGAGGCGCCCGAGTACACCGGCCCGCAAGGATTTCGGACCATCGTCGCCCTCATGCGGGGCGCCTTCTCTGATCTGTCCTACCAGGAGCAGCGGATTATCTGCCAGGGTGACGCCGTCGCGTTGTGGACTGTGCTGCGGGGTCGGCACACCGGACAATTGCATGGCCTTCGGCCCACCGGGCGCGTCATCGAGCAGCGGCAAATGCACTGGATCCGGATGCGGGAGGGCAAGCTTGCCGAACACCACGCGGTCCGCGACGACCTCGGGTTGCTCATCCAACTAGGTGCCATGGTGATTCCCGGAGTGCTCGCCGAGGCCGCGGGCGCCGGCATCCCCAGCTGCGCGCTCTTTGACGCCGCCGTCCGAGCCGCGGCGATGCCCTCGAACATCGAAGGGCCCGACACCCGGGACATGGTCGTGGTGCACACCGCGTTGCGCCGGGAGTTCCGGTTGGCGCCCGGACTGGTGCGCCGTACGCCCGCCGGTGACGTCGACCGAGCGTCCACCGTCGCCGAGCACCTCGAGCTGATGAACAGCTTCCTGCAGCTGCACCACACGGAAGAGGATCGGCTGCTCTGGCCGAAGCTGCTCGACCGGGTGCCCACCGAGCTCGCCGGGATCACGACGCTGATGCGCAGCCAGCACGAGCAGATTCACGATCTCATCGGGTCGGCACAAGCCCTCGTCCCGCTATGGCGCAGCGCAGCGGACGCGGCGCAGCGAGACGAGCTCGCCGATTCGCTGGAACAGCTCAGCGTCGTGCTCGACGAACACCTCGGCGCCGAGGAACAGCACGTTTTGCCGCTGGCCGCTCGCTGGTTGTCGGCCTCGGAGTGGCAGCAGCTCGGCGAGCAAGCGACGGCCGAGCTGCCCCGCAACAGGCTGCCGCTGCTGTTCGGCATGTTCATGTATGAAGGCGACCCTGAGGTGATCCGCTCGATGCTGGCGCATGCGCCGCTGTTGCCGCGGCTGCTGATGCCGGTACTAGGACCGCGGGCGTATGCCCGTTATGCCCGGCGAGTGCACGGCACGGCAACGCCCTGACCAGCAGGTGTCCGGATGCCGCCTGGTTAGTCCATTCGCGTACACCTCAGCATCGAGCGGCCCTGATGCGCCGTTAGGTGTGGTTGTGGATGAGTCGGATGCTGACCAGATCCTGGCGATCGACGAGTTGCGTGCCCTGCGTGATCGCATGGGGACCGAGCCGGCCGCGCCGACAGCGGTGACGAGCGCCGCACCGATCCAGCCGCCGGATCAGCTGGCTGCGAGCTTGGCGGCCAGGGACGACGTGTGGGAGGACTTGCGGCGCCAGACCAGGGACCGGCGGAAGTGGGGACGGTTCGTCGCGGCCGGGGGATGTCTCGCTCTGACTGGTAGCGCGGTCGTGGTGCTGGTCATCACCGCACACACCCGGTCTGTCTCCCCCTCCGGCGTCGTGGCTCCAGTGCCGGCAGTCTCTGCGGTACCGGTCAGTCCCGCTGGGCCCTTGAGTACCGCGGCTAACGGGCCGGTGGCGACGTCGGCCCCATCAATGCAGCCTTCGGCCGTCATTCCGCTGCCCGGTCCGGCACCCAGTGAGGTGCTCAGCGCGACGGCTCCTGCCCAACCCGGCACCGGGCCCGCTCAGGACGCCACCACGCAGACTGCCCCGGGAGCGGCGCCTCAGACCGTGGCGCGGCACCCAGCTCCGCCGGCCCATCCCCGCCCGCGGGTGACCCAAAATCCGCCGGTTGACCCGCCGGCGCCACCCGCCGCGCCGCCACCGCCGGGTGCGACCGGAAACGCCGATCAGCAACCTCAGCAGGTTTGCACGCACTGGGATCCACAGAACAACAGCACCCAAGATCAGCGTTGCTGATGGGCCATCGTAGCGCCAGCGCTGTCCCATGCCGCTAGCTGGAGCGTCGGGTCTTCGGCGAGTGATCACCTCCTCCGGTTGCCGACCAGATGAGCCCCCGCGACAATTTCCAGACGGAACTCGTCTGACAATTCGGGGGCATCGTGGCCATTCACCTGTCAGATCGTGACGCGGCGGTACAGATCGCCGCCCCGCCGATCGCCGATCCGGCGCCGCTGGGGTTGGCGGCGTTCGCGCTGACCACATTCTTACTGTCGGCTAAAAATGCCGGCTGGACCCATGGCACCGATGCCTGGCTGGGCTACGCGCTGGGCTATGGCGGCCTGATCCAGCTGCTGGCCGGGATGTGGGAGTTCCGCAACCGGAATGTTTTCGGGTCCACCGCCTTCTCGACCTACGGCGGTTTCTGGATCGGTCTGGGTCTCTATATCTTGCTGGTGGCTCCGAAGGCGAACGCCCTGGAGCAAGCTAATGATCTTGGCTGGATCCTGCTGGCGTTCGCCATTTTCAACACCTACATGCTGTTGTGGAGCACGCAGGTCAATGGAGCTGTGTTCGGCGTGTTCCTGACCTTGCAGGCCACCGAGATCATCCTGTTCCTCGGCGAGTTCAGCGGCAACCACAGTCTCGGGAAGATCGGCGGCATCGTCGGGGTGATCACCGCTCTCGTCGCCTGGTACACCTCGGCCGCGGGCGTCATCAATGGAATGAAGGGCCGGCCGGTACTGCCCGTCGGCGGACCCATGGGCGCGACCGGGCGCCCCGGCAGCCCGCTGCCCCGCATCGACTGAATTGAACTCGCCGGCGTCGCTAGCCTGGTGCTATGCCAACCGCGCTGATTACCGGCCCGACCGCGGGGATCGGGGCTGCTTTCGCCCGGAGGCTCGCCGCTGAGGGTTACGACCTTGTGCTGGTCGCCAGGGACCGGGAACGGCTGCAGCTGCTGTCGTCCCAGCTGTCCCAGCAGCACGGCATCACCGCCGAGGTCTTGCCCGCCGATCTGGCCAGCCCCACCGAACGCCATGTCGTCGAGCGGCGGCTGCGCAGCACAGTTCCAGTCGATCTGCTGGTGAACAACGCGGGTTTCGCCATCGCGGCAACCAACTTCGTGGAAACCGATATCGCCGAGCTGCAGGCCCAGCTGGACGTCAACGTCACCAGCGTGCTGCGGCTGACCCACGCCGCGCTGCCGGGCATGATCCGTGCCGGGCGCGGAGCGGTGATCAACGTGTCCAGTGTGGCGAGCTTCCTGCCCGGCCGGGGATCCACCTACGGCGCGAGCAAGGCGTACGTGACGCAGTTCTCCGAAGGCCTGGCGATGGCGCTAGCCGACACCGGGGTGCAGGTGATTGCGCTGTGCCCAGGGTTCGTCCGCACCGAGTTCCATGATCGCGCGGGGATCGACATGACCGGCACCCCCTCGGCGTTTTACCTCGACGCCGATGACGTGGTCCGGGAATGCCTGGCCGACCTGCGGCGGGGCCGCACCATCTCGGTGCCGGGCATGCAGTACCGGGCGCTGGTCGGGCTGGTCGATGTGCTGCCCCGCCGCCTGGTCCGGCGTTTCGCGGCACGTACCGGGCGTGGCCGCACATGACGGCTGGGGCGGCGACGACGAGCACCGATCCCCGGGCGCGGCTGGCGGCGCTGGTGCGCCAGCTGGCGGTGGTCCCCGGCCGGGTCACCCTGTCCTCGGGTGCCGAGGCCGACTACTACGTGGATCTGCGCCGGATCACCCTGCATCACGAGACGGCGCCGCTGATCGGACGGCTGATCCGCCAGCTGACCGCCGACTGGTCATACCAGGCGGTGGGTGGCCTGACCTTGGGCGCTGATCCGGTCGCCACCGCGGTGCTGCACGCGCCAGGCCCGCCGGTGGATGCCTTCGTGGTGCGCAAGTCGACCAAGCAGCACGGGATGCAGCGGCGCATCGAGGGGCCGGACGTGGCGGGTCGCCGGGTGCTCGCCGTCGAGGACACCTCCACCAGTGGCGCCTCGGTACTGACCGCCGTGGCGGCGCTGCGCGAGGCGGGCGCTAACGTCGTCGGCGTGGCCACCGTTGTGGACCGCGACACCGGCGCCCGGCAGGCCATCGAGGCGGCCGGGTTGCCCTATCGCGCGGTACTGAGCCTGAGTGACCTGGAATTGTGATCACAGATCTGGGCCCCACCGAGTGGGGTGAGACAGTCGGTGTTGGACCGTGGCCCGGACCCTGGCCCGACGACGCCCGCTACGACCCCGAACTGCTGCGCGACGGTGACCGCCGCAACGTCGTCGACGCCTACCGGTACTGGCGCCGCGACGCGGTCGTCGCTGATCTGGATACCCGGCGGCACCCGTTGCAGGTGGCGATCGAGAACTTCGACCATGATCACAACATCGGCACCGTGGTGCGCACCGCCAACGCGTTCGCCGTCAAAGAGGTGCACATCGTGGGACGTCGACGGTGGAACCGGCGCGGCGCCATGGTCACCGACCGCTACCAGCACCTGCGCCACCACGACGGCATCGCCGAGCTGCTCGCGCACGCTGCCGCCACCGACCTCACCGTGGTCGCCGTGGACAACTCGCCCGGAGCACAGCGATTGGAAACCACCAAGCTGCCGCGGGATTGCCTGCTGCTGTTCGGGCAGGAGGGTCCCGGGCTGACGCCACAGGCCCGCAAGGGAGCCGCGTTGACCGTCTCGATCGCGCAGTTCGGCTCAACCCGGTCGATCAATGCCGGGGTGGCCGCCGGCATCGCCATGCACGCCTGGATCCGCCAGCACGCCGATCTGGAGGCGGCGTGGTGACTGCCTGGGCTGGCCGGGCGGCGGCGGCCGAGCGGGCCGTGCACACCCGGCATATCTGCCAGCTGCCGGGGTTGCTGGACACCAGGCTAGGACGGGTCAGCTGGCCAGGACATTCGCTGCAGTGGCATTACTGGTGGCAGGCGCACCTGGTGGACTGCCTGATCGACGCCTACCGTCGCGCACCGACTCAGTGGCGGCGCGAGGCCATCGCCGCTTTAGTGCGCGGTATACGGGTGCGCAATGTCACCAGCTGGGTCAACAACTACTACGACGACATCGCGTGGCTCGCCCTGGCGCTGCAACGCAGCGCGACGCTGGCCGGGCGGCGCTGGCCGGGCGCGGAAGAAGCGATCACGCGCCAGCTGCGCACGGGGCGGGGCCCCAGCGGGGGAATGCGGTGGCGGGTCGGTGACGACTTCGTCAACGTCCCCGCGACCGGTCCGGCCGCGATCTTCTACGCCCGGCGGGGCGCCTTGGGCATCGCAACGTCGCTGGTGGACTGGATGCTGGCGCACCTGATGGACCCGGACACTGGCTTGATCTTCGACGGGGCGCGGGTGAACCCGGATGGATCGGTGCGGACCATCGAACGCGCCATTTACAGCTACTGCCAAGGTGTGCTGCTGGGTGCCTGCGTCGAGCTGGGCACTGCCACCGGCGCGGCGCGCTGGTGGCAGCAAGCCGAGGCCACCGTGCATGCGGTCGCCGAGCACCTCACCGACGGCGGTGTGCTGCGCGGGCACGGCGGCGGCGACGGCGGGCTGTTCACCGGCATCCTGGCCCGGTATCTCGCTCTGGCCGCGGGGGCCCTGCCGGACGGCAAGGTGGCGGCGCGGCTGGTGCTGGACTCCGCCGACGCGGCCTGGCGCAACCGGGGCGTCGCCGACGGCGGCCCGCTGTTCGGTCCGCAGTGGACGGTGCCGGCGCGCCCGCCCGGTCCAGGCCTGCCCGAGCAGGACCTGTCGGTGCAATTGTCGGGATGGATGTTGCTGGAAGCCGCCGCCGTGCTGTCTGACGATGAGCTGGGATAGCTTGCGGGCAACGTGATGTTCGCCGGCCTCGGTGGACTCGGCCGGCAACACAGACACCATGATCGTGGTTTATGTGCGTTCATCGACATGTTCTGTCGCTCTAGGCGCACAAACAGCGATCACCAACGGTGACGGCCCGCCTTCAGTAACTGCCGAGCCGTCAGATGGCGACCCAGGCTAGGCTGACCGGTCGTGATCGATCTCAAGGTGCTGCGGGAGGACCCGGACCGGGTGCGCGCCTCGCAGCGGGCCCGCGGTGCGGATGAGGATGCCGTCGATGTGCTGATCGGCGCCGACGAGCGGCGCCGCAAGGCGGTCGCCGCGGCCGACTCGCTGCGCGCCGAGCAGAAGGCGCTGGGCAAGCAGGTCGGCCGGGCGCGCGGCGAACAACGAGATGAGTTGCTCGCCCAGGCCAAGCAGCTCGCCGCGGACGTCAAGGCCGCCGAAGCCGAGCAGGCCAGCGCGGAGCAGGCATTCCAGGCCGCGCACCGCGCGGTACCGAACCTGATTATCGACGGGGTTCCGGCCGGCGGGGAGGAGGACTACGTCGTCCTCAAACACGTCGGTACGCCGCCGGATCTGGGCTTCGACCCCCGCGACCACGTCGAGCTGGGTACGTCTTTAGGCCTGTTCGACACCGAGCGCGGCGCGAAGGTCTCCGGGGCCCGGTTCAACTTCCTCACCGGCCTGGGCGCTCAACTGTCACTCGGGCTGTTGCAGCTGGCGGCGTCCCGAGCGATCGCCTCCGGGTTCACCTTGATGATCCCGCCGGTGCTGGTCCGCCCCGAGGTTATGGAGGGCACCGGGTTCCTCGGCGCGCACGCCGCCGAGGTGTACCGGCTCCGCGACGACGACCTGTACCTGGTGGGCACCTCCGAGGTGCCGCTGGCCGGCTACCACGCCGAGGAGATCATCGACTTGTCGACCGGGCCGTTGCGCTACGCCGGTTGGTCGTCTTGCTTCCGCCGGGAGGCCGGCTCCTATGGCAAGGACACTCGCGGCATCTTCCGGGTGCACCAGTTCGACAAGGTCGAGATGTTCGTCTACTGCCGCCCCGAAGACGCCGAAGCCGAGCACGACCGGCTACTGGGGTGGGAGGAGCAGATGCTGGCCGCGATCGAGGTGCCCTACCGGGTGATCGACGTGGCTGCCGGTGACCTGGGCAGCTCAGCGGCCCGCAAGTACGACTGCGAGGCCTGGCTGCCGTCCCAGCGGACCTACCGTGAGCTCACCTCCACCTCGAACTGCACCACCTTCCAGGCCCGCCGGTTGGGCACCCGCTACCGCGACGCTGATGGGCGCCCGCAGGTCGCCGCGACGCTGAACGGCACGCTGGCCACCACCCGCTGGATCGTCGCCATCCTGGAAAACCACCAGCAGTCCGACGGCTCGGTGCGGATCCCGGCCGCGCTGCAGCCCGCGCTGGGTGGAATCGAGCTCATCACCCCTGCTGTGCAGCGGAACAGTTGAGATAGCGAAGTGACCTCGCGCTCCAAGGTCGTCAGACGATCACGATGTTCGGCTGCGCACCGAGGTGTTGGGCGATGCGGCGAATGTCTTCCGGATCGCCGGTCAGGACCGCATGTGGCCCGGATGTCGTCTCCAACATGAGTTGATCTGCGATCCGAACCAGTCGGGTGCGATGATTGTTCAGACGAGGGCACCGACGAGGTGAGGTGAACCCGATGAACGCGCCGGGAAATCGGCTGGCGCCGCCCCGCAACGGCTTCGGGGTGGCCGCTTTAGTGCTGGGTCTGCTCGCGCTGGTGTCCTCCTGGACGATCATCGGCGGGATCGTCCTGGGGATCCTTGCGGTGATCTTCGGCGTGCTCGGCCGAGGCCGGGCCAGACGCGGCGAGGCGACCAACGGTGGCTTCTCCGTGGCCGGCATCGTGCTGGGCGTCGTTGGAGCGCTCATCTCGGTCGCGCTGATCGCGCTGGCGGTGTCGTTGCTCAACACGCCGGACGGCCAAAGGTATCGCCAGTGCCTTGAGCAGTCCGCCGGAAATCCGGATCGGGTCGAGCAGTGCGCCACCGAATACCTCCGCCACCGGTGAGATCGCAGTCTTAAGCACCCTGGGACCAGCGATGTGCCCACGTAATGTCGAAGCATGCGCAGGCCGCGGTTGGTCGCCTCGGACGTTGACGGCACCCTGCTGGATCCGATCGATGAGATCTCCGCGCGTACCCGGGCGGCGGTGCACCGGGTGGTGGCCGCCGGGGTGCCGTTCGTCTTGGTGACCGGGCGCCCGCCGCGGTGGATCCCGCCGATCGTCGAGCAACTCGGGCATGCCGGGCTGGCGGTCTGCGCCAACGGCGCGGTGCACTATGACGCGGCGACTGACCGCGTCAGCTACGCGGTGACGTTGGATCCGGTGCAGCTGCGGGATGCGGCGGAGGTCGTGGCCACCGCGTTGCCGGGCGCCAAGCTCGCCGTCGAGCTGCCCGCCGGTAGCGCCGCGACCAACGGGTTCGATCAGTTTCTCGCCGAGCCCGGCTACACCCACCCGTGGCCCGGCGCGGATTCCGAGACTGCATCGCGCGACCTGGTACTCGGCCGGCCGGCGATCAAGCTGCTGGTCCGGCAGGCCGGTGCGAGCAGCGAGGTGATGGCCGCCGCGGTCGGTGAGCTCCTCGGTGCGGCGCTGGCTGTCACCTACTCCACGGGCTACGGCCTGATCGAGCTGTCCGCACCCGGCATCACGAAGGGCACCGGACTGGCCAGGCTGGCCGGCGAGCTCGGCATCGCCTCGGCCGATGTGCTCGCCGTCGGCGATATGCCCAATGACCTGCCGATGCTGCGGTGGGCGGGCCACGGTGTGGCGATGGCCAATGCTCATCCCGCCGTGCTAGACGCCGCTGATGAGATCACGGCCAGTAACTCCGAGGACGGCCTCGCGCTTGTCCTCGAAAGGTGGTTCTAAGCACCCACTGGCGCGCCCGAGTGCTCGCTGATGTGGCGGTACTGTGACCGGATCGTGACCACGCCGTGCCGGACTGAGCATGGCGAGGGGTCGAAAATTTGGCTGCTCACTCGCGCAACTCGATAACAACCCGTACTCGCCGACACCACTGGCTGGGAGGCTTCGTGCAGAACATATTTCGACGGCTCCTGCAAAGGTCTGACGACCTGCACTCAGACGCCGTGCGGGGAGCTCGGGCGGGTCTGGCGGCCGGTGACGATGTGGCGGCGTTGCAGACCGCGGCCGGTCTGGAGAACCTGGCGGTGCAGACCTACCAGATGGCGCTGACCTTCCCGTTCATCGGTGGTCCGCAGGCGAAGCCGGAAGTCAAGATGTTCACCGAGCGGACGATGGCCCAGCACAGTGAGCACGCGACGGCCTTCAACGCCGCGGCCCAGCGGCTGGGCGGCAAGCCCCAGACCGGGCCGGACCCGAAGTACGCGGAAGTGGTCAAGCAAGCGGTCCCCAACATCAAGAGTCCGGTTGACGCGGTAGGGCTGGCGATCACTCTGGAGGATGTGGCCGCGCAGACCTATGTCAAGGACGTCGGGTTGGTCAGCACTGCGGAGCTGCGGCAGTTGTTCGCCAGCGTGGCCGGGGTCGCATCCCAGCACAAGGCGATCCTGCTGCTGGCCCAAGCGCTGCTCAAAGCCAACCAACCGCAGCTCATCGCGCGCCCGCCGGAGATCGCGCAGCTGCCCGCCGCCGCGGGCAGCGTCGGCTTCCCCGACGCGTTCTACCCCACCGCGATGGCCGCTCCGGTCGAGGAAGGGGCAGTGAAATGAGCGTCTTCGGCAACCGTGTCCAGCGCGCGCAGCGCGCTGAGATGGCGATCGGCGAGCGTGAACTGTCCCAGCTGACCCGCGAGCTCGACGAGCTGCATGAATCGACCTTCCCGCAGGTCAGCAAGACCATCGACGAGCTGGCCGCCAACCTCGGGACCGTGGTGCGCCAGCCGTCCACCCGGCGAAGTTTCTTCCTCGGCGCAGCCGGTGCGGTTGCGCTCGGCGCGGCCGCCGCCTGTTCCAGCCGACCCTCGGGTCCGCGGGCATCCTCGAGCGCTGCGCCGCCGCCGGCACCGCCAGAGACCTACCCCGGGGATCTGAAGCTGGTCGCGGTGGCCACGGCGTTGGAGAACCTGGCGGTCAGCGCCTACGAGGGCGCGTTGAAGAAAGCGGGCGCTGGGGAACTCGGCGCGGTGCCCCCGGCGGTGGCGACCTTCGTGCAGACCGCGATGAAACAACACGCTGACCACGCGCAGGCCTGGTCAGCGGTGCTGTCCAGAGCCGGGAAGCCCGCCATCAGCGACGCGCCGCTGTCGATCACCCAGGATCAGATGGCCAAGTTCGCCGCCGTGAAATCGATTCCTGACCTGGCCAGGTTCGCGCTGAACCTGGAAAACGTCGCCGCGCAGACCTACACCTTCGCCGTCGCCAACGTGTCCGATCCCAGTGCGATCATGACGGCTGCCACCATCCAACCGGTGGAAACCATGCACGCTGCGATCCTTAATTTCATCCTTGGTGACTACGAGGTCCCGGACACGCTCATCGGCACCGGTAACGCGCTCAAGCCCGACAACTTGACGGTGAGGTGAGCCGGCGATGAAACCGCCCGGCAGCATCCGGGCTCGCCGGGCGGTGATCCTGCTCACCACGCTGTTCGCCGTGCTGGGCTTGGTACTGGGGTGCGGCGGTGGCACGAGCGGCCGGGCGGGTAGCAGTGGCGCTGGCGCGGTCACCACTTCCCGCATCCCGGACACCATCGTGATCGACAAGTTCGCCTACCAGCCGGTGGTGTTGACGGTCGTCCGCGGGGCAAGGGTCACCGTGATCAACGAAGATCCGGTCGCGCATACCTTGACCGCGAAGGACAAGTCCTTTGACTCGGGCACCATCGCCGGTGGGGAGCGTGGCCAGTTCACCGCGCCGAACAAGCCGGGCAGCTACCCCTACATCTGCGCCTTCCACGAATATATGGCCGGCACACGGATCGTGAAGTGAATGCTCGTAACAGGTGGTGGCCCCCACTCCGTTTGAACGAGTGGGGGCCACCACCGATTACTAGCGATGCTAGTTCTTAGAGAGAAATCCTGATACCCAGACCCAGCAGGCCGCCATCGCGGTGGTGCCTACCGCCGTCAAAGTCGCGGTGACGTC
>DASUVX010000066.1:0-5165 GCA_036378735.1 Pseudonocardiaceae bacterium | reverse complement strand
CCGGGTCTCCTCGATCGACGACGCCGCCGCGAAGCTGCGCCGGCTCGTGCCCGAGGCCCGCATCGCGACCGCGCACGGGCAGATGCCCGAGGAGCGGCTCGAGCGCACCGTCAACGAGTTCTGGGAGCGCGAGCACGTCGTCCTGGTCTGCACGACGATCGTCGAGAACGGCCTGGACATCTCCAACGCCACCCCCCTGCTCGTCGAACGCGGCGACCTGCTCGGGCTGGCTCCGCTGCATCAGCTGCGTGGGCGGGTCGGGCGGGCCCGGGAGCGCGGGTACGCCTATTTCCTCTACCCGCCCGAAACACCGTTGACCGAGACGGCGCACGACCGGCTGTCCACCATCGCGCAGCACGCCGAGCTGGGCGCGGGCATGGCGGTCGCGATGAAGGATCTGGAGATCCGCGGCGCGGGCAACATCCTGGGCGGCGAGCAGTCCGGGCACATCGCCGGGGTGGGTTTCGACCTCTACATCCGGCTGGTCGGGGAGGCTGTCGAGGCATTCCGCAGCGCGGCCGGTGCGGCCCCATCGGATGGCGTGGTCGAGCCCGCGCCGGTGCGGGTGGAACTGCCGGTGGATGCGCACCTGCCGCACGACTACATCCCCGGTGAGCGGCTGCGGCTGGAGGCCTACCGCAAGATCGCCGAGGCGGTGGACGCCGACGCGCTGACCGCCATCACCGACGAGCTGCGCGATCGCTACGGCGCCCTGCCGCCGCCGGTGGTGACCTTGCTCGACGTCGCCCGGTTCCGCCAGGTGTGCCGGGCGCACGGGGTGTCAGAGGTGACCGTGCAGGGCTCCCGGCTGCGGTTTGCCCCCGTCACGCTGCGGGACTCCCAAGCCGTGCGGCTGGCCCGGCTCTACCCGCAGGCGACGTACAAGTCCACCGTGCAGACCCTGTCCGTGCCGCGCCCCACCGAGGGCGCCGGCGGCATCGGCGCTGCGCCGCTGCGCGACCGCGAGCTGCTCGTGTGGTGCACCACGCTGGTCACCGGGGTGCTTGACAGCGCCGGGTGAGGGCGAGTTTCCGACGAGTTGCATCCGCGCCGGGGCTACGTGGTCTTCTCAAGGTACAGGTCGACGGCGCGCGCAAAGTCCTCGAGATCATCGAGCCGGCTCAGATGCGTCCAGACCCGCGCCGGATCAACGTCGAGGTAGGCGTGCACGAGTATGTTCCGCAGCCCGGCCGCCAGTCGTAGCCGATCGGCGAGATCCTGGCCGAGTACTCCGACCGCGGTGAGTTCGCGAAATGCCGAGCCGTAGTCCTCGGGAGTCCGGTCGGTGTCATCAGCCAGGATGTGCAGCGCGATGGCGATCGCGCATTGGAGGGCAAGCTGGAGATGCCGCTCCGCCTGCGCCTGCAGCGCCTGGTCAGTGAGGAAGGCGCTTTCGCCATGCGAGCGAATACCGCGGAGCGCTGCCAGCCGGCGGCCGATCTCCCGAAGCCGCCGGCCGACCACTTCAACGTCGACCAAAACGACCCTCACGCAACCGTTTGCGGGTGCCGGCCGCCAGGATGCGCCGGGCCGGAGCCATATCGAGGTATCGGTCGACCGTCCGGACCCAGTGCTCGACGCGGGCCTCATTGTCACGCAAGACGAGGACCTTGCCGTCGCGCAGCACGCGGTAGGACAGCGCAGCTGGCGCGTCGTTAAGGATGACGACGTCCGCGCGCGCCGGCGCGACGGCGTGTGTGATCGCTGCCGTAAGCTCTAGCCGCTGTTCGTCGTCATCGCCGTCGAGGAGCAGTGCCACGTCGACGTCCGATAGCGCTCCGGCCCGCCCGCGGGCGTGTGAGCCGTACAGGTATGCGACGACCACTCCCGGTGCATCGGCCAGCGCACGACGCAATCTTTCGACCAGGTCGTGTGTCGACGTGATGGCCTCGGTCACTGGATCAGGGTATCGAGCAGGTAGCGGGTTCGAGCACGATGGGCGGCTGGTTACAGTGCGGGGTGGTGCGGTGGTCGCGCTGGGACTGCTGGCGGCTGGCTGCGGTGCTGCGTCTCCCGCGGTGACCGACTCCAGCCGGGTCGATATGTGCACCATTGCGTCCGACGCGGAGCTCAGCCAGCTCGGCATCACGCCGAGCACCCGCACAGCGGTGGACCGTGAGGGTTCGGTCGGCTGCGAGTGGGCGGGTACTTCGTTCCTTCTGAGCTTGGAACGCGACAGGCAGACCCTTGCCTCCTACCGCGGCCGCCCGCGTGGTCCGGCATTCATCAGCTATGCGGAAAACACGGTGAACGGTCGGCCCGGCCTGCGATTCAAGGTGGATCGCGATGGCACGGACTGCGAGCAGCTGATAGACGGCGGATCGGTATCGCTGGTGGTAAGCGTGACGCCCGCGGTCACCCGCAATGGACCGTCGATCGATTCGTGCGCCGAGGCGCTGCAGATCGCGCGAATGATCGAGCCCCGGCTACCGAAAACGCGCAGCTGAGCTTAGCTGGCGGCCCCGGACAGGGCACGGGAGATCGGTGAACCTGCGACGGAATGCTGCGCGTCCAAGGCGCCTTGGAGCATTGTGATGACCTCACCGAGGTGGCGCACCATCGGTAGCAGAGCGCTGATCGTCTTGTGCAGCTTGAGCAGCAGCTGAGCGATCTCGGCGGCCTGCTTGGCGATCGCCATGGTGGCCTGCTCGGCCACTACCGGCGTCGCGACCCCCACCGTGGCGGCCTCTTCGGTGAGCAAGGCGATCAAGTTACCGACGAGTTGGGCTATCCATTCCCGGATCTTGTCGCGCACCGCGTCGACGACCTGACCGCTCAGCGTGATGGCGGCTTTGATGGCGTCGGCCGCGGTGGCCATGGCCTCGAACAGGTAGCCGGTGTCGGTGGCACGGCGCCGGTAGGTGTCGGCGGCCGCGCCTTGCCAGCCGGAGAGGTCGCCGGCCACCGCGTGCACGTAGTCGCGCCTCGCGGCGGTGACCACATCGGCGATATTGCCCCAGGTCTGCGCATGCGCGGTGATCGCATCGGGATTGCCGGCCAGCCAGTCCAGCGGCTCGGACAGCGCCTCGACATGCTCGAACAACCAGTCGACGCCCCAGCCCAGCAGCGCCCCGGCCGGGTTGTCCAGGTAGTTGACATAGCCCACGCCCGCCGAGATTGCGTCGATGCCGGCGTCGATCCACTCACCGTTGTTGAGCGCCTCGCCGCACCCGGCGGCTGAGTCGAGGATCCCGATCCCGGCGTAGGGCGAGCTGTCGTGCTTCTCCTCGGCGATCAGCGGATTGTCCGACATCTACCGCACCTCTGTGGAATGCCTGGCGCGCTGTAACGACAGCTCGTTGGCTTCGTCGACGGCTGCGTAATCCCGCGCGGTCGCCCGGATGCCGCGCGCCGCGCTGCTGAGATGCTTCGCGCAGGCAGTCAACGCCATCGCCGCTAGCTCCTGCAACGGATTGATCATTACCGGTAGGTCCACGCAGAGCGGCCCGTAGGTGTCCGACGGCAAGCTCATCTGCTGTCCCGCGGCGGCCGCCTGCCCCATCTGGTCGGAGATGCGGTCGACGTTCCCGGCGTGCTCGGTCAGCGCCTCGGTGAGTACCTCATACTTCTGGGCCATCAGCTCAGGTAACCCCGGTCGGCGAAGTACTCCTCGTCGTCCTGCCGGGCCGGTGCTGGGCGGCGATGCCTGCTGGGGCGAGGCGGCGGGTCGTCCTCGTCGATCGCGCCCAGCCCCAGCATCCCCGGATCTGCCGCGCTGCTGGACCGGCTCAGGTCCTCCCCGAACCGTTCCCGGTAACTCGCCACCACGTTGTCCACCAGTTGCTGCTCGCCGCCGGCGGTGGCCTGCATGGTTTCCCGCACCTTCGGGGCCAGCTGTTGCTGGGCGCGCCGCAAGCAGCGCAGCACCTGCGCGGCGAGCTCCGGCGGGCGCATCTCGTGGATCATCTCGGTGAAGGCCAGGTCGGTGAGTACGCCATGGGAGTCGACAGTGACGCGCACGGCGCCATCCGGTGACGTCGCCGCGGCCTGGATCTGCTCGACCTGCGCTCGCATGATCCTGGCTTGCGCGGCCCTGTCGGCGAATCCCTGCGCCCACTCCGACGCGCGGTGCTGCATCCGGTTGCGGTCGGTGTCGAACATGGGCCCTCCTGGAGACTGGGGCGCAGATAGTACGGTCACCCCCGGCCGAACGAGGAGAGTAGGCGATGGCGAGCAGCTTCGAGCAGGCCGGGGCGCAGCTGGCGGACATCGCCGCGCAGCAGAACTCCCTGGCGGCCGCGGTGGCCTCCGGTGAGTTGTGGATGGAAGCCGGCGTGGCCGAACGCGCCGCCGCCCGCTGCGAGCAGGCGGTTGAGGACCTCGACAAGGCGTTGCTAAGGGGTGCGGAGAAGCTCAGCCGGCTGCGCAAGTTCGGTGACAACGAGGACGGCCACGCCGCCGCGGAGCGGTTTGCGCAGGCAGGGCGCGATTACATCGCCACTATGCGCCAAGCCCAGCAGGTGTTCAAAAACATGGCAGTGACTTACCGGGCCGCCGGGCGCACCGTCGCCGAGACCGAGGCGGCGAATGAGCAGCTATTCCGGGGCCAGTCGCAGTGAGGCGCACTCTGGTGGTCGCGTTCGCCGTGCTTGCGGCCGGATGTTCTGCGCAGAATGCCGGGTCAGTCCCGTCGCCCGCGGTGGGGGATGCCAGCCGGGTGGACATGTGCACGATCCTCACTGATGCTGAGTTATCCGGGCTGGGCCTCAAGCCGGCCAGCCGTGAGCAGGACAACAAGCTCGGCGAGGTCGGCTGCGTATGGGCGGGCCTGCCGTTCACGCTGTATCTAGCGCGAGGCAGGGACACCGTCGCGCAGTACCGGGGCCGCCGGAATGATCCGGTGTTTACCAGCTTCGCGGACAACACCGTCAATGGCCGGGACGGGGCCCGTCTTTCGGTCGAGAGTGACCGCAGAGATTGCACGCAGTTGATCGATGGTGGACCGGTGGGGCTGGTGGTCACCGTGGCACAGTCCGGCCTCTACACCGGGCCGCCACTCGATTGGTGCGCCCAAGCGATGCGCGTCGCGCAGATGATCGAGCCGCGGCTGCCGAAGGCGGGGAGCTGACATGTCCGGTGCATGGGATGCGGTGGCCGGCCTGCTGGGCTTTGGCGGACCCAGCGGCAACGATCACGGCTCGAGCAACTGGGCGGCCTGGGGGCAT
>DASUVX010000065.1:0-10557 GCA_036378735.1 Pseudonocardiaceae bacterium | reverse complement strand
CTGGCTTGCCCGGCCGATGAACGACTGGCCACAGGGATAGGCAAAGGTCTTCGGCTGCACGCCGAGAAGATCCTGGATGACCTGGCTGGCAGCGTCGATGTCCGTGGCGATGTCGCACATCGTCTTGTCCTCGAGCGCGTTGGCACGGGAAAACTCGAAGTTGGCGCTGCATGGGTGCGTCCTGGTGTGATTGCCGATCTCGTGACCTGACAACGCCACCGCCCGCCAGCGGTCAGATGCTGCCGCAACACCGGTGGGCAAAACATAGAAGCTCGCTCGTATCCCGTACTCCTGCAGGATCCGGATTGCCTCGAGCTGGCTGGCTCGGGCGTCGTCGAACGACAGGCTCAGCGCGACCGCCGCACCCGGCGGGAAGACTCCTGACATGGCTTCAGTATCTTGCTAGGCCGTGACGGCATGGCGCTTGAGAAAGTCGGTCAGTCGTGCCGCAGCATCAGCAGGGTGGCGCATGTGGAGCAGATGATTGGCTCCGGGCATTACCACGTCCTCAGTGTGCGGTCGCCAGGAGTGAAATAGGTCGCGGCTTTCGATGTACACCGGCAGACTTTCGGCCCCGGATACGAAGAGCACCGGCTGTTTGATCTTAGCCGCTTCCTCGGCGCCGAAGTACCACCCTGGCCCTGTTGGAAGATCGGACTCGAACAGGGCGGCCGCGTCCTTGTCCGCCTGTTCGGGACCTCCGGGAACCGTGCGGCTGACTTCCGCCCGCCAGTCTGAGCCAAACACCCAGGAGAAGAAATCATCGACCGCGGCCACCCGCTCACCCGCCAGGTACTTCTCCATGATCGGGCCCAGCGTTTCGAGGACCTGCGGCGCACTGGGAACGGTGAGCCACCCTGGCTCAAACAGCGCTAGGCTGGCCACGGTTCCTGGGATGTCGCCGGCCAGCCGCAGAGCGACCAAGGCCCCGTAGGAGTGGCCCACGACGTGTGCCTGAGTGACGCCGAGTGCGCCAAGCAACGCCCGGCAGTCCTGCGCGTGTTCGGCGATCGACACTGGGCCATCGATCGGGGTGCTGCCAGCATGTCCCCGCCGCCGGTATCGGATCACGCGGTAGTGGTCTCGTAAAGCCGGCTCAACTGCCAAAGGCAGGTAGGAGTCCGCGACACCGCCGCCGTGGATGAACACCACCGGCTCACCCGAGCCCGCGGAGTCGAACTCCAGCTCGACGCCGTTGACCGATATGCGCTCCATCGTTGCGCCCATGACAGCGCCTCCTTCATCGGGTACCGGCGAATGCCTCGCCGTGCACGTCTCGCCAGCGCCGCGGATCGCCGGCCCTGTCGCACCAGACTCTGATCCGCATCTGCCCACCAAAACAGCGTGCTGAAGTAAAGAGGACGGTGGAGCCCGGCAGATACAACCGGTGGTGGTCGCCGCCGGGTGCGTGTGCACAGCAAGAGCCGAAAGGAAGCCCGTGACCGGCTCGACAAGGTGATCGACGCGGCTGAGGCCAGCGTGCCCAGACCACAAACCCGGCAGCGGCTCAGTGACTACCTGGACTACTGGCTAGAACCCGTCGTCAAGCCTGAGCTGCGGGCCAGCACGTACGCCGGCTACGACACGATGGTCCGGCAGCACATCAAACCCGCGCTCGGACGAAAGTACCTCGACGCGCTGACGCCGATCGACGTGCGCCACATTGTGACCGAACTCAGGACCAAGCGAACCGACGGCCCGGGTGGTGGTCAGCGGGTTCTCTCCCCACGCATGGTCCAGTTCGCCCACGCTGTGCTGCGCAACGTCGCCAAACTCGTGCGTGTGGCCACCCCTCACTACGAGGGTCGGTCAGGGTCTCGACCCAGTCACAGCGCGGACCCTCCTCGCGTCCATCCGTGAGGACCGGCTCTATGCGCTGTACCTGTGCGCCGTCGTACTCGGCCTGCGTCGCAGCGAACTCAAGCGCCCAAGACCCGGACCTCACGCCGAACCGTGCCGCTGCCCGCGGTGGTCGTCGAGGAACTACGAGGACACCAGCAACGCCAGGACGTTGAACGGCAAAACGCCAGTGACCGCTGGCACGAGTCAGGACTCGTGTTCACTCCAGATGTCCGACCGATCCCACCGTCCCTCCTGAGCAAGCAGTGGCGAGACCTGCGCGAGCGAGCGGGCCTCACGACCTCCGCCACACGTGCGTGTCGCTTCTGCTAGCACTCGGAGTGGCGCGCACATCGTTCGGGAGATCGCCGGCCACTCTGACATCAAGGTCACGATGACCGTCTACGCCCAGGGCAACCTCGACGAGCACGCCGCCGCGCTAGCCCGGCTCGGCGCTGTCATCGACGAGACGTTGCCGTCAACGAGACCACCGAGGAACAAGATCGTGGAAACGTGGGCTGAGCAGCGGAAGCAGAGGGATTCGAACCCCCGGTACCTCTCGGTACGCTCGCTTTCAAGGTCGTCGACCCAGCGACCAGGGATGATCACCCCAGCAGTATAGGCAGGTCGTAGGCGCGGGCGTGCCGACTCCCGAGCCTTGCTGATCACGAACGAATGCAACCACAAATGCAACCACTGCAATGCCACCCCCGCCGCCTGCCGGTGCCATGGTCGGAGCAGGGAGGCTGTCCGACGGACCTCGAACCACTACCCACACGTCCTCATCCAGCGGAATTCTTGGTGGTGGAGTTAGTCGCGTGTAGTGACGCCCGCAGATTGAAGTCTGCAGCTCTACCTATTGAGCTAACGGCCCCGTCGTTCCGCCAGCCTACCGACAGAGCTGGCTAGCCATGAGGCCGGTGGATGGGCAGAAGCACGCCTAGTAGGAACTCGAGGGTGGTGGATAGTTCGCTTGCCGAGATCCAATCGGGTGTGCTCACCGCGTGCAGCGCCAAGCCGTCGGCGGCAGCCAGCGCGACGCGAGCTGCCAATCCGCAGTGCTCGGCCGTCGCCCGACCTGTGGTGGCCAGGGTGAATGCCTCGGTGAGGGCATCGGTGATCTCGGCCAGGATGATCTGTTGAACGCCGGCAAGCACGGGTGATGTTGCTGCCCGCGCGGCGAAAGCCAGCACGATGCGGGACTCCGCGGCACGCTCCTCGTCAAGCGGTAACAGCTGATCAAGGACAGCCGATAGGTTGTCCCGCACGTGAGGACCGGCACAAATCGATCTGACCCGCTGCCGGATCCGCCTGACCACGTCCTGAAACGCCGCGAGCAGCATGTCGTCCTTGGTCGGGAAGTAGTGCTGCACGGTGCCGATGGACACACCGGCGGTGGAGGCAACCTCCCGAACACTGACGTGGTCGAGTCCACGCTCGGCGACGATACGCAACACCGCGTTGGTCAGCGCGGCCTCTCGCGGTCGGCGGCTTGACAGGGGCTGCACCCCTGGCATCATACAGTCGTATGGAACAATACGTTCGTATGGTGGCGCCGCGGGGCTTGGTGATGGCCACCGTTGCGGCGCTCGCCTTGGTCTGGGCGTTGTTCGCGCTGGACACCAGGGCGTGGCCGGGGATCGCGGCACCGATCATCCAGAGCATCCTGCTGGCGGCCAACCTTGCGCTGACCGCACGGAGCCCCCGGACCAAGGTGCGCATCGTGCGCATGCTGCAGCGGTGGGTGATCAATCCGCTGGTCCGGCTGTTGTTGAGCGTCGGGATCAACCCCCTGGGGCTGGCCATCCTGGAGACCCGCGGCCGAGTTTCTGGTCAGCCGCGTCGCACACCGGTAGGCAATGGGCACCTGGGTACCACGTTCTGGATTATCGCGGAGCACGGAGCCCGGGCGGGATACGTCCGCAATATCCAGCGCGAGCCCCGGGTGCGGGTGCGCCTGCGGGTGGGCTGGCGATACCGGTGGGTAACGGGTCTTGCCCAGATCCTGCCCGACGACGACCCACTGGCACGTCAACGCCGTATCACGCGCTGGCACCCATTACGCGCGTTCAACGCGCTCTTTGTGCGCATTCTCGGCACGGATCTGCTCACCGTGCGCGTGCAACTGCTTCCACCAGCACGGACACGTTGCGAGGAGATGGGCGGTGTCGGTATTGGCGATTGATCAGGGAACATCGGGCACGAAAGCGCTGGTGGTCGGGCCGGATGGTGCGGTGCTGGCCGGTGTGGAGATTGCGCTGCGCCCGCGGTATCGGGCTGATGGAGGGGTGGAGCAGGCTTCTGTCGAATTGCTGGACTCGGTGTTGACTGCCGGGCAGGCGGTGGCAAGGCTGGACGGCGCATCAAGGCGGTGTCGCTGGCCAATCAGGATTAGAGCGTGCTGGCTTGGGCCCGGGTCACGGGTTGGACATTGTCTGCGGTTTTGGGGTGGCAGGACCGCCGCGCTGAGGGCCTGCGCCGGGAGTTGATGGGCTGCCGGGACTGGGTCGCTGACCGCACGGGGTTGGTGTTGGATCAGTATTTCTCGCACCGAAGATGGCCTGGTTACGCCGTCACGTGACGACTGACGGAGTGGTCACCACCACCGACGCCTTTCACCATTCACCACCTAACTTGCTGTCTTAAACGATGACGATGGACACGCTTTGGCGCACATCCCGGACTGCCACTCGACGATGCTGACGGGGTATTAAGGGCATCGTTGTGGTGGCCGGGTCAGGTTGACCAGTAGTCGGTGGAGCACGTTGGGGTTGCTGGGTAGGGCGAAGTGGTCGACGCCGGGGTTGTCGGTGAGGCTGAAGTGGTAGCAGCGCGTGGTGTGCCAGGCGAGGACGGCGTTGTTGGTGATGTCTTCTTGGTTGCCGTCGCCGTCACGGGTGAGCAGCTTGGTGGCGGGCGTGACGATTTGTCCGGATGTGAGGTTGTCGAGCCGTGCGCCCACGATGGTGGGGACACCGGATCCTTTTTCGGCGTAGATGTCGACATCGGGTAATGAGTTTGGGTCGGTGGTCTTGTCGAAGCCGAGGTAGTAGTCGGCGATGTCTTGGGTCCAGTCCAGTTTCGCGTCGGTGATCAGCTGGTGGTAGTCGCGTGGGGTGTAGCTGCGGCCGGTGGAGGCGTCTTCCAGGATGGTTTCTTGATTGCCGAAGATGGTGGGGTCGGCGGCGCTGAGGTAGGTCGAGGGTGCGCTTTGGTAGAGCCGGGCGCTGCTGGCGGCGTTGTCTTTGGTCGGCGGGTAGCCGAAGTCTTCGACGTTGAGTCCGGTGAACAGCACCGGGTAGAGCAGGCCCTGGCCGGGGAAGTTGCCGGCCAGGCTGGTGAAGCCGTGGATGTACTGGGCACGCCAGGCGCGCGAAGTGTGGGTGAGCAGGTAGTGGGCGTACAGCGGTCCGTTGGAATGACCGATTAGATGTACTGGGCGGTTGCCGTTGTCGTGGTAGGTGTCTTCGATGAGCTTTTGGGTGCGTTGCCAGAAATCGCCGATGTCGGGGGTGAGCCGGGCGTCGTAGCCGGCGACGCGGATGTCGCGGTTGCGTCGGTAACCGGCGGATTCGAGTGTTTTGTAGAGCGGCTCGTAAAACGGTGCGCTGTCGGTGGTGCCGTAGTTTTTGACCTCGACGGTGACTCCTTGCTGGTTGGAAAACCGTTGGGGCATGGGTATGGATGGGTTGGGGTGGTAGCGTAGGGTGAGCAGCTTGTCCTGGCAGACCTGGTTGAAGGTCATGCTGGGGTGGTCGTTGCGGTACCAGTCTTCGAAGCTGCCGGAGCGGGGGCACTCGGGAGCTGCCGCCTGATCGTGGACGGTGACCAGCAGTTTGGTCAGGTGAAACGCCGGAAACAGCACGACCGGCGCGCGAGGGTGGCCAGTGGCCGTAGGCTCTGGTCCTCCTGCCTGGCAGCCGGCCAGGATGACCATCGTCGCCACGACCGTAACCACCCATGTTGGGTACCGGCTTAGTCGCATGCGTCCCATCCCTTCGTCGCCTGCCGGTGGCTGGCAGTGTGGTCGTGATTATGGATGGTGATCCGTATCGGTCCGCCGGCCAGATTGACTGCAGCGATCCAGTCCGCGCTTAGGCGGTAGGTCCGGTTCGGCACGAGGGTGCGCATCGCGCGGGCCCGGTGCAGGACTTCTCCGTCTTGGCAGGCCAGCAGCAGCGGCAGAGTGAGGAACTCAGCTGTCTGGACCAGGAACCGGTGTCGGGGGCCGGCGGAGGCAATGCGGTTGGGGGTGACCCACCGCAGCGGTTTGTCGACCCGTACGGGTACGAGCGAGGTCGGCCAGGGCTGGCCGGACAGGTACCGCAGCACGGATCGGGCAACGGCTCGGCCCTCAAACTATGCGATGGTGGCGGTCCCCCCTGGGTGCAGCAGGTCACCAGCGGCGAAGACCCCGGGCTGACAGGTACGCAGGGCGGTGTCGACAGCCGGACCTCGGGTGCCCGGTCGAGAGGGATGGCCCCGCTGCGGGCGAGTTCGTGATCGGGGATCCAGTCCCCGGTGAACACGATGGTGTCGCAGCTGATCATCGTGGTGCGGCCGTCGGCGCGGTGCAGCGTGACGCCCTCCACCTGGTTGTGGCCGACCACACCGGTGACCGCGACGCTGGTGAGCAGGGGGACGCAGTGACGCCACCGTGCGGCGAGGTGGGTCGTGAGGGGCGATTGATGGCGGGGCAGCTCGGTGACCATCGCCACGACCTCAACACCTGCCTGGCGCAGGGTGCGCAGCGCGTAGTAGCTGACCGGCTCCGCGCCGACGATCACAGCACGGCGTCCCATCGGCTGGCGCGAGTGCGTGAGCTGCTGGAGCTGTCCGGTGGTGAGGACGCCGGGTGCCCGGTCCCCGGGGATCCATCGGGCGTTGCGTGGGCGTTCCCGGGCGCCGGTGGCCAGCACGACGGCCGTGGCAGTGATCCGTTGTCGTCCCGCCGGGCTGGTCGTGTCCACGGTGCGGGGACCGGCCCAGCCCGTGGCGGTGACGCCGGTGTGCAGGTTGGCTCCGGCGTGCGTCATAGCGTCGAGATAGCGGTGGGGGTCGCGGGTGTGGCGCCAGAGTCGGGTGAGGCCACCGGCGTATTGCTGTCGGTCGAGGACCTCGACCTTGCCGGCACCGGCGGCGGCCAGTGCGGCGGCCGCGGCCAAGCCGGCCGGTCCGGCGCCGATGACCAGCACGTCAACCCTGCGGTGCGCCGGGTGCGGTGTGCTGGTGGGGTGGGTGATCGTGGTGGTGCGGTGTTGGTCCAACAGGGGCCTGATGGCCACGCCGCAGTAAAAGCCCTGGCATCGGCCGTTGAGCGCGCGGGTGCGGCGGCGCAGCCCGCCGAGTGAGATCGGCGGTATCGGGCTGTGCAGCGCGTCGCGGATTTCCCCGTGGCTGACCCGTTCGCAGTGGCAGACCAGGGTGCCATACTCGGCGTCGGTGGCGATGAGTTCGCTGCGCTGGTAGGGGCGCGGCAACGCCTCCCCGAGGTTGGGCATCCGCACGGGCGCCAGCTCGCGGGCAGTACCCAGGTCCAATCCGGCCTGGGCCAGCAACCTGGTGGCGTGTTTGGCGATGGCCATTGAGGCGGTCAGGCCGGTGGAACGGATCCCGCCCACGACCAGGTAGCGCTGATCGGGGTGGCAGTGGATCTGGTAGTCGTGGTGTTCGGTGGCTGCGCGCAGTCCGGCGTAGATCGCGGTGACCTCCTCATCGAGCAGGTCGGGCATGATCCGTGCGCCGTGGTGGCGCAGCAACGCCAGGCCCTCGGCAGAGGTCGCGGTGGCGGTCTTGTCGTTGGTGTCTTCGGCGGTCGGTCCCAGGATCACGGTGCCGTACACGGTCGGCGCCACGAGTACGCCCTTGCCGCGGGTGGTGGGTACCGGCAGCAGGATGTGGTGAATCAGGCCGCGGGCCAGCTTGTCGAACACGATCAGCTGGCCCGTCGGGGACTCACGGTGAATTCGGTGTGCCCGAGTTGCCGGTTGATCTCATCGGAGTACAAGCCCGCGGCGTTGACCAGGTAACGGGCCTGCACGACGCCTCGGCGGGTGACGATCTGGTGCACCGCTGCGCCGGTGATGGTTTTGTCCGCTCGGCAGCGCAGATGCAGGTCGACCCCGCTGAGCACGGCCTGGGTCGCGAAGGCCAGCGTCGTCGTCCATGGGCAGATGATGCTCTCGCCGGGTACGTCGAGCGCGCCGCGCGCTCCCGGTCCGAGGTGCGGCTCGCGGGCCCGCAGCTGCTCCACGCCGATCACCCGTAGCTGGTGGTATCCATTCCGTTGGGCCTTGTCGACCAGCGCTGCCAGCGCGGCGAGTTGGTCATCGGCCCAGGCCACCACCAGCGCACCCGGTCGTTCCAGGGGGATGCCGGCCTCGGTGGCGTAGGCGCTGAGCAGCTGGTAGCCCTCGCGCACGAGCCGGGATTCCAAAGTTCCCGGGGTCGCGTCGAATCCGGTGTGCAGGATCGCGGTGTTGGCTTTCGAGGTGCCGTTGCCGACGTCGTCGCAGGCCTCGAGCAGCGCCACGCGCACCGGGTAGCGGGCCAGCTCGCGGGCGATGGCCGTGCCCACCACCCCGGCACCGACGACGGCCACGTCGTAGATTCCTTGGGGCAGCTCGCCCGTGATCGTGACGGTCATCGCGTGTCCAGGAGCCTGGCCACGGCTGAACGAAAGCGCGCGAGGCGCTCGGCCGCGCGCGCCGCGCTGATGCGGGGTTGGTAGACGGCAGCGGGTTCCCACGGGGGGATCACTTGGTCTGCGGTCAGGTGCGGATCGAAACCCAGGCGCGCCAGGGCGCCCACGCCCAGGGCGGTGCCGTCGGGCAGCGCGGACACCTCGATGGGTAGTTGCAACAGGTCGGCTTGGGTTTGCATGAGCAGCGCCGAACGGGTCAGGCCGCCGTCGACGCGCAGGCTGGTCAGCGGCGCACCGGCATCGGTGGCGACCGCGGTGGCGAGTTCGACGACCTGGGCGGCGATGCCCTCGCACAGGGCGTGCACCAGCTGGCCCGCGCTGGTGTCGAGACCTAGCCCGCTGAGGCGCCACGCACGTCGCTGCGCCACCAGGGCGCGGCCAGGCCGGCTAGCGCGGGAACGAAGCTGACCCCACCGGCGTCGGATGCGGTGGCGCCCACCCGGTCAAGGTCTGCGGCACCGGTGATCACCCCGAGGTCGGTCAGCCAGCGCACCGCCGACGCCGCGGCGTAGACCTGCCCGTCGAGGCAGTAACTGGTCTGCCCGGCCAGGCGCCAGGCCAGGCAGGCGGCCAGCCCGGTTGTCGAACGGCGGGGACGTGGTCCGGTGTGGGCCAGCACAAATGCGCCGGTGCCGTAGGTGCATTTGGCCATGCCCGGGTGCGTCACGCCGGCGGCCAGCAGCGCGGCCTGCTGATCGCACAGCAGCCCGGTCAGCGGCACCTCACCGCCGAACACCGTCGTCGTTCCCACCCGCCCGGCCGCATCGACGATCTCCGGGAGTCGCTCGCCGGACAGGCCGAAAATCTCCACCGCTGCCGGTGACCAGCTGGCGGTGTCCAGGTCGAGCAGTTGGGTTCGCCCGGCGGTGGCCGCGTCGGTGACCAACGCGCCGGTCAGCTGGTGGACCAGCCACACGTCGCTGGTGGTGACCACCCCGTCGCGGGTCAGATGGTTGCGGATCCAGGTCATTTTCGGGGCGGCGAAATACGGGTCGAGCGGCAGCCCGGTGATCTCCCGTAGCTGTTCGGCATGGGGTGTCAACTGCGCGCACACGGTGCTCGCTCGCCGGTCTTGCCACCCGATCGCCGCGGTCAGCGGCGCGCCCGTGGCTGGGTCCCAGGCCAGCACGGTCTCGCCCTGATTGGCCAGCCCGATCGCGATTACCGGTTCGCCGGCCGCCGCGATGGCCTGGCGCCCGGCGTCGAGGACCGAGCCCAGCAGCAGCCGTGGATCGATCTGCACCGATCCGCCCGGCCCATAGCAGCAGCACACTGCCACTTCAGCCGCCCCGATCACGCCCCGTTCCGGGCACACCACCAGCGCCTTGGTGCCCGATGTTCCTTGATCGATCGCGAGGATCACGTCGCCCCGTCCGGCACGGTGTCGCTGCCCGCCCGAGTTAGGAGCCCTCGGGGCGGTCGTGGGCGGGTAAGAACACTTCGCCCTGCGGCGGGCGAGGAAAGGCATGGCGAGGTGGTCATGACTTGTCCGTTGTGGGCCGGTGGGCGGCGCGCTGGCGCAGCCGGGCATGGACGTCGCCGTAGGCGGTGACTGGGCTGGGGAGGTATTTTTTGGCCAGCTTGGTCACGAAGGTGTAGTTGGGGTCGCAGACGTTCCCGACTGGTGCGTCGCCGGCCTGGGCCACCAGTTGGTAGGTATCGAGCAGCTCCAGGCCGCTGAGCTGGGCCAGCCAGGTCACCAGGTCGTGCTGGGCGATGCGGTAGGCGTCTTCCAGCGGCCTGGCCGCCCCGATGCTCATCAGGTGGGTGTCGGACTCCAGCCGCGGCCACGGTGTGGACACGCCCTTGACCAGGTCCACCGCCAGGACGGTGGTCATGGCAGCCTCGACGGCCACCCCGCAGACCTCGCCGCCGCCCTGGCGGGCGTGCCCGTCACCGATGGAAAACATCGCGCCCGGCACGTTGACCCCGAAATAGGCCGTCACCCCGGCCCGGACCTCGGGAGTGTCGAGGTTGCCGCCGTGGGCGTCCGGCACGATCGTGGAACGCACCTC
>DASUVX010000064.1:0-7006 GCA_036378735.1 Pseudonocardiaceae bacterium | reverse complement strand
GCCGCCCGAACTCATGCAGAGTCGATTAGTAGTCACATTTATCGTGCTTCTTACGGCCGTGACCGCCGCCATAACCGCCCCAGCTGCTGCAGTTCGAACCGCCGCCGTAGCCGCCCCAGCTGCTGCAGTTCGAACCGCTGCCGTAGCCGCCCCAGCTGCTGTAGTTCGAGCCGCCGCCATAGCTGCCCCAACCGTGGTGGCCGTGGTCGTTATCGTGGTCACCGCCACCGTAACCAAACCGGAAGACGTCGGTGATCCTCATGATCTTCCCTCCCTCTTTCGTTCCCACCAGGAACCCGTTGCCAACGGAAACAAATGAAACTTTCCGCAATTGCGTGAGCAGCGGGCGACAGAAGCCCTGGTGGCGAAATACTGGCCGCGTAAGCCGGCAAATACCTGTCCACGGCCCTTATTATCGGCGGCTCATGGCCACCGCTCGGACTTCGTCCGGGCAAGCAGCGACTGTGGTTGGTTCACCCCAGTCTTGCTTGCGCTAGCGGGTTACCCGTTGCTGACCCCGACCATGCAACCCAAGCCGACTGCCACCCATTCAGGTGACAGCGAACCCTCATGGGTACCCACCAGCTAGCTGACGTAGCGTGCGGCGGGTGCGAATCCTGATCACTGGCGGCGCGGGTTTCATCGGCTCGCATATCGCCGACATGCTCGCTGCCGACGGGCACTCCGTGGTCTTACTGGACGCGTTTTTGCCGCAGGCGCACGGCTCCGGGTCGCCGCCGACATGGGTGGCCGGACATGAGCTGGTCCGTGGCGACGTCCGGGACGGTGTGCTACTCGGCCGCCTGCTGACTGATGTCGATGCGGTATGCCACCAGGCGGCGATGGTGGGCCACGGCCTGGATCCGTCCGACGCCCCGGACTACACCGCCAACAATGATCTTGGTACCGCCGTGCTGCTGGCCGCGATGCACAAGGCAGGGCTGCGCCGGCTGGTGCTGGCCAGCTCGATGGTCGTCTATGGCGAGGGCCGCTATGCCTGCCCCACCCACGGAGTGGTGCCGGCTGCACCGCGACGAGCCGAGGACATCGCCGCCGGGCATTACGAGGTGCCCTGCCCGCACTGCGGCGCCGATCTGGAGCCGCTGCTGGTGGCCGAGGATGCCCCGCTGGATCCGCGCAGCACCTACGCCGCCACGAAACTGGCGCAGGAACAGCTCGCCGCGGCGTGGGCCCGGCAGACCGGTGGGGGTGTGTGGGCGCTGCGCTACCACAACGTCTACGGCTCCCGGATGCCTCGGGACACCCCCTACGCCGGGGTGGCATCGATCTTCCGGTCGGCGCTGGCCCGCGGCGCGGCCCCGCAGGTGATGGAAGACGGGCGGCAGCGCCGGGACTTCGTGCACGTCTCCGATGTCGCGGCGGCCAACGCGCTGGCGTTGACCGCACCACCACCGGTCGGGCGGTGCGAGCCGGTCAACGTCTGCTCCGGGCAGCCGCGCTCCGTCGGCGAGCTGGCCACCGAGCTGTCCCAGGCGATGGGCGGGCCGGCACCGCAGATCGTCGGTGGTGCGCGCCCGGGTGATGTCCGGCATGTGACGGCGGACCCGGCGCGGGCCGCGGAGCTGCTCGGTTACCGGGCGCGGGTGAGTTTCGCCGAAGGCATCGCCCGGTTCGCCACCGACCCGCTGCGCGAGCCGGTCACCACGTCGTGAGCAGCAGGTGGTTGACGCCCAGCGCGACCACCGCCTGGGTGGCCAACCACCAGCGAGCCTGGCGTGCTGGAATCAATCCGGTGCCGGCGATCAGCCAGACGGCGAACGGCAGCCAGATCCGCTCCACCTCGGCCTTGCTCAGCCCGGACAGATCAGCGACGAGCACCGCGATCCCCGCCGCCGCGCACACCAGTTGGGGGCTCTTCAAGAACCACCAACCCCGGTTTCGGGAGTCTTTAACGGCAGCCATCCCCGCGGGGGCGAACCCGCGCCGCAGCCCGGCCACCCCGGCCGGGCCCAGCACCACCGCCAGGCACGCCAGGTCGGCCCACACCCAGTAGCCGTATGGACGCACCAGGCCGTACTCGCCCGGCTGGTAGTACCGGGTCATGACTTGGTGGTACCCGTCGAGCCACCAGAATCCGGCAGCAGCGAAGGCGGCGACCACGGCCGCCGCCGCGGCGCCGGCGACCAGCAACGGGGCGAACCGGCGAGCGACGACCGCGATGGCCAGCGGCAGCAGGCCGGCCAGCGCCAGCCCGTAGGACAAGAACAGCGTCGCGCCGAGCAGCAGCCCGCCGGCCGCGGACGCGGCGACGGCCAAACGGTCAAGCCGGCTGCGGGATGCGCCGATCGCGAGCAGCGCGACGGCCCACGCCAGCACTCCGGCGAAAAGTCCGTCCGCGGACACCCCTATCCAGATCGCACCAGGCCACAGCGCACCGAACGGCAGCGCAGCGCGGGCGATCGCCTGCGCGCCCAGGGCGCGCAGCGTTACCGCCACTGCTACCCCCGCCGACGATCCGATCAGCATGCACAGCAGCGCCGCCGGCGCCCCGCCGGGCAGCCCGAGCCGATCCAGGCCGACGAAGACCAGCAAGGCCCCAGGAGGGTGCCCGGCGACGTGCGTGGTCCAGGACCCGGGCTGCAAGCCCTGGATGTGCTCGGCGAAGCTGCGCAGCATTCCGCCTACGTCACCGACCCTGGGCACATCGTGCAGGTACTCGGTCGAGGTGGTCAGCCGATCAACCACGCCACGCTGCCACCCGTCGATCAGCGCCAGACTGATAGTCCACGCCAGCGACATCGCAGCGGAGAGCCCGAGTAGCCGTCGCCAGGGCAGCCGGGCCGCCAACTCGGGTCCCCGCAGGCACACCAGCAGCGCGATGAGCACCGCGGGAGCCGTGCCGGGGCCGGTGTGCGGCAGCCACTGCGCACCCAACGGTGGGGCGTCGACGTGCAACGGCACCCCGTCGTCGAGCAACCGGGCACCGGCTACCGCCGCCACCGCGACCAGTAGCGCGGCACCTCCAGCCGCGACCAGGTCAGCGGCGAGACCACGGTCCACGGCCGCCGACGGCGCCAGCTTCACACTCACGCCGCGATGCTCACCGTATGCCCGACCGTGGTCGAGTCGCGCACGGCGGCCACCATCGCGGCGGCGAGGTCGGCACGGGAGATAGTCCAGGCACGCGGCAACGGGGCATCCACCGCGAGACGGTAACGCCCGGTCGCGGCGGCGTGGGTCAGGCGGGGCGGTCGGAACACCGTCCAGTCCCGGTCGCTGGCCGCGACCAGCGTCTCCATCCGGCGCATATCCTCATACACCGGGCCGAAAGCCCACCACAGCAAGGGATGCACGAGGTAGCGGTCAAGCGGACTCTGAAGAACATCACCGGCTACCACGCGCAGCTCGGGGTCCGCGACTCGAATCGCGTCGGGGCGCCGCACGACCGCGGTCACCTCGTGGCCCGCAGCCAGTCCGGCTCGAACGATCTCTTCACCGGTGGCCCCGGTCGCGCCGAACACCGTCAACTTCATCGCGCGCCGCAATCGCTATCGCCGCAGCGCATGCAGCTGCCAGGCCGGCACCTTCACGCGTCCGCACTCGTCGGTGCGCAGCGTTCTGACGTCGATGTCCATCGAACCGAGCGTATCGTCTTGCCGTTCGAGGGATTCCCGGGTGAACGTGGTCAGGTAGTCAACAAGCACGCGCTACTGCCGGAGCGGATCGCGAAGTGGCGTTCTGGTGCGGTCCAGTATATTAGGTGGAATAAATTCTGGATATCCGCGTGCGTCGAGCCGGATATGCCATTCTTGACGGTGCACGATGACATGGTGCCGTTCGCACAGCAGGCACAAATTGGCTAGCTTTGTCTCTCCCCCATCCAGCCACGATTTGAGGTGGTGGGCGTGGCAATAGCGGGGCGGCCGATCGCAACCCGGAAATGCACAGCCTTGGTCACGTTGCGCCAGTGCGTCGCGCAGCGCCGCCGTGGCCAGCCGCTGTTGGCGCCCGACATCCAGCGGCATCGAGTCGCTGCCGAGCACCATGGGCACGATGCAGGCGTCGCAGGCCAGCCGGCGGGCTTCAGCGGCAGACAGTCGTCCGCCGGTGTCCAGTACGGCCGAGCCGAGGCCGTCGATCAGGTCGGCCAGTTTCATGGTGAGCACCAGATGCGGGCGCTGGCCGCCCCTGCTGGGCAAATCGCCCTGATCGAGCAGGCTGCTCATCGCCTCCACGAGGGCATCGGCGTTGCGGCGCGCGGTGCTGCGCAGATCGGGGACGCCGTCCGCCGCCGGCCGGCGGCCGTTGAGCGAGTTCAGCACCTCTAGTACCCGGGCCCCGCCCTCCGGGTCCAGCCGCCCGGTCAGGCTGACGGTCCCGTCGGAGCCAGTGCGGACCCGCAACTCACGGGTCTGTTCGGGCTCGTCGGCGGGCTCGGGACCGTCTGGGTCGAGGCAAGCCAGCAGGCGTTCACCGATGCGGGTCAACGCCGCCGGATCGAACCGGCACGCCGAACTTGCCATCATCTGCTCGGCCTGCGCAACTGCCTCGGGATCCATCGAGGGCGGGATCCCGCGCATGGTTGCGGTGATCACACGTAGATGCGCAGGCCCGATGGCGCCGGCGGCGAGTTCGGCGGCGGTGGCGGGCAGCTCGGGCGGCAGCACCTCGCCGGTCAGCGATCGACGTGGCGTGAGCAGGGCGGCTTGCTCTACTCGAGCCTTGGCTTCTCCTTTCGACAGATTCAGCACCGCCGCCAACAAACGCGCGGTGGTACCGAATCCGGCGGTGGCACCCACCCTTCCCGCGTCCAACTCCGCGACCACTGAAAGAACGCGCGCATAGGACCGCCGCAGATCAGCCTCAGCCTCCCGCAGCCCGTCCAGCAGCCCGTGAATGCGGGCGTCGCTGCGCTCCTCCACCAGCGTGGTCACGCCACCATTGTCGCAACGAGCACCGACAATCTGAGCGCTTCAGCGGACCCGCCGCTACCACAAATGTTGGCGAGTTCGCCGGGCTGGGATCCCACGGCCCCCAACCGTCGAGCTCTGCCCCGGCGACTCCTCGACCGCGGCTCGGCACAGCGGGCCGCCGGTTGCGCTGCATGATCAACCGGTGACGTGCCGCCCGCACCCTTGACAATCCACCTGACAGTGTTCATTCTATCTGACGATGTCAGTTTCACCGATACGTGACAGGCGCGCTGAGCGGTTCGAAGCCACTCGGCGGGAGATTCTCGACGTCGCGTGGGAGCTGGTGAGGACCGATGGTCTCGGTGGGTTGTCAATGCGGGATCTGGGCGCACGCGTCGGATTGCGAGCCCAGTCGCTCTACGTCTATTTCCCGTCCAAGCACGCCATCTACGACGCGATGTTCGCCGACGCCAACCGTGACCTACTCGACCGGCGTCGCGCGCTGGATCCGCCCGGCGAGCCGACGGCGGCGTTGCGCCAACTGGCCCACCAGTTCGTCGAGTTCTGCACCGAGGACACGGTGCGCTACCAGCTGCTGTTCCAGCGCACCATTCCCGGCTTCGAGCCGTCGGAGCAGTCCTATGCAGTGGCGCGCGAGGTGCTCGACTGGGGGCGTCGAGTACTCGCCGGCGTAGGCGTCACCGACCCCGCTGACGTCGACCTCTACACCGCGCTGATCGCCGGGCTGGTCGCGCAGCAGAACGCCAACGAGCCCGGTGGGGACCGGTGGACCCGGCAGCTGGATCGGGTGATCGACATGTATCTCGCCGAGATGGTTCCAGCTCCTTCTCAGCACTGATTCAACACTTCCTCAGGAGCCCCGATGACTGTCCCAGCCCCACACGACGTGCTGCCCCACCAGATCGCCGATGACACCTCTCTGATCACCTGGGGGTTGGACGCCCCGCCGGTCGGTCACTTCCCCATGCATTCGATGCTGATCCGCGGCCGGGAACCGGTTCTGGTCGACACCGGCGCGCCGGCCTGCCGCCAGCAGTGGCTGGCCACGGTGGCCGAGCTGGTCGATCCGGCCGACATCCGGTGGGTCTTCTTGTCCCACGACGACCGCGACCACGCCGGAAACCTGCTGCCGGTGCTCGACGCGTGCCCGAATGCGACGCTGCTGACCACCTGGTTCAGCATCGGACGGATGGCCGAGGAGTGGGATACGCCGCTGCCCCGCTGCCGGTTCGTCAACGACGGCGACCAGATCGACGCAGGCGACCGGATCCTCGTCGCCGCACGCCCCCCGGTGTTCGACAACCCGACCACCCGCGGCCTGCTCGATACCTCCACCGGCGTGTTCTGGTCGGTGGATACCTTCGCCACCAACACGCCACACCGGATGATCGATGCAGATGATCTGGCCGAAGATGAGTTCCGCGACGGGCAGTTCCTCGGCGCGCGGCTGGTCGCGCCGTGGCACCGCTATCTCGACCAGAGCAAGTGGGGACAGTGCGTGGATGCGGTCCGCCGCCTCGGCGTAACCACGATCGCCGGCTGCCATACGCCCGTAGTGCGCGGTCGCCGCGTCGAGCAGGCGTTTGAGCTGCTGCGGCAACTTCCCGCGCTGGACCCGTGGCGCGAGTTCGACCAGTCCGATCTAGAGGGCTGGCTGGCCCACGCCGGCGCGTTATCGGAGCCCCTCTCCCCGGTACCCGCCCCGTAACCAGCTTAGGAGTTGCCATGCAGTCGACCGCCATTGCCATCGAGCAGATCCCGCCACTAACGCACGAGGAGGCCATGCAGCTGGCGCAGGCCGAATATCGGCGCCTCATCGATTTGATCGACCAGCTCACGCCGGAGGATTTCGCCCGGCCTACCGATTGCACAGGCTGGGACGTCGCCGCCGTGCTCAGTCATGTGCTGGGCATGCTGGAACACAACGCCGACCCCGCTGAGCAGGCCCGGCAGTCGGCTGCTGCCGGCCAGCGAGCAGCGACCACTGGCGAGACGTGGATTGATGCGCTGACCGCATTGCAAGTCGCCGAGCACGCCGAGCTGACCCCCGAACAGCTGGCCACAGCTATACGCACCGCGGCACCGCTCTCGCTCGCCGCGCGTCGCCAAAC